>NZ_SMKC01000153.1 GCF_004348315.1 Streptomyces sp. 8K308 | reverse complement strand
GGCTGCCCCGAGCTCACCGGTTGGGGCGGGATCGACGCCGCCCTGGCCGTGGCGTGGATCGTCTTCACCACCAACGCCGTCAACCTGCTGGACAACACCGACGGCGCGGCCGCGTCCCTGTGCGCGATCAGCGGCGGTTTCCTCTGCGGGACCGCGCTGTCCGGTGGCGAAGAGGGGCTCGGGATGGTGAGCTCCGCCCTCGCCGGAGCGTGCCTGGGATTCCTCGGCCACAACTGGCATCCGGCACGGATATTCCTCGGTGACGCGGGCTCCCTCTTCATCGGCTTCACGCTGTCCTCGGCCGCCGTCGTGCTCCACGCCGGCGCCGACAGCCCCACCGGGCTCCTCGGCGTGTGGCTGGCCACCCTGATCGCCACCGCGGACACCGCTCTTGTCATGCTCTCCCGCCGCATGGCGAGACGACCGCTGATGCAGGGCAGCACCGACCACGCCGCCCACCGGCTGCGCCGTGTGGGGCTGACGGTGCCACGGGCCGTGATGCTCCTGTGCGGGATCGCGACGCTTGGCTGTATCACCGGTGCGCTGGTGCTGTGCGGCTCGCCGCCGGGCATCGCCCTCGGCGGCGGCGCCATGGCCGCCGCCACGATCGTCGCCTCGCTGATCACGCTGCCGGCGACGGGCCCGCTGGCTCCCGATCCGGCGGGCCGTCGGGTTCAGCGGCAGCGCCCGCGCCGGCCGCTGCGTGGCCTGCGTCCGAGGCCCGCGGATCAGGCACGGACCCGGAGAGCCCGCGGAACCACCGCACCGTCTCCGCCAGACCTGCGTCCAGGGGCTCGGGAGTGACGTCGGGGAACAGCCGCCGCAGCAGGCCGTCGGCCGCCTGGGAGTCGCGAACGTCACCCGCACGGTCCGCCTCGTACCGGATCTCGCAGGGCGGCGACCCGATGACGGCGGTGAGCCGTTCGACGAGGTGACGGAGCGACACGTGGCTGCCGAAAGCGAGGTTCACCGGCCCCGGGCAGGTGACCGAGCGTTCCACCGCGTCGGCAAGAACACGGACGACGGTGCCGACATAGGTGAAGTCCCGCGTCTGCAGGCCATCACCGAACATGGTCACCGGCCGCCCGCGCAGCATGGCGTCGATGAACGCCGGGATGACGGCGGCATAGGCGTGTGCCGCGGGTTGCAGCGGGCCGTAGACGTTGAAGAAACGCAGCACGAGCACCGGCAGACCGTACGCCGCCCCGTAGGCGAGCGTGTACGCCTCGGTAGCGACCTTGCTGGCGGCGTACGGGCTGAGCGGGAGCACGGGCAGCGCCTCGTGCTTCGGCAGCTCCGCAGTGTCCCCGTAAACGGACGACGACGAGGCGGCAATGACGTGAACGCCGCGGCGTCGGCACGCCTCCAACACGCGCACGGTGCCCGTGGCATTGACCTCGTGGCTGGCGACGGGATCGGCCAGGGAACGGGGCACTGAGGGGCGGGCGGCCAGGTGAACGACCGCGTCCGCCGAGGAGATCACGTCGTCGAGCAGGCGAGCATCGAGGACACTGCCCTCGACGAGCTCGACGGCGACCCCGTCCAGGTTGGCCGCCGAGCCGGTGCTGAGGTCATCCAGGACGGTGACGTGGTGGACGGTCCGGCGTGTGGTGAGCCGGCGGCAGAGGTTCGCTCCGATGAATCCGGCCCCGCCGGTGACAACGACGTTCACGTGTGTTCAACCCTCTCCTTCTGCTGCGGTCGTGTCTGTTGTGGCGCCGTAGGCCACGGACGGCCACCAGCCGCGTGCCACGGCGATCTCGGCGTAGAGGCGGTCGGTGTCGGCGATCAGGCGCTCCGCTCCGAACCGGCGCACGGTCCAGGCGCGGGCCCGCTGACCCATGTCGCGGCGGAGCCCGGGGTCCTTGAGAAGCCGCACGGTATGACGGGCCAGCTCAGCGACGTCCGGCGCGGCCAGCAGCCCGGTCTCGCCACTCCGCACCACCTCGGCCACGCTGCCCACGTCGGTGGCGACCACGGCGACGCCGGCTTGGCCCGCTTCAATGAGGCTGACGGGCATGCCCTCGTTGTCGGAGGTGAGCAGCACCAGGTCCGCCGCGGCGTACACCGTCTCGACGTCGGCGCGCCACCCCAGCGGCTGAAGCAGATCCTCCATGCCGGTCTGGCCGGCCAGCGCGCCGGCGAGGTCGCCCTCACCACACACCACGAAACGGGCGGTGGGCACGGTCCGCCGCACCTCGCGGGCGACGGCCGCGAACCGGTCGGGCCGCTTAATCCGTGTCACGCGGCCGACATACGCGACGACAGGGCAGTCCGGTGGCAGGCCGAGCCGCCGCCGGGCGTCCGCACGGGGCGGGGGCGAGGGCAGCACGGTCCCCGGCGGCACGACCACGTACTGCTCCGACCGTCCGATGCCGGCGGCGATCAGGTCGTCCCGCACCCGCTCGCCGACGGCCACCAGCCGGTCGGTGTGCCGGGCCAACCTCCGCTCCACGTGGACGACCATGCCGGTGGCGCGGGGCGAGAAGTATCCGTGCAGCAGATGGCCGTGATAGGTGTGCACCCTGGCGGGCACCCGCGCCAGGACGGCGGCGACGCGTCCCAGGGCGCCCGCCTTCGCGGTGTGGGTGTGGACGATGTGCGGCCGGAACCGGCGCATCGCGGCGGTGAGCTCGCGAACCGCACGCAGATCGTCGCCGGGCCGCACCGCCCGGCCCAGCGCGGCCACCCGGTGGACCGGCACGTCGGGGGCACGGCTGTCGATATGGTCGGCCTCGCCGGGGCCGACTGACCCTGCGAACAGCCGCTGCTCGAAGCGCGCCGGGTCGAGACCGCGCAGTAAGGAGGTGATCTGGACGGCTGGGCCACCGATGTTCATGCGGGCGATGACCCGCATCACGCGAAGACGACCGGCACCCGAATGTGCTGCCGCCATGGCACTCGTCATGGTCCAAGGTAATCGCATCAAGGCAGGGAATCACGCATTCTTCCCCCCTATATCCTCCTCACGGCTGAATTGGCATACTGACGGCATGTCAGAACAGTTCCGCACCAGCGTTCTCATGGTGTGCACCGGCAACCTGTATCGCTCACCGCTTGCGGCGGGGCTGCTCAGACAGCGGCTGGCCGGTCCTGGCCGGGTGCCGATCGGAGTGACCAGCGCGGGCACGGCGGCTGTTCCCGGTACGCCGGTGCCCGCGGCGGTGATGGCGTTCCTCCAGCCCCAGGGCGGAGACCCCACGAAGCCGGTCGCACGGCGGTTGACCACCGAGCTGGTCGAGCGCGCTGACCTGGTGCTGGGCGCCGCTGTCGAGCATCGCGAGGCCGCAGTGCGCCTCGCCCCGGCGCGGGCACTGCCCCGGGCCTTCACGCTGCGGGAGTTCGCTCGGCTGCTGCGCCAGGAGGACGCGGCGGGGATCGCGGACCCGACCGCCCGGCTCACGGCACTTGTCCGGGCAGCGGCCGCCCGGCGTGGAAGCGTCCGCGTGGCGGGCGCCGAGGAGGATGTGGCAGATCCGGTCGGCTCAGACCAGTCGGTGTTGCGGGCGTGTGCGGCGCGGATCGAGGATGCGGTGGAACGGATCGCCCGGGCCATGCTGGGCGGGCAGGTCAACGGTGCCCCGGACTGACCGGTCACCCGCAGACCGGATAGGGGTCCACCGTGACCGGCATCGGGGTGACCAGTGGCTGACGGAGCAGCACCGGTGGCCGGTCACCCTCCTCGCCCACTGGCTCCACCAGGTGGAGCGTGAGGACCTGGGTGGACTGTGCAGGCAGTTCGAGGTCCATGGTGAGGACCGGGTGGCCGCGTTCGACCCCGGTGTGCGCGGTGATCGGGCGGCCGTCCAGTTCTGCCCCGGTGAGAACCGCGCCCGAGGAGGCGTAGTAGGAGACGAGCAGCCGGTTGTCGCCAGGCTGAGTGGGGTAGTCCGGGTTGTCGCCGCGCTGGGTGACGTAGGCGGGGAGACCTGACTGGGGAGCGGTGTTGCTCAGTGTGATTTCCACGGTGACGGAACGGCCCAGGGCGGTGCAGCTTCCAGGCGTCCAGCGCAGCCGTCGCTCCAGGTAGTAGTCGAGTTTGCCGCCGGCGGCGTTGTTGACGACGAGGCCGGCGAAGGGGCCGGGGCCCTCGGGCAGGATCCCGCTCACGGACCTGGTCTCCAGCCGCAGTTGCTCGTCGCGAAGCGCGCTCCACACCTTCAGGCGCTCCTCTCCCAGCACGTCGGCCCCCGCTTCGAACAGTGTGGGCAGACGCTCGCCGTCTTCGAGAGCACCGGTCAGGGTCGCGGCAGCGGTGCGCGCCACGTCGAGGAGGAAGGTTTGGCGCTCCGCGTCGTCCTGGAAGCGGTCGTAGGCGGTCCGCAGGACAAGATCGCTCACGGTTTCGCCCGTGAGCGCCGTGCCGTCGGGCAGCCGGGCCGGGCCCGCCGCGTCGAGCAGGCGCCCCAGGCCGGTGGGGTCGAGCGCTATGACGCCGTCCACCCGCTGGCCGCTGTGCTCCTGCCACGTGGCCGCCCAGATACGCGCGGCGTTGGGGAAGTGCGGGCTGAGGTTGGAGTTCGCCCACACGCGGGTGGGAGCGCTGGCGCCGTACTGGGCGTCGAACTCGGCACCGAGCTCGATGGCGGGCAGGCTGTCCGACAGCTCGGAGCCCGTGCCGAAGTGTTCGAAACTCAATGCGCCGTGGTCGGCCGTGAACACGGCGAAGGCCCCCGGCATTCCGCCAGTGCCCCGGGATTCGGCGGTGTTCTGGAAGACCATGAAGTAGCGGCGCGGACCGTCGTCGCCCAGCATGGGCGGAAGGAGGCGGGCCGCCATGGCGGCGTCGTCGGTCGCGGTGGTGAGGCGGTCGACCTGGCGTACCAGTTCAGCACGCGCGTCGGCGGTGGGCAGCCAGCTGGTACGCGGCAACGCCTCCACCGTGGCCCGCACCTCCTCGGTGGCCCGCGCCGCCCGCTCCAGGTCCGGGGCCGCATGCCGAAGCCTGGACAGCAGGGTGCCAAGGCCCTCGCCGTCGCGGGTATCGCCCTCCACATCGGAGGCGAGCCGCACCAGCGGGGGCAGCACGTCCCGCGTCAGCCGGTCGGCGGCGTACGCCGCGCCACGCACCGTCTCGGCGGGATCGCCGAGGACCGGCAGGGCGTCGGCGAGGAACCACGCGGGCCCCGTGGTGAGAACGCGCGCCCGCGCGGCGTGCTCGGCCGCGGCGCTCAACGCTGTCCGGGACTCGTCAGGGTTGGTGATGACCGACTGCCGCGCCGTCTCCAGTTCGCGCTGCGCGGCGAGGAGTTCGCTACGGGCCAGCAGCCCGGTGACCAGGAGCCAGCCGGCGCCGACCAGCAGCAGCCCGGCACAGCCGAGCAGCAGATGCCGGGCCCGGAACCGGCTGCGGTCCCGAGCCCGGCGTCGTGGCGACAGCCGGCTCCGCCAGGGGCGGGGCCTGCCAGTCAACGCCCTGAGGCGCAAGGGCAGGCGCGGCAGTCGACGTCCAGCCATCACGTCGCCGAGCTGGCGGTCACCGGTTTCCGTTCCTCAGGCGCCGGGTCCCCAGCCACGCTCCGCCACAGAGCGCGACCACGGCCGCCGCACCACCCACGTGGCGCGGCTCGATGTCGGCGTCGGCCTGCGCGGGCTGCGGCTCTTCCTGCCCGCTCGTCTCCCCGGCAAGGGGAAACACCCGTGGGAACACGAACAGGAGGGCCGACACCGTGAGGTTGGGGTTCTGCCCCTTGAGCTGAAGCTCGTGGAAGCCCAGCCTGGTCGACACGGGAATCGTGACGCTCCCTGACACCTTGCCTTGCGCGTTGGCGACGAAGGTGCCGAGCGGTGTGTTCGGCCGGTCCCGCAGCACGGCGACCACCTGTTGGTTGGGGCTGAAGCCCTTCGCCGTGAACCGCACCGGATCACCGGCGACCACGAAGAAGGGGTTGACACTGAGGCTCGGCGGCGAAGGCGGCGGGTAGGGGTGCGCATGCGCGGCCTCGGCACCCGTCAGCGGCGCCATGAAGAGAACGGCAACCGCGGCGAGAACCGCGAGGGCGGTGCGCCATACGGATCGTCTGAGCATCTCTTACGCTCCTAGAGCAGTTCGAACTGGCGGCGCCCCCCGACAGTCTTTCGATCAGACAACCGTCCTCTGTCCTTGCGAAACATCCCCCTAACGACTCGGTGCGTCGAATCACCCGAAAGGGTTAAGGGGGAGCCGCCCCCCTTATGAGAGACATGAGGTATATGCTCAACTTCCTTCCGATAGCGCCCGTGCGTACCGGAGGCAATGGGGGACAAATTCTGTGAACCTGCTCAATCACGTGCCGACCCTGCTCCGCCGATGGCGCGCCATCGTGGTGCTGGGAACGCTGGGCACGGTGCTCGGGGCGCTCGCCACCTCGGCCGCTGTCCCCCAGTACCAGGCCACCACCACCCTCTTCGTGTCGCTCCAGACCACCGAGGACACGGTCACGTTGAACGAGGGCAACAGCTTCGCCCTGGCGCGCGTCCGTTCCTACGCGCAGGCGGTGTCGAGCCCTGAGGTGACAGCGCCGGTCGTGGAGTCGCTGGACCTCGACATGACGCCCGCACAGTTGGGAGACGCCATCAGCACCGAAGTTCCACTCGACACGGTGCTGCTCAGAATCAGCGTCACCGACACCAAGCCGTCGCGCGCCGCCCGGATCAGCGACGCACTCGCCGACCGGTTCACCGAGGTCATCGCCGAGATCGAACGGCCAGTGGGATCCGAGTCGTCACCGGTGCGGCTGAGCATCATCGAGCCCGCAGCCGTGCCCTCGGCTCCCACCTCCCCCAGTCTCACGCTCAACCTGGTGCTGGGGCTGATGGGAGGGCTGGCTCTCGGCGTCGGCTTCGCCGTCGCGCGGGAGTCACGCGACTCCTCGGTGCGCGGTCGCCGTGACCTGACCGACTTCCTCGGCGTATCCCTGCCCGAAGGCAGCGTGCCCCCCGTGCTTGGCAGCATCCCGTATGACGCACGGGCCTCGGAACATCCCATCGCCAACCAGGAGAACGCCTTCGGCCCTCGTACAGAGGCATTCCGGCAGCTGTGCACCACTCTGCGATTCCTGGACGTGGACCGGACGCCGAAGATCATCGCGGTCACCAGCGCACTGCCCAACGAGGGGAAGAGCAGCATCGCGATCAACCTCGCGGCAGCGCTCTCCGAACTCGGCTCCTCCGTGTGCCTTGTCGATGCCGACCTGCGACGTCCCTGTCTGGGGCGCACGCTTGGCCTGGTCCAGGACGCGGGGCTCACCACCTTGATGATCGGCCAGGCGACCGTAGACGAAGTGCTGCAGTCCACGGAATCCTTCTCTGTCCTGACCAGCGGGGTGATCCCCCCCAACCCAGCGGAGATGCTGGCTTCCGCCCAGTACCGCGCGGTGCTACGCGACCTCGCCGACGGCTTCGACCACGTGGTGGTGGATACCCCCCCGGTGCTCCCGCTGGCCGACGTTCCCGCGATGGCACCGGCGTTGGACGGCTACCTGCTGGTGGTCCGCCACGGGCGGACACGTCGCGGCCAGGTCGCCGACGTCGTCCGCGCCCTCCAGCGCACCCCCACCACCGTGCTGGGCAGCATCCTCAACATGGTGCCCCTGAAGGGCCAAAGCGAGTACTACGGCTACGAATACGTCGCCTCGCGGGAAGCGCAGCGACGTCTCCCCCTCCGCCTTCTGGGCAGACTGCGGCAGCGCCGGCGCTCGGCGGACGACGCGGTCGGCACCTGACCCCGCCCCTGGCAGGGGAGGTCTGTCGGCGCCCGTGTGGTGCTTGCTGCCCCACCCGCTGGCGCCCGTTGGAGGGCGTGCCGGTCTCCGCTCCCGCCGCCGATGTCGGCGGCGGGAGCGGAGATCGACACAGTGCGTCGGCTGATGGGACTCATGTCTCATCAGCGACCAGTTGCTCAGCCCAGATGGCTTTCTCGCGCGTTGTGTGGCGGGTGCCCCAGCGCTGGGACATGGCGGCGCCGAGTCGCAGACCGCGCCCTCCTTCGTCGGCGACATACTGACCGGCTGGCCCGAGGGAATGCGGCTGATC
Source organism: Streptomyces sp. 8K308 (assembly GCF_004348315.1). Taxonomy (GTDB): domain Bacteria; phylum Actinomycetota; class Actinomycetes; order Streptomycetales; family Streptomycetaceae; genus Streptomyces. The sequence goes on along the minus strand of NZ_SMKC01000153.1, from coordinate 7,641 downwards.
GTCCGCAGGGAACGCCCGCGCCCAGGCGCCCAACTGCGCTTCACCGACTCCGACGCATCCTGCATCTCGCCCGGCACTGGCCTGGACGGATGTGATCACCAGCGCCCTGACACGGCTCGCCCCGAACCCCCGCTGACCAGCACTTCGGCATCCCCACGAGCACCCACCCCGACCGACGCGGCAGCCGGGCCACACATCTGCCCGTGATCAGCCCAGAGGACCGAACGGCCTCACCAGAGAATCCGACTGTCCGTCACGAAAAACAAAGGCTAAGAGAGAGACGGCGCGCATCGGCTCATTCGACGGGCGAACGCGGAACACATGCCCGTTGCGGAAAACAACGCCCTGTTCGCTCTGTCTTATGCCTCAATGAGCCGCTGTCCCGATATTGCGCTTCTCGACTTCGAGACCGAGTGTTGTCAACACCGCCCACAAGGGGCGAAGCATCGAGGAGGAATCATCATGGCCATGCGCTACCTCACCGCGGCCATCATGGCGAGCGTACTCGCCTCCGCTGCCGGCGCGGTCAGCCAGGCGTCGGCGGCATCGGTTCTGGCCGAGCCCAACTTCAGCAACGGGGGTTTCGAGTACCCCACGATTCCGAACGGCTATGCCCAGCCGCTCTCGGCAGGTCAGTTAATCGGCCCATGGGTTGTCGGCGACTCGGGCGTCGACTTGGTGCGCGAGACGTACTGGGAGGCGGCCGAGGGGGTCCAAAGCATCGACCTCAACGCGAACGACCCGGGACGCGTGTCCCAGACCTTCGCGACGATTCCGGGGCTGACGTACACGGTCTTCTACGAGCTCGCTGGTAACCCGACGCCCGGTCACCCCCCGGCGGTGAAGACGGGGCAGATCCTCGCCGACGGTCAGCTGGTCGCCGACTTCACATTCGACACCACCGGCAAGACTAACGTGGACATGGGCTACGTCCAGCGGGCAGCGTCGTTCGTGGCCAGCGACAGCACCACAGAGCTGTCGTTCGTCAGCACCACCCCCGGCGACGCGGGCCCGGTGATCGACGACGTGAGGATGAGCTCCTGCTCCTGCTGACCCCCACGGCCAAACGTCATCCGTCCGAGCACGTGCGTTAATCGCCACGGACGGCCAGACGGTGCGCGACAGACAGAACGCCTCGACAAGCACGGCGGCGCCGCAGGGTGACAGCGCGGCGCCGCCGGACGCGTACGCGAGGGCGGAAGCTCCGGTCAGTCTGCCGCATGAGAAGGCCGGTTCCCGCCGACGCGTTGAACCGGAGCAGGCCCGCGTCCGTGTGGAGCGAAGATGACATCTCGCGCAACACGATTGGGGTGCGCCTGATCACCCGCCCCCGCTCCACCGCCTCGCCCTCGGTGCCGAACTCGCCGCCCTCGCGCTCGCCCACTCCCCGACCGTCGCCCAGGCGGCCGCAGCGGCGACCGAGACGCAGGCAGCCGACGTCACCGTCACCCTGTGGATCACGATCGGCGGCGAGGGCCTTTTTCCCCCGGTCGGATTCCATAGAACGCCTTGGCGCACCTACTACGGGTTCTTCGCGCGGTGGGCCGCCGCCGGTGTCGTGGGCGTCTTACGCGACCAGCTCCGCCGCCAGGTGCACACCGGCTCCGGAAAGACCCACAAGCGGTGGCCGTGGTCATCGACTCCCAGAGTGTGAAGGCCGCCGAGGCCGTCTCGGCGGCCAACCGCGGCTACGACGCCGGCAGGAGAGTCAACGATCACAAGCGCCGCCTCATGGTGGATACCCGCGGCCTGCTGTTACCCGTGATGGTCACCCCCGTGGACACCACCGACCGCGACGCGGCGAGGGCGGTTTCGGGAAGGCGCCCGGAGAGTGTGTGCGCGAAGGCCGTGGGGGGGATGTGGCTGGTTTCCGTGGTCAGATCGAAGCGCCTCGGGACGAATTCGAATGCCCCGCCCCAACGCTGGCTCCGACGGGGCACCGCGCCGAGCTTGGTATTACATGGTTGCGGCCGCCCGCGTGGGTGGGCGCAGGCGGCCTGGAAGTGAGGGGGTCAGGTCACGGGTTCACGGTCTGCGTGTCAGTGTCGCTTGAGGCGGTGAAGTTGGCGTCCCCGCTGTAGGTCGCGGTCACCGTCTGGGTGCCGACGCCGATGGCGTCGGTGTCGGTGATCGCGAAGCCGTTGTCGTCCAGCGGGACGCCGATGATGGTCGGGCCACCGGTCACGACGAAGTCCACCGTGCCAGTGGCCACCCCGGCCCCCGGCGGGACTGGCGCCACGACTGCGGCGAGCGTGACCGTCTCGCCCACCGTCGAGGAGTCGGGGACCGTCGTCAGGAGCATCGTGGTGTTCGCCTGGTTCACCGTGTGGGTGTCGGTTCCGGACGAGCCGGTGAAGTTGACGTCGCCGCTGTACGTCGCCGTCGCCGTGTACAAACCAGCCGCCAACGCGCTGGTCGTCGCCGTGGCGACACCACTACCGTCCAGAGCGCCGGTGAGCGTCGGCCCACCGGCCACCACGAACGTCACCGTACCGGTGGGAACGCAGGAGCTCCCCGAGCTCGCGGCCACCGTCGCCGTAAACGTCACCGCCTGGCAGTACACCGACGGATCAGGGGCGGAGGTGACCGTGGTCGTGGTGCCCGCCTGGCTCACCGTGTGAGTACCGGTCCCAGACGAGCCGGTGAAGTTGACGTCACCGCTGTACGTCGCCGCCACCGTGTAGGTTCCGGGTGGAAGCACGGCGGTGCTCGCCGTCGCGACTCCGCCGGCACCGAGGGTGCCGGTGAGGGTGGGGCCGCCGCTGACGAAGAACGTGACCGTACCGGTGGGGGTGCCCGCGCCAGGCGACACCGGCGCGACCGTCGCGGTGAACGTGACCGTCTGCCCCAGCGACGAGGGGTCGGGTGCCGGGGTCACCGTGGTCGTGGTGAGCGCCGGGTCGACCGTGTGGGTTTCGGTGCCGGAGGACGAGGCGAAGCTCGCGTCGCCGCCGTATGTAGCGGTCACCGCGTGGTGCCCACGGCCAACGCCGTCGTCGTGACCGTGGCCACGCCCGAGCCGTTCAACGTCCCGGTGAGCGTGGGACCGCCGGCCACCACGAAGGTGACCGTGCCCGTCGGGGTGCCCGAGGCCGGCGGCACCGGCGCGACCGTCGCGGTCAGGGTGACCGGCTGCCCGAAGACCGAGGGGTCGGGTGCCGAGGTCACCGTGGTGGTCGTCGGCGCCAGCGAGGTCACGGTGTGGGTGTCCGTCCCGTTGGCTGGACTGAAATGCGCGTCACCGCCGTACACGGCGGTGACCGCGTGCGTGCCGCCGCTCAGTGCGCTGGTCGTGACCGTGGCCACACCGGAGGCGTTCAGCACCCCGGTCAGCGTCGGCCCGCCGCTGATGAAGAACGTGACCGTGCCGGTGGGGGTGCCGGCGCCGGGCGACACCGGGGCGACGGTCGCGGTGAACGTGGCCGTCTGCCCGATGAACGATGGATCGGGGGCGGAGGCCACCGTGGTGGTCGTCAATGCCTTCAGCACCACCTGCACCGTGAAGCCGTTGGAACCACTGAAGTTGGCGTCGCCGCCATAGGTGGCCTGCACCGTGCGGGTTCCGGGAGGGAGCGCCGAGGTGGCCGTACTCGAGCCGTTCACGGGGGCGGTGAGCGTCGGCCCGCCGCTCACGGTGAACGTCACCGTGCCGGTTGGGTTGTTGGGACCGGGGAAGATGCGGATGACCTTCCCGGTGAGAGTAACCGGCTGCCCGAAGACCGAGGGGTCGGGCGACGTCGTCACCGTGGTGAGTGTGGGTTCCATGATGCCCTTTCATGGATGCGTGTGGACCGTCGCCACCCCAACGGCATGTGCGCCCGGGAACCGGTCGCCGACGGGGCGGGCGGGCCCGCGTGCACGGCTTCGCCGTGCGGAGGCCCGGCGGTCGGTGCACGGCCCGCGGATCGGTGAGTCCATTGCGCGCAGCGTCGAGTTGAACTGGCCACGCCGCCCTGGGGTTTCCCACTCGAACGTGCGAGCGCGCAGAATGTCCTGGTGGCGGGGGAAATCACGGCTGAGCGGGTTTGAAGCGCCAGGCGTTGATCCGCCGATCGCACAAGCGCGGGGTGGCCGCAAAACGTGCGGTGTGCCGGACTGGCGCCCTTCAGAGCCAAGGCGGCCCGAGCCGGTACCAGCTGCCGCACAACGGCCCCACCGGGCCTTCCACCGAGGCCGAAGCCCAGATCCGCCAGTTGCACCGGCAACCCCGGTGAGGCGCCCACTGGCGTCGTCGCCGCGGTGGCCGTGCCGGCCACCCCGGTGGTGGGCGGCACGCCCACTATCGCCCAGCGCATACCGGGTTGATCACACGGACGATCGGCGGCGGCATCTGGTGCTCCCGTCTGCCTTCGCCATCTTGTCGGGGCGTGTGGCGTCCCGGCTGAGCCCGCTGGCCTGGCAGATCGAATGTGCTCCAAGATCCGTTCGTGCCAAGGTCGAGTCGGCTCCGGGCCAAGGCGCCACCCGCGTGCTCCTCCTCAACCGGCTCACCGGATGGGAAGCGTCGGTGAGTCAATCGGAACCGGCGCCTGTCGAGGGGTAACCGGCGAGGTTCGGAACGGCGTGGGGTCCGGTGCGAGCCTGTGACCGTCAGGGCCGCATCGTGGCCTTGATGAGCCTGGATCCCCCGGCGTGTTGGCCGCGCGGATCGCGGTGCTGCGGACGTGGTGACCGAACCGGTTGGCGCATGGAGAGATGCCGGGCCAGCCCGCGGCGTGGACCGTGTGGCCCCGCTCGCGATTGCGGTCGAGCCAGGGGGCCAGCTGTGCGGGCTGAGCCACCGGCCGTGAACCAGAACGATGGGCTGCGGGGAATTAGGTCCTGTCCTGTCGATCTTGTCGGATCAGCCCGCGGCGTCAGACGCGGTGCTCCCCCAGACTTCGTCCGGGTGGGGTGCCCCCTGCACGGAGTGCTCGGGGGAGTACCCCCAATCGCCTCGCTCAAGACGCCCCACCCGGCGGAGCCGCACATCGCCAGCAGCGCAGCTCCTACCCGGCCGTATGCGCGCGCAGCGCCCGACATGCCCCACGCCGCGCAGCGGCATATCGGCGCCGCGCGACGCGGGGTAACACGGCGAGGTGCCGCGTTCGGGGGCACTCCCCCGAGCACTTCGTGCAGGGGGCACCCCCACCCAGGCCACCAGGCCTGAGGGAGTCGCGGGCCCGAAGAAGATCGGCAGGACAGGGCCTAGCTCACCACTCCTCTACCTTCTTCCCGGTCACTCGGCTTCCTCACGCGGTGCCGAGGGCCGTGCGCAGGGTGGCGGTGGCCTGGTTGATGGCGGCTTCGGCGGCGTGGGTGTCACGCAGGGCGTTGAGCATGACGAAGTCGTGGATGATGCCCTGGTAGCGGACGGCGGTGACGGGGACGCCGGCTTGGCGGAGCTTGTTCGCGTAGGCCTCGCCCTCGTCGCGCAGGACGTCGGCCTCGGCGGTGATGACCAGGGCCGGGGGCAGGCCCCGCAGTTGGTCGGTGGTGGCGCGCAGTGGTGAGGCGGTGATCTCGGCTCGCTGGTTCTCGTCGGTGGTGTACTGGTCCCAGAACCACCGCATGGCGTCGCGGCGCAGGAAGTACCCTTCCGCGAACTGCTGGTAGGAGGGGGTGTCGAAGGCGGCGTCGGTGACCGGGTAGAACAGCACCTGTTGCACCAGCGGTACGTCGCCGCGCTCCTTGGCCATCAGGGTCAGCGCGGCTGACATGTTGCCGCCGACGGAGTCGCCGGCCACCGCGATCCGGGTGGCGTCCAGGTCGTTGGCCGAACCCTCGCGGACGATCCACTGGGCGACGGCGTAGTTCTGCTCGATCGCGGTCGGGTAGCGGGCCTCGGGAGACAGGTCGTACTCGGGGAAGACGACGGCCGCGCGTGCGCCGACGGCCAGTTCGCGCACCAGCCGGTCGTGGGTGTGGGCGTTGCCGAAGACCCAGCCGGCGCCGTGGATGTAGACGATCACCGGCAGCGTCTCCTTGGCGCCGGCCGGCCGGACGATGCGGGCCCGGACCGATCCGGTGGGGCCGCCCTGGACGGTGACCCATTCCTCGGCGATCTCCGGCTTGCTGATCTCACCGGACTGGACCTCGTTGACGGTCTTGCGGCCCTCGGCCGGACCGAGGTCGAAGAGGTATGGCGGGTTGGCGGTGGCGGCGGCGAACTCGGCCACGGCCGGCTCCAGCACTGGTGCGGTCGGGGTGTAGTCGGTCATGGCTGACTCCCTGCTCGTGCTGCGGTGCGGGCGGAGGTGCCCGCACACAGAAGACTATGACGCGATTACCTCGCACGCAAGGAAATCGTGAGCGTGGAGATTTTGCCATTGGCAGATTAGACTGCCCAGGACACTGATGTCGCATGCGACACGAGGAGGGGACCGCTGTGACCAGCACCGAGACCGACGCCGAGCAGGGCTTCTCCCTGCTGCTTGACGATCAGCTGTGCTTCGCCCTGTACGCGGCCTCCCGCGCGGTGACCAACCGCTACCGCCCCCTCCTGGAGGGCCTCGGGCTCACCTACCCGCAGTACCTGGTGCTCCTGGTGCTGTGGGAGCACGGCACCGTTCCGATCAAGGACATCGGAGCCGCCCTCCAGCTCGACTACGGCACGCTCACCCCACTGATCAAGCGCCTGGAGTCCGCGGGCCTGGTCCGCCGCGAGCGACGCCCGGACGACGAGCGCACCGTCCTGGTCACCGTCACCGAGCAAGGCCAGGAGCTTCGCGAGCGCGCTCGGACCGTACCCACGGCCATCGGCGACGCCATGGGCCTGACGCCCGCACAGTTCGACGAGGTCCGCCGCCTCCTGCGACTCGTGACAGCCAACGTCTCCCGCCCAGGGCAGGACGGCCCGTAGCTGGGCCATCGCAACGTCCCACCGGCGCGTCGGTCGCGTCGGCCGCCGTGGCAACAGCATCATTGGCGGCCCCGCGTCCGGGGGAACCCCGGCGCCCTGGGCGGGCACGGGCGGCCTGATTCAGGCGACGACGGTTCGACGGCGGAACGCGAGTACTCCATGCGCGGGCTCGCCGCGCCTGCACGTATCGGAGTGTCCTCGATCGAGGGTCGATCGCTACCGTTTTCCGCGGGGCGCAGATCAGCCCGCCATGCACCATCGACGAGGTCGATCCGGAGCAGACACGCTTTCGCCGGACCGGCCACGACGATGCGGTCTTGGTCGGCGAATACCTCGCCTGAACATCGGATCGCGCGGAGAGCCGGATGCTCGGCCAAGGGGCACGTCCGGTCCTGCGGGCCGGGGCGGGGAAACCAACACCGGACGACGACGCACGGCGCCCCGTCCCCGACAGAACACATGGCACTGGACCGTCACGGCGCCGAACTCTTCTCCAGGTCCCGACGGAGCGCGAGGAGAAGTACAGCGCGACCCTCGTCGACCGTTTCGCCTTCAACGGCACCATCATCGGGATCGGCACCGACTCCTGGTGCCTCGCAAGCACCCGAGCCGAACCGAAGACTCCGCCAAAACCGGGTGGCGCCGGCTCAGCCGGGTCTATCAGGAATCAGGCGTAATTCGTCTGTTTGGTCTATAGATTTCTTATTATGCCGATCAGCCTACACTCGTCCGGCGGTCAGTCGGCCGTCGAAGAGGAGGTCGAACTCGTTGAGGGCGCTCTTCCAGCGGTTGTTCCAGCG
>NZ_SMKC01000152.1 GCF_004348315.1 Streptomyces sp. 8K308 | reverse complement strand
GGTTGGAGTGCTCCGGGGAGGGGGGTGCCGTCGGCGCGGCGGACGAGTTGGCCGTCGACGGTCCAGCCGGCGGGTGTGGGGGTGGCGGCGGTCTCGGGGTCGACGGCGTCACGGCCGGTCAGGAGCCGCCCGGCGCGCACGTCGGCGCCGGCGACGGCGAGTTGGGCGAGCGCGGTGAGCAACCCCGGCAGGCCGGGGCGGCGGTGGTCGTCGAGGGTGACGGTGGTGTGCGGGCGGTCCTCGAGGATGGCGTCGACCAGGCGGCTGAGCACCCGGCCGGGGCCGACCTCGACGAAGACCCGTGCCCCGGCGGCGTACATGGCCTCGATCTGCTCGGTGAAGCGGACCGGGGCGCCGATCTGCTCGGCGAGCCCGGCGATGACGGCGTCCGGGTCCTTGGGGTAGGGCGTGGCGGTGCGGTTGGCCCAGACCTCGAACACGGGTGCGCCGACGGCGAGTCGGGAGAGGCGCTCGGCGAAGACGGCTCCGGCGCCGGCGATCTGGGGGCTGTGGAAGGCGCAGGCCACCCTGAGGGGCTTGGGGGCGAAGCCGGCGCCGCGCAGCGCCGCCATGGCCTCGGCCAGCGGCGCGGTGGGGCCCGAGATCACGGTCTGGCGTGGCGCGTTGTGGTTGGCGACGACGATCCGCTCGGCCGCGGTCGAGCCGCGCAGCACCTCCTCGATCTGGGCCGGGGTGGCGGCGATGGCGGCCATGCCGCCCGGGTCGCCGGTGCTGACCTCGGCGAGGATGGCCTCGGCCCTGGCCTGGCTCGCGGTCAGCACGTCGGCGGGGCTGAGGGCGCCGGCGACGCCGAGCGCGACCAGTTCGCCGTAGCTGTGGCCGGCGGCCATGTCGGGCCGCACACCGAGCTGGGCCAACAGTTCGGCCGCCGCCAACTCGACGAGCCCCAACGCGGGTTGGGCGACGGCGGTGTCGGTGATCCGGTCCTGGAACAGTCGCTGGGTCGCCTCGTCGAAGGCGGCGGGCGGGTAGATCCGGTCGGCCCAGCGGGCGCCGTTGTGGAGGTGCCGGTGGAGCTCGGGGAAGGCGACCAGCAACTCGGCGAGCATGCCCGGGTGTTGGCTGCCCTGGCCGGGGAAGAGGAAGGCGAGCCGCCCGGGTTCGCCCGCGTCGGGCGCGGCGGTGTGGATGCCGTCGGCCGGCGCGGACTCGCCGCCCCTGGCGCGGCGTAGCAGGGCGGGGAGGGCGTCGAGGCGGTCCACGACGAGGGCGAGGCGGACGGGTTCGCCGCGGGCCGCGGCCAGGTCGGCGCGGCGCGCGGCATGACGCGCGTAGTCGCGCAGCCGCCAGGGTCCGCCGCGCTCCACCAGGGTGAGCAGCGAGGCTGCCGCGGTGCGGGCCGCGGCGACGTCCCGGCCGCGGAAGAGCAGCAGCTCGGCCGGCCATTCGTCGAACGCGTGCGCGGCGGGCGGCTGTCGGTGGGCGCGGAGCACGACGTGGAAGTTGGTGCCGCCGAAGCCGAAGGCGCTGACGCCGGCGATCCGTTCGTCGGGTTCGGCGGCCCAGGGGCGTGCCTCGGTGAGGAAGGCGAACGGGCTACTCGCCGCGGACCACGCCTCGTTGGGCCGGCTGAGGTGCAGGGTCGGCGGCCGGACGCCGTGGTGGAGGGCGAGGGTGGCCTTGATCAGGCCGGCGAGGCCCGCGGCGCACTTGGTGTGCCCGATCTGGGACTTGACCGAGCCGATGACGCAGCCGCCGGGCGCGGCCCCGGCCTCTTCGAACACCTGGGTGAGGGTGGCGAGTTCGGTGCGGTCGCCGACCACGGTGCCGGTGCCGTGGGCCTCGATCAGGCCGACATCGGCCGGCGAGACGCGGGCGTTGGCGTAGGCGCGGGTGAGCGCGGCGCGCTGGCCCTCGGGGCGGGGGGCGGTGAGGCCGAGGGCGCGGCCGTCGCTGGCGCTGCCGACGCCGTCGATGACGGCGTAGATCCGGTCGCCGTCCCGCTCGGCGTCGGCGAGCCGCTTGAGCACCACGCAGGCCACGCCCTCGCCGAGCGCGATGCCGTCCGCGGCCTGGTCGAAGGTGGCCGAGCGGCCGCTGGGCGAGAGCGCGTGCACGGAGGAGAAGAGCAGGTAGTCGTTGATGCCGTTGTGCAGGTCGGCGCCGCCGCAGAGCACCAGGTCGCTGGTGCCGGTGACCAGTTCCTTGCAGGCGGCGTCGACGGCGGAGAGCGAGGAGGCGCAGGCGGCGTCCACCGTGTAGTTGGCGCCGCCGAGGTTGAGCCGGTTGGCGATCCGGCCGGCGATGACGTTGGCGAGCATCCCGGGGAAGGAGTCCTCGGTGAGCCGGGGCAGTTGCTCGTCGAGCGCGGCCGGGACGGTGCCGAGGTAGCCGGGCAGCACGCTGCGCAGCGCGCTGGCGTTGGACAGGTCGCTGCCCGCCTCGGTGCCGAAGATCACCGAGGTGCGGCGGTGGTCGGCCTCGGGACTCGCGTAGCCGGCGTCGGCCAGGGCTCGTCTCGCGGCCTCGAGGGCCAGGAGTTGGACGGGCTCGATGCTGGCGAGCGAGGCGGGCGGGATGCCGTAGCGCAGCGGGTCGAAGGGGATGGGGGGCAGGAAGCCGCCCCACTTGGACGGGGTGCGCTCGCCGTCGCCCGCCGGGTCGTAGTAGAGCTCGGGGTCCCAGCGGTCGGCTGGGACCTCGGTGACGCAGTCCCGGCCGGCCAGGACGTTGGCCCAGAACGCGGACAGGTCCTCGGCGCCGGGGAACATCCCGGCCATGCCGACGACGGCCACGCGCAGCGGCTCGGGCGCGTCACGCTCGGCCCGCTCCGGCACGCGCAGCCCGAGCCGGTCGCGCAGCTCAGCGGCGCGGGCGCGCAGCCAGCGCTCCCCGCCCTCGGCGACGGACTCGTGGAGGTCGGCCAGGGTGGTGACCCGGTCCCGCAGCGCCACCGCCTCGCCGGCCATGAACATGCCCTCGGCGGCCTGGCGGCGCTCGTCGACGGCACGCAGCTCGTCGCCGACGCGCTCGACGCCCTTGCTGGCGAGCCGGAGCCGGCCGACGTTGAACCGTTCGAGGCGCTCCCAGCTCTCGCGCTCGGGGACGCCCGCGGCGCGCAGCTCGGTGCGCAGCCGTTCGAAGTCGGCGCCGAAGGCGCTGCGGGCGCAGCGGGTGGCGTGTCCCGGCGCGGTCTCCAGCAGGTCGGTGCCGTCGGCGGCGACGACCTGGCGCTGGAACAGCGGCTTGATGGCGCCGACGGCGACGGCCTCCTCGGTGAACAGGTAGGCGGTGCCCATGAGCACGCCGGTGGCGACGCCGGCGCGGGTGAGCGGGGCGGCGAGGGCGGCGATCATGGCGGCCGACCGCTCGTCGTGCACACCGCCGGCGAAGAGCACGGCGAGCTCGGGGCCTTCGTGTCCGGCGGCGAGGTGGTCGAGCAGCACGTCGAGCTGGGCCTCCCACAGCGGGAAGCTGTTGCGCGGCCCGACGTGGCCACCGCACTCGGCGCCCTCGAAGACGAACCTGCGGGCGCCGGCGGCGAGGAACTGCCGCAGCAGCCCGGGCGACGGCACGTGCAGGAAGGTGGCGATGCCCTCTGCCTCCAGGGCGGCGGCCTGGGCCGGGCGACCGCCGGCGACGATGGCGTGGGTGGGGCGCACCCGGCGGACGACGTCGAGTTGGGCGGTCCTGACGGCCTCGTCGGCGAAGCCGAGGATACCCACGCCCCAGGGCGCGTCGCCGAGGGCGGCGCTGGCGCGCTCCAGCATGTCGCGGGTCCGCTCGGCGTCCGAGAGGGCCAGGGCGAGGAACGGCAGGCCGCCGTGGGCGGCGACCTCGGCGGCGAACTCGGGCTGGTCGCTGACCCGGGTCATGGGCCCCTGCACGACGGGGCGGCGGGTGCCGAGGACCCGGGCGGCCGGCGCGTCGGCGCCGAGCGCGGTGGCCGGCCGATCGTCGCGGACGGCGTCGGCGACGGCGCGGCGTATGCCGCGAACGGCCTGGGCGACGGTGGACCAGCGGCGGGCGAAGGCGGCGGCCAGCGGCGCGTCCTGGCCGACGGGCAGCAGCCCGGTGCGCGGATCGGCGCCGACGCGGGCGGCGAACTCGGCCGGGTCGTCCGGCGGTTCCGGCACGCCGGGGCCGCGCCGCCGAAGCACCCGGATGCCGTGGCGGCGGACGGTCTCGGTGCCGTCGAGCGCGGCCAGGGTCTCGGCGATCTCCAGCGGCAGGGCGGCCTCATTGAGCAGGGCGAGCTGGGTGTCGAGCACGACGCCGGTGGCCCCGCCGACGACGGCGGCGGCGGCCGTGTACGGCCCGATGCCGCCGGCGGCCCACACGGGCAGGGTGTCGCCGAGGTCGGCGAGCACCCGCTGGAGCAGCACGAAGGTGCTCAACTCGCCGGCCCGGCCGCCGCACTCGGAGCCCCGGACGATCAGCCCGTCGGCGCCGGCGGCGGCCGCGGCGCGGGCCGCGTCGGGCTCCGTGACCTCGACCAGCACCCGGCGCCCGGCGAACTCGGCCGGGGCGCGCCCGGGGTCGGCGAGCAGCACGGTGGTGGCGGCGCCGGGCAGCGCGGCGGTGCCGACGGGACATCCGGTCCGCACCCGGACGCCGAAGGGCGCGCTCGACCAGCTGACGGTGCGGCCCAGCGCTTCGACGGCGCCGCGCGGGTCGCCGTCGGGCAGTTCGAGCACGCCGAGCGCCCCGGCTCGCGCGGCGGCGACGGTGAACCGCGGGGAGGGGCGGTGCAGGGGGTTGATCACGACGACGAGACTTGACTGCGGGGACTGGTGCGGGGAATGGGGGGACATGCCGGGCTCCGGCATCCGCATGGACTCTCCCGACTCACGATCATGAGACAAGCAGACGTCCGCATTACACGCAGCCTGTTTCCGCCAGTCAACCGCCCGCCAAGGGGTGAGGGTGACGCTGCGTGAGCATCGATCAGGGGGCGGGAGGGCCCGCCGACGAGCCGCACCTCGCCAGCTCGCGCTTCTCGGCCCCTTCACTCTGAGACAACGCCGATGACACAGCGCTGTCATGGCCACGCAATCTACGCGGATCACCCATCCCGCGTCGTTGTGGGCCATCTCACAAGCCCGCGCGCGGCACTCCCACGGCGCAGAACGCACCCAGCGGCGCTCGCCACGGGCGCGCGCGCCCCCCTTGGGGGCGCGCGCCGGTTTTCGAACTCCGCACCCGAAGGCTTGGCAGCCCCCAATAAATAATTATTTAATGTCGCCAGCTCGAGACAGGTCTGGAGGACGACGTGCCCACTCCCCCACCCCACGCGGGCCGGTTCGCCGGCCGCTGTGTCCTGGTGACCGGGGCCGCCTCCGGGATCGGTGCGGCCACCGCGCGGCGGCTCGCCGCCGAGGGCGCCGGGGTGCTCGTCGCCGACGTGGCGCGGGAGGGTGGCGAGGCACTGGTCGAGTCGATCGCCGAGGCCGGCGGCCGGGCCGCCTACCAGCGCTGCGACGTCTCCGACGAGGCGTCCTGGCGGGCGGCGGCGCGGGCCGCGGAACAGCGGTTCGGCCCGGTCTCCGGTCTGGTCAGCAACGCGGCCACGGCCACCATCGCCGCCGCCGACGCCACCGATCTCGCCGACTGGAATCGGCAGCTGTCGGTCAACCTCACCGGCGCCTTCCTCGGCTTCCGCGCCTGCCTGCCGGGGCTGCGCCGCACCGGCGGGGCGGCCGTGCTGGTCTCCTCCGTGCACGCCTGGTTCGGCCTGCCCGGTCGTCCCGCCTACGCCGCGGGCAAGGCCGGCCTCACCGGCCTCGCCCGACAACTCGCCGTCGAGTACGGCCCCGAGGTCCGGGTCAACGCGCTGCTGCCCGGCCCCGTCCTCACCCCGGCCTGGGGATACATCGGCGAGGAGGAACGGCGCGCCACCGCGGCGGAGACCGCCGCCCGCCGTCTCGGCCGGCCCGAGGAGGTGGCGGCCGCCGTCGCCTTCCTCCTCTCGGACGACGCCTCGTTCGTCACCGGCGCCTCGCTGGCGGTGGACGGCGGCTGGAGCGTGCTGAAGAACAGTTCCTAGGACCACCGGAGTAACACCTTGAAGATCACCCGCGTCGAGACCTTCGCCGTCCCGCCCCGCTGGCTGCTGTGCCGTGTCGAGACCGACGACGGCGTCGTCGGCTGGGGCGAGCCGATCGTCGAGGGGCGTGCCGCGACGGTGCGCGCCGCCGTGCACGAACTCGCCGAACTCCTCGTCGGCAAGGACCCGTCCCGCATCGAGGACCACTGGCAGCTGATGACCAAGGGCTCCTTCTACCGCGGCGGCCCGGTCCTCTCCAGCGCGGTCGCCGGCCTCGACCAGGCGCTGTGGGACATCGCGGGCAAGACGCTCGGCGTGCCGGTGCACGTGCTGCTCGGCGGCCCGGTCAGGGACCGGGTGCGGGCCTACAGCTGGGTCGGCGGCGACGAGCCGGCCGAGATCGCGGACGCGGTGGCGGCCCAGATCGAGGCCGGGTTCACCGCCGTCAAGATGAACGCCAGCGGGCGGATGAACCGGCTCGCCACCGTCGCCGACCTGGAGCGGATCGTGGGGCGCGCCGAGGCGGCGCGCGAGGCGCTCGGCCCCGACCGGGACTTCGCCGTCGACTTCCACGGCAGGTTCACCGCGGCCAACGCCCGCAAGGTGCTGCCGCGGCTCGCCCACACCAACCCGCTGTTCGCCGAGGAGCCGGTGCTGCCGGAGTACACCCACCTGCTCGGCGACCTGGTCGCCGCGTCCCCGGTGCCGATCGCCACCGGCGAGCGGCTCTACTCGCGCACCGACGCGCTGCCGGCCGTCCAGGCCGGGGTCGCGGTCCTCCAGCCCGACCTCTCACACGCCGGCGGCATCTCCGAGGTCCGGCGCATCGCCGCCCTCGCCGAGACCTTCGACATCCCGATCGCCCCGCACTGCCCGCTGGGCCCGGTCTCGCTGGCCGCCAGCCTGCAGATCGCGTTCGCCACGCCGAACTTCCTGATCCAGGAGCAGAGCATCGGCATCCACTACAACACGGGCGCCGAGGTGCTCGACTACGTCGTGGACCGGGAGGTCTTCCGCTTCCACGACGGCCACTTCAACCGCCCCACCGCGCCCGGCCTCGGCATCGAGGTCGACGAACCCGCCGTCCGCGCGGCGGACGACTCCCAGCAGCCCTGGCACAGCCCGATCTGGCGCCACCAGGACGGCTCGTTCGCGGAGTGGTGAATCGCCCTGGCGGGCCGGGCCGCCGTGGCGCCCTGGCGGGCTGAGGGCCCTCGAAGGGGCGCCGGTTCCTGCGGCGCACGCCGCCGCAGGCGGCGGACGGGCCGCACCTGCGGAGGGCCCCGAAGGGGCACCGGTGATGCCGGGTACGGCAGGAGGCCCGCCTCAGGGCTCGGCTCCCGGCCGCCCGGGCAGGCGAAGCCGGGCTCGGGCGACCCGCACCCGCACCCGCACCCGCACCTACGCCTTCCGGCGAAAGCCGGCCCGCCGCCGCGCCCGTACCGGCGACGGACCCGACAAAAGCCGCCGCGCGCCCGGGCGCCATCGGGGTCGGAGACCCAGCCGCGGCGCCCCCGTAAGAGCGGCGCGGCCTCTCCGCCGCCTGCCGCGGCGTGCGGCGCCGCGCCGGACCCGGCTGGGCGCCATCGAGGCGGGAACCCCACGGCGCCGCTCCGGAACCGGGCGTTGTCACGACCCGCGCCCCCTTCGAGGGCCCTCAGCCCGCCAGGGCGGTTACGCCGGTGTCGCGTCCTGGTCGCGGGTCCAGGTGCGGTGTTCGGCGATGGTGTCGGCCAGGGTGGCGGTCACGGCGTCGAGGTCGGCGCCGTCCGTGGCGGTGACCACGCCGTGGTCGTCGACGACGCCGTCGCCGTCGGCGGCCAGCCGCAGGCCAGGCAGGTCAAGGGCGCCGAGGAGGCTGACCCCGCTGCCGACCGCCGCGATGCCCTTGCCGTGTTTGAACGCCTCGGCCACGTAGTGCAGGGCGAGGCCGTCGCCGGCCAGGGTGCGCACGCTGTCCGGGCCGCCCGGCACGCAGACCGCGTCGTACATCGTCGAGGCCATGGTGGACAGCGCGTGGTCCACCGTGACGGTGCCGCCGTCCGTGGTGCGCAGTTCGCCGGCGTGTGGCGCGAGCACCTCCGGCACCGCACCGCCACGCGCCATCGCCTCGCGCAGGGCGAGCACGTCGCTCCTGGCCACGCCGTCGGCGGCCAGGATGGCGACCCTGCGGGTGGCGATGGACGCGTCGTCCCCGGCGGCCTCCGCCACGCCGGCGGCGGGGTTGGCCAGGGAGAGCGCCGGGGACGAGCGGCCGTGGTTGGGGATGGCGGCCTGGTCGGGCGCCGGCAGGCCGAGGCCTTCGGCGACACGGCGCGCGAGGTCGTTGTCGACGTGGTTGAGCTGCTCCACGACGCGTTCCCTGATCTCACGCCTGGTCACCTTGCCGAGCTCGAACCGGTAGGCGGCGACGATGTGTTGCTTCTCCCAGTCGGCCATCGAGTTCCAGAAGAGGGTGGCCTGGCTGTAGTGGTCGGAGAAGCTGGGGCTTCGCCTGCGGATCTTGGCGCCGTCGACGCGCTCCTGGTAGTGGACGTAGGCGCCGGCGTCCGGGGAGGCGAGCACGGGGCAGCCGCCGTTGATCGAGTTGGGCGCGTAGCTGGTGTGATCGGGGTGGATGCGGTGCTGGCCGTAGCCGTCGCGCTGGTTGTTGCGGACGGTGGCGACGGGGCGGTTCACCGGCAGTTGCTCGAAGTTGGGGCCGCCGAGCCGGATCAGCTGGGTGTCCAGGTAGGAGAAGTTGCGGCCCTGCAGCAGCGGGTCGTTGGTGAAGTCGATGCCGGGCACGACGTGCGCGGTGTGGAAGGCGACCTGCTCGGTCTCGGCGAAGAAGTTGTCGGGGTTGCGGTCGAGCACCATGCGACCGACGGGCCGGACCGGGACGATCTCCTCGGGGATGATCTTGGTGGCGTCGAGCAGGTCGAAGTCGAAGGCGAACTCGTCGTTCTCGGTGACGAGTTGGACGCCGAGCTCGTATTCGGGGAAGTCGCCGCGCTCGATGGCGTCCCACAGGTCGCGGCGGCTGAAGTCCGGGTCCTGGCCGGCGAGTTTCTGACACTCGTCCCAGACCAGGCAGTGGGTGCCGAGCAGCGGCTTCCAGTGGAACTTGACGAAGGTGCCGCGCCCCTCGGCGTTGACGAACCGGAAGGTGTGCACGCCGAAGCCCTGCATCATCCGGTAGCTGCGGGGCAGTGCCCGGTCGGACATCAGCCACATCAGCATGTGGGTGGACTCGGGTTGCAGCGAGACGAAGTCCCAGAAGGTATCGTGCGCCGACTGGGCCTGGGGGATCTCGTTGTGCGGCTCGGGCTTCACCGCGTGCACGAAGTCGGGGAACTTGATGGCGTCCTGGATGAAGAACACCGGGAAGTTGTTGCCCACCAGGTCGTAGTTGCCCTCGCGGGTGTAGAACTTGGTGGCGAATCCCCGCACGTCGCGCACGGTGTCCGCGGAGCCGCGGGAGCCGGCGACGGTGGAGAAGCGGACGAAGACCGGGGTGCTGCGGTTCGGGTCCTGGAGGAAGTCGGCCCTGGTGTACTCGGCCAGCGACGCGTAGGGACGGAAGTGGCCGTAGGCGCCGGCGCCCCTGGCGTGCACCACCCGCTCGGGGATGCGCTCGTGGTCGAAGTGGGTGATCTTCTCCCTGAAGTGGAAGTCCTCGAGCAGCGTCGGGCCGCGGTCGCCCGGCCGGAGCGAGTTGTCGGTGTCGTCCACCCGGGTGCCGAAGTTGGTGGTCAGCGGGCCGTCCTCGCCGCGGTCGCGCAGCGGCTCGAGTTGGTCCTGCTTCCCCGGCACGGCGTCGTCGGCGCGGTGTGGCATCAGCCCTCCTGGACGGTCGGTCTTCCGTGCGTGGCGGCCGTCCGGTACCCACGACCATCCGGGTCTACCCTCCTATCTCGGGATGAGTGCCACAAATCGGCCAGGGCGTTCGCGGGATCGCGGGCCGTGGCGAGCAGCACGCGGCGCCGCAGCGCCTCGCGCCGGCCGGGGCCGAGCGACCAGGCCAGCCAGTGGTCGAGCGCGGGCCGGTCGAGTCGCTCCGCCGGCAGCAGCGCCGGCCAGTCGCACGCCCTGGCCTGCGCCGTGACCTTGGCGCCGCCCGCCACCGGGTCGACGGCGATCGGCGGGACGC
Organism: Streptomyces sp. 8K308; assembly: GCF_004348315.1. GTDB lineage: Bacteria > Actinomycetota > Actinomycetes > Streptomycetales > Streptomycetaceae > Streptomyces. The sequence goes on along the minus strand of NZ_SMKC01000152.1, from coordinate 5,597 downwards.
CGACGCGCAGGCCCAGCACCAGGCCGTGCAGCCGGTCGGTGACGACGGCGTCGAGCCGTTCCAGGGCGGAGAGCAGCTGGCCGGGGCTGCGGCAGAGCCGGCCGTCCGCCGCGTCGAGCCGGGTCTCGAGCACCACGGGCGCGACCCGGCTCTCGGCCAGCCAGCCGGTCACGGTCCGCGCGACCTCCGCGTGACGGCGGCGGCCGCGGTACTCGTGCTGGCCCTCGGTGAGGAGCAGGCCCACCACCGGCTCCCGCCGCACCCTGGGCGCCCGCAACGCCAGGTCGAGGGCGGGCGCGAGGCCGGCGCCGTCCCTGGCGAGCACGGCGTGGAAGCCGGCGGCGGCGGGGTCGGCCGGGTCGATGACCGAGGTGCCGACGGCGACCCGCAGGCAGTGCGCGAAGCGGCGGTGCAGCTCGGCGATGTCGGGGCCGTGCAGCGGGCCGCAGACGAAGACCAGCCGGTCGTAGTCGGTCGGGTCGACCTCGGTGAGCGTGGGGCCGCGCGGTTCGAAGCGCGGGCTCCACGCCACGTCGTGGGGGACGCCACGGGCGGCGAACAGCGCGCGCACCCGTTCCAGCGCCAGCACGTCGCCGGCCGTGGCCTCTCCGTCGACGAAGCTGAACCAGCCCGTCAGCAGCGTCCGCCCGTCGTCACCCGTCACCGCCGCCGGGTCCCCCCGCCCACGGGCACCAAACGCCCGCGCCCGGGCCGTGTCAGGTGCCGGTCGCGTGGTACTCGTGCGGCCGGGTCGTGAAGGCCCGGCAAGAGGCACGTCGACGACGTGCGGTGCCAAGCAGCACGGAAGGGAGGCACGTCGTGTCCTATGGAGAGTTCGTCGCGACCGTACGCGACCGCGGTGAGTACCCGAACGACGAGGCGGAACGGGTGGTGGACGCGGTCCTCAGCACCCTCGGCGAGCGTCTTCCCCCGCAGTCGTCCGCACACCTGGGCGACCAGCTGCCGGCCGAGCTCGCGTTGATCCTGGAGAACGCGGCCGACGGCTCGGGGCGGAGCTGGGGCGTCGAGGAGTTCGTGGCCCATGTCGCCGAGGCCGCCGACGAGGACGAGGAGACCGCGGAGACCGACACCAGGGTGGTCTTCTCGGCGATCTCGGACCAGGTGAGCGGCGGCGAGATGAACAAGCTGCTGAGCCAGCTGCCGTCCGGCTACGCCGAGCTGTTCGGCTACTCGGAGCTGACATGACACCCCGGGCCCGCGAGCGGGGCACCGACGACGAGAGGTGTGCTCGATGAAGGCGGCGGTGTGGCAAGGCAGGCGCGACGTCCGGGTGGAGGAGGTCCCCGACCCGGTGATCAGGGAGCCGACGGACGCGGTGATCAGGATCACCTCGTCCGGCCTGTGCGGCTCCGACCTGCACCTGTACGAGGTACTGGCGCCGTTCATGACCCCCGGCGACGTGCTGGGGCACGAGCCGATGGGCGTGGTCGAGGAGACCGGGCCCGAGGTGGCGTCGCCGCGCCCGGGCGACCGGGTGGTGGTGCCGTTCCAGATCTCCTGCGGCGCGTGCCTCATGTGCCGGCAGGGGCTCCAGACGCAGTGCGAGACGACCCAGGTCGCCAGCCGGGGCTCGGGCGCCGCGCTCTTCGGCTACACGAGCCTCTACGGCTCGGTGCCCGGCGCGCAGGCCGAGTACCTGCGGGTGCCTCAGGCGCACTACGGGCCGATCCCGGTGCCTCCCGAGGTGCCGGACGACAGGTATCTCTACCTGTCGGACGTGCTGCCCACCGCCTGGCAGGCCGTGGAGTACGCGGACGTGCCGGCGGGCGGCAGCCTGGTCGTGCTGGGCCTCGGTCCGATCGGCGACATGTGCTGCCGGATCGCGGCCCACCGGGGCGTCGGGCACGTGATCGGCGTCGACCTGGTGACCGAGCGGCTGGCCAGGGCCAGGGCGCGCGGCGTCGAGGCCCTGGACCTGACCGCGTACGACGACATCGTCGGCGCCGTCCGTGACCGCACCGGCGGGCGCGGTCCCGACGCCGTGATCGACGCGGTGGGCATGGAGGCGCACGGCTCCACGCCCAGCAGGATGCTGCAGAACCTGACGGCCCTGCTGCCGGACCGGCTCGGCGAGAGGCTGGCCGGCACGGCCGGCGTGGACCGGCTGGCCGCCTTCTACCTGGCCATCGACATGGTGCGCCGGGGCGGCACCGTCTCGCTGAGCGGTGTCTACGGCGGGATGGCCGATCCGCTGCCGATGCTGAAGCTGTTCGACAAGCAGATCCAGCTGCGGATGGGCCAGGCCAACGTGCGGCGCTGGGTGCCGGACCTCCTGCCGCTGCTGTCGGACGACGACCCGCTCGGCGTCGACGACTTCGCCACCCATCGGTTGCCGCTCGACCGGGCGCCCGAGGCGTACGAGATGTTCCAGCGGAAGGACGCGGCGAAGGTCGTGTTCCACCCCTGAGCCCGACGGTCCCGACGGCCCGGCCGGCCGGGCCCGCCCGGTGTGAGCAACCGCACGGGGCGGGCCTTCCCCTTGCGGCACAAGGGATGCGAGGCGGTGGCGCCGGACGGCGACGATCTTGGTCTTCCCGGCCGGATCCCGGTCTGTCATGGTGGTGAGCGCTGATCGGCGGGACGCCGTCGCCCCGCCAGCCTTCCCTCACCCGCCTGCTGTCAGGCCCTGGTTCTCGCATGTCTCTCCTCGCCCCCGCGCGCCTCCGGCGCCGTGCCGCCGCCGACCGCGCGCGGTCGGACCGCAACCCGTGGCGTTCGCTCCGCTACCCCAGCATGCGCTGGTGGTCGGTGGCCAACCTGGTGTCCAACGCGGGCACCTGGATGCAGCTGACCGTCCAGAACCTGCTGGTACTCCAGGTCACCGGATCGGCCGCGGTGACCGGCCTCTCGCTTGCCGTGCAGGCCGGCCCCGGCCTACTGCTGGGTCTGTTCGGCGGCGCCGTCGTCGACGCCTGGCCGCGCAAGCTGACGGCGGCCGTCAGCCAGGCCGCGCTCGGCGTGGTGGCCGTCGTCACCGCGGGCCTGGTCGCCTTCGATCTGCTGAACGTGCCGGCGCTGCTGCTGCTCGCGGCGATCACCGGCGTGATCGCCACGGTGGACGCGCCGGCGTGCGCGCTCCTCGGCAATGACCTGGTGTACACACGCGACGTCCCGTCGGCGATCGCCCTCGGCTCGGCGGTGCACAGCGTGGGCCGGCTGGCCGGCACGGCGCTCGCCGGTGTCGCCGTGGTCCTCTTCGGCACGTCGGCGGCCTTCCTGGTCAACGGCCTGTCCTTCGCCTTCGTCGCCGCCGTCATCCCGTTCCTGCGGCTGGTCGACCGGGAGCGCGACCCGGACGCCGCTCCCCCGCCGTCGCCGCCCGCCGAGCCCGCCAAGGCGGCCGGTCGGGCCCCGGCGCTCGCGGGCACGAGCGCCCGGGAGGGCCTGCGGTTCTTCCTGCGGCGGCCGCGTCTCGTGGCGCTGGCCGCCATCACCGGCCTGTCGGCGGTCTTCGGCCGGAACTACGCGCTGACGCTCGCGGTGCTGGTCACCGGCCCGCTGGCGGCCGGCGCCGGCTCGTTCGGCACCGTCTCCACCGCGCTCGCGGTCGGCGGCATCATCGGCGCCCTGGTGGCCGGTGTCCTGCAGCGGCCCTCGGTGCGCCTGGTCGCGGCGATGGCCGGGATCGGCGCCCTGCTCCAGGTCGCCGCCGGCCTCGCGCCCTCGCTGGCGCTGCTGATCCTGCTGGTGATCCCGATGGCCCTGGTCGAGTCCGTCTCGGACACGGCCGGCACCACGGTCCTGCAGACCGACCCGCCGGCCCACATGCGGGGCCGGGTGCTCGGCGTCTGGCGGAGCCTGAGCACCGGCTGGGGCCTGGTCGGGCCGCCCGCGATGGGCCTGCTGATGGAGCTGGCCGGCGCCAGGGCGGCGCTGGTGCTCGGTGGTCTGCTGATCGCCGGCGCCTCGGCCGCCGGGCTGCTGGTCCACGGCCGCCGGGTCCGGTACCCGGCGGTGACCGAGGCGGTGGCGCCGGCACCGGCGCCGGTCGCCGCGGTGGCGCCGGCGGCCTGAGCCCGACACACGGCCCGCGCCCTGTGGTCCGCCCCGTCGCCGCGGCGACGGGGCGGACCACAGGGCGCGGTGCCGGTCAGGAGCGGAAGATCGCCTTCTCGACCTCGTTGGGCCCGTTGAACTGTTTGCCGGGCAGCTCCTCGAGCTGGTGGACGAGGCCGCTGTTCGCGTGGTTCCGCTTGGCGCAGTCGACCAGGGCGTTCTTGTTCGCGGGGTAGGAGGCGCCCTTGAGTGCCTGCTGTACCTCGATGGGGTTGGTCTTGGCCATGATGGCTTCCCCTCACTCGTGTCTCTTCTGTCTCTTCGCGATCCACGTCCGCGTACCCGCCGCGGCCGGCTCCCCAACCCGACTGAACCGTGATCATCAGGGATTTTACGGACGCCCAGGCGGCGGTGTTGATCGTCGGCGGGGCCCGTCGGCCTCACCGCCCGGGCCCTCCTGGAACGCTGGGGCGTCGAGACGCTGTTGGTCGAGCGGCACGGGGCGTTGTCGCCGCTGCCACGGTCCCGGCCTGGTCAACGTACGGTCGATGGGGATCTTCCGTCAGCTCGGGCTCGCCGACGTGATCGCGGGCAACGCGTTCGCCCCGCCCGGTACGGCCGCGTCCGCTTCCGCGACACCCTGGGGGACGACGACTTCGCCACGGCGGCGATGATCGGCGTCGAGAGGCCGGTGCCCGAGAGCCGACTTGACCGAGGAGGCCGACGGCGTCGTGGCCTGCTCCACGACCGGGAACGCGGGGCGCGCACCCGTGTCCGCGCCCGTCACGTACTCGCCGCCGACGGCGCGAGCTCCGCGTCCGGCGGCTGCTCGGCCTCGCCACCACGGGGGCCGGGGCTCTGGGGGGCTTCACCACCGTCGTCTTCGACGCCGACCTCGATCCCTGGTGCGCCGGGCGGCCGGCCGGGGTCTCCTTCACGGCGCACGGGCTGTTCCCGCTCTATCCCGAGGGCGGCTGGGCCTGGTTCGCCCCGCCCCCGAAGACCCCGAGCACGCCGACTGGCGGGAGCTCGTCTCACGCGCCCTCGGCCCCGGCGCGGGGACGTGGGTGGACGTGACGTGCTGCCGGTCGCGCACTGGGTGATGAACGCGTTCGTCCCCAGCGGTTCGGCCACGGAAGGACCCTGCTCGCCGGCGACGCCGCGCACGCGGTCCCCGTCGTCGGCGGCCTCAACATGAACGCCGGCATCGCCGACGTGCACAACCGCTGCTGGAAGCTGGCCCGCGTCCTCCACGACTGGGCCGGGCCCGGCCTGCCGGAGACGTACGAGACGGAGCGCCTCTCGGTCGCCCGGCGCACGCTCGCCCATGCGGTGGAGCACACTCAGCTGATGCTCCAGGCGCAGAAGCGGCGCCGCGCTCAGCGCGCATCCGGCGACGCGGCGTCTGCCCGAACGGTACTTCGCCCAGCTCGGCCTGGTGCTCGGCATGAGCTACCGCTCGGCCGCCGTCCGCACCGGAGACGACGCGCCGGCCGAACCGTCCGACATGGGCACGGACTCCGTTCCCACCGCCCGCCCTGGGCGCCGCCTGCCGCAGTTCGCCCTGCTCACCCCGGCCC
>NZ_SMKC01000151.1 GCF_004348315.1 Streptomyces sp. 8K308 | reverse complement strand
GGGCGGGGGTGGTCCTCGGCACCGCAGACGGGACAGGGCTGGCCGGGCCGCAGGGCGGCGGCGAGCTCGGCGGCGATGTCGCGCAGCCGGCGCTCCTTGAGGTCGAGCCAGTGCGCGTAGGCGTCGGCGGCCGCCTCCCTGGCGGCAAGCAGCGCCGCGCCGGCGGCGGCGAGATCGGCGGCCAGCCGGTCGCGGCGGTGGGCGGCGGCGAGCCGGGCGCCGGCCAGGGCGAGCCGGTGGGCGGTGGCCTCGGCGGTGGCGGCGGCGGCAAGGGCCAGCTCCAGCTCACGGCGAACCCGCTCGGCCTCGGCCGGCCAGCGGGCGAGCCGGCGCTCCGCGTCGGCCAGCGACTCCTCGTTTGCGGCGGCCTCTGCGGCCAGCGCGGCGAACTCGGCGTCGATCGCGCCGGCGCGGGCCTCGGCGGTGCGGGCGGCGGCCAGGGCGCCGAGGGCCTCCCGGGCGGCGCGCTCGCGGTCGGCGAGCACGGCCGCCGGGCTGTCCGCGAGCTCGGGTGGCAGCGCGGCCCTGGCCTCGCGCTCGGCCAGGACGGCGGCCCGGTGCTCGGCGTCGGCGGTCGCGCGCAGCGCGAGGGCGGGCGCGACGGCGTCGGCGGCCTGGGCCCGGTCGAGCCGGGCGACGTCGGCGGTGTGTGCCGGCTCCGCCGCGGCCAGGGCCGCGGCGCGCTCCCGGACCGCAGCGTGCTCCCGCTGGAGCCGGGCGCGCTCGGCGGCCTCGGCGTGCCGGCGTTCCGCCTCGGCGTGGGCGGCCTCGGCGTGCTCCAGGGCGATGGCGGCGATCGCGTGCCGCTCCCTGCTGGTGCAGCGGACCTGGGCGGCCCAGCCGAGGAGCGGCCGCGCCGGGTCGGTGCCGGCGGGCGCGTCCTGCGGTTCTGGCGGAGGTCCGAGCTCGGCTGCGTCGGGCCCGGCGGCCTGGAGGACGCGGTTGGTGAGGGCGAGCAGCCGCTCGTCCGCGGCCCGGACGCGTTGGGCGGCGGCCGTGCGCTGCTCGGCGAGGTGGGCCTCGGCGGCGGCGAACCTGCGGGTGTCGAAGAGGCGGCCGAGCAGCTTGGCGCGGTCCTCGGCCCCGGCGCGCAGGAAGCGGGCGAACTCGCCCTGGGGTAGCAGCACGACCTGGCAGAACTGATCGCGGCTCATCCCGCCGAGGAGCCCGGCGAGCTCCTCGCCGATCTCCTGGTGGGAGCGGCTGAGGGCGCGCCAGGCTCCGGTGGCCGGGTCGTGCTCGCGCAGCAGGGCGCGGGCCCGCTCCCGGGTGGTGCCGGTGCCGCGCCGCTTGGGGCGGTCCTGCTCGGGGGCCCTGGTGATCTCGAGGCGGCGGCCGCCGAGGGTGAGGTCGAGCACCACCTCGGTGGCGGTGCCGGCGGCGGCGTGGTCGCTGCGCAGCGCGAGCGCGGCCTGCTGCCGGGCGCCGGGAACCGAGCCGTAGAGGGCGAAGCACACGGCGTCCAGGATGGAGCTCTTGCCGGCGCCGGTGGCGCCGTGGAAGAGGAAGAGGCCGGCGGCGGAGAGCCGGTCGAAGTCGACGTGCTGAGTGGTGCCGAAGGGGCCGAACGCGGTGAGCGTGAGCCGGTGCAGGCGCATGGTCAGCCCTCCCCCGCCCTGGCGGCCTCGAGGGCGTCGGCGAGGGCGGCCCGCTCGTGGGGGTCGGGCGGGGCGCCGCCGCGGACGTGGGTGACGAAGTCCTCGGCGATCTGCTGGTCGCTGCGGCCGCGTAGCCGCCCGGCGTAGGAGGTGCCGGGCGCGCCCGGCGCGCGCTCGGGCTCGAAGACGAGGCTGAGGACGTGTGGGAAGCGCTCGGCGAGGCGGGCCATGGGCTCGTCGGGACGGACCGGGTCGGTGAGGGTGGCCTCGACCCAGGCGGTCTCGTGGGGGGCGAGGGCGGGGTCGGCGAGGAGCTCGTCGAGGCGGCCGCGGAGGCGGGCGAGCGGGCGCGGCACGGGGCAGTCGACGCGCTCGGCGGTGATCTCGCCGCGCGGGCCGAGGTCGATCAGCCACATGGACTTGCGGTGCCGCGCCTCGGAGAACGAGTAGGCGAGGGGCGAACCCGAGTAGCGCAGCCGGTCGGTGATGGTCTGGCAGCCGTGCAGGTGGCCAAGGGCGACGTAGTCGACGCCGGAGAAGAGCGCGGCGGGCACGGCGGCGGTGCCGCCGACGCTGATGTCGCGCTCGCTGTCGCAGCCGGTGCCGCCGGTGACGAAGGCGTGGGCGAGGACGACGGACCTGGTGCCGGGGGGACGGCTCGCGAGGTCGGCCCTGACGCGATCCATGGCGGCGCCGAGCACGGCGGCATGACCGCCGACCGGGGCGCCGAACTCCTCGCGGACCAGGGCCGGTTCGAGGTAGGGCAGGCCGTAGCAGGCGACGTCGCCGTGCTCGTCGGCCAGTATCACCGGCGTGCCGCAGCCGGCCGGGTCGGTGCGCAGGTGGATGCCGGCGCGACCGATCAGCCCGGCGGCCACTCCGAGCCGGTGGGCCGAGTCGTGGTTGCCGGAGATCATCACCGTGGGCACGCCGAGGGCGGCGAGCCGGTGCAGGGCGTCGTCGAAGAGCCGGACGGCGGGCAGCGGGGGGACGGCCCGGTCGTAGACGTCCCCGGCGACCAGCACGGCGTCGACCCGGCGCGCGCGGACGGTGGCCACCAGGTGGTCGACGAAGGCGCGCTGGGCGTCGGCGAGGCTGGCCCGGTGCAGGCCACGGCCCAGGTGCCAGTCGGAGGTGTGCAGCAGCCTCACCGCGGCGGCCTCCGTCGGCTCGCCGCGGCCCCTCCCCCGGTCCCCGCCATCCGCGCTCCGCTCCTCTGCCTCGGCCCCGGGCCCGCCGCCCGTTGATCACCAGGTCAGTCTGCCATCGGGGTCCGACAACGGGTCCGGGGCGGGGTGCGACGGAGCGCTACGCGGTCACGGGGTCCAGTCGCCGAGCCAGACGGCCTGGGTGTACGCGGTGGCCTGAGCGTCCGTCAGCTGGGGGCGGTCGGCGCTGGCCGAGCCGGATCCGGGGCCGGTGTTGCGGTGTTCCGCGAAGCGGTCGTCGCGCCAGGAAAAGCCGCTCATGTCGGTCCACGGAGTGGTGCGGACCGCGGCGCTGAGCTGGGTGTTGCGGACGATGCCCTGCGGGTCGAGGGAGGCGTCGCCGCCGGCGTGCCACGGGCGACCGAGGTAGTAGGTACGGTCCGAGACGCTGCCGGTGATGGTGGAGTTGGTGATGAGGAAGCCGTTGAACTGGGGCGCCGTGGAGGGGGCCATCACGTAGCCGCCGGAGCTGCCGTCGGGACGGCGGGTGACCTCGATCCTCGAGTTGGTGATGACGGCGGTGGCGCGGCCGAAGATGAAGTCGACGTTGCCGCGGATGGTGGACCCGGTGATGTAGACGCGGCCGCGGGTGTCGCGTCCTGCGGTGTCGAGCAGCAGGGTGTCCTGGTCGCCGGTGACGACCACGTTCTCCAGGCGGATCCGGTCGGCGCGGGTGCGGAGCGCGACGGCCTGGTGGCCCGACTGGTTGGCGTGCGCGACCTCGTCGAAGTCGTTGGCGAAGGTGATGTTGCGGGCCTGGAAGTCGTTGGCGTCGGCCATGAAGGTGGCGCTGCCGCTGGTGCCGTAGGTGGAGCCGTCGGGCCTGGTGGTGCCGGCCGAGTTGTTGTAGACGATGGTCACCTGGGAGGGTGAGCTGCCGCTGCCGACCAGCCGGATGTGCGGCTTGCTGCTGGGGATCTGGACGGTCTCGCGGTAGGTGCCGGGCCGCACGGTGATGGTGACGGGGCTGGTGTTGCCGGCGGGGACGGCGTTGACGGCGGCCTGGACGGTGGTGTGGGTGCCGCTGCCGTCCTTGGCGACCACCAGGTCGACGGCCGCGGTGACGTCGGAGGCGGTCGGCGTGGCGGTGGCCTGGGCGGTCTGGCCGGTCACCAGCAGGGCGCCGGCGGCGACGGCCAGGGTGGTGAGGACGGCCGCCCGGCGCCCGCGGCGATGCGGTGTGGGGTTCATGGAGGGGATCCGTTCTGGCGAGGACCTGACATGTGCTGGTCGCCGCCGCACTGCCGAAGGTTGCCCGCTGCGAGGCGGGGCCCGGCGGGGAATAGTGGGAGGCCGCACCCTGTTGTCACAAATGGTTCAATATTCAACTACACGGAGAGTGGTGTCGATGGCCGGGACGCAGTTCGGGATCTTCACGGTGGGCGACGTCACGCCCGATCCCACGACGGGTCGCGCCCCGACCGAGCGGGAGCGTGTCAAGGCGATGGTCGCCATGGCCCAGCGCGCCGAGGAGGTCGGCCTCGACGTGTTCGCGACCGGCGAGCACCACAACCCGCCGTTCGTGCCGTCCTCCCCCACCACCATGCTGGGCTGGATCGCCGCCCGCACCGAGCGGCTGGTCCTCTCCACCGCGACGACGCTGATCACCACCAACGACCCGGTGAAGATCGCCGAGGACTACGCCATGCTCCAGCACCTGGCCGACGGCCGCGTCGACCTCATACTGGGCCGCGGCAACACAGGACCGGTCTACCCCTGGTTCGGCCAGGACATCCGCGAGGGCATCAACCTCGCCATCGAGAACTACGCCCTCCTCCACCGACTGTGGCGCGAGGACGTCATCGACTGGCAGGGCCGCTTCCGCACCCCGCTCCAGGGCTTCACCTCCACCCCCCGCCCGATGGACGGCGTACCGCCGTTCGTCTGGCACGGCTCCATCCGCAGCCCCGAGATCGCCGAACAGGCCGCGTACTACGGGAACGGCTTCTTCGCCAACCACATCTTCTGGCCCAAGGAACACACCCAGCGGATGATCGACCTCTACCGCGAGCGCTACGCGCACTACGGCCACGGCACCGCCGAGCAGGCCATCGTCGGCCTCGGCGGCCACGTCTTCATGCGCCGCGACTCCCAGGACGCGGTCCGCGAGTTCCGCCCCTACTTCGACAACGCGCCGGTGTACGGGCACGGGCCCTCGCTCGAGGAGTTCACCGCCCAGACGCCGCTCACCGTGGGGACACCCGAGCAGGTCATCGAGAAGACCCTCACCTTCCGCGAGTACGCCGGCGACTACCACCGCCAGCTGTTCCTGGTCGACCACGCCGGCCTGCCGCTGAAGACCGTGCTCGAGCAGATCGACATGCTGGGCGAGGAGGTCGTCCCTGTGCTGCGCGAGGAGTTCGCCAAGGGCCGCCCGGCCGAGGTGCCGGACGCGCCGACCCACGAGTCGCTGGTGCGGGCCGCCGCGGAGCGGCGCGAGGGGGCGAGCGCCGCATGAGGATCACGGTCGTCGCGTCGGGTCTCAGCGTCCCGTCGTCCACTCGGCTGCTGGCCGACCGCCTGGCGGCGGCCACCGCCGCGCGTGCCGAGGGGGCGGAGGTCACGGTCGTCGAACTGCGCGAGCTGGCCGCCGACATCGCCAGCCACCTCACCGGGGGCTTCCCCAGCCCCCGGCTGGCCACCGCGATCGAGTCGGTCACCGCCGCCGACGGGCTGATCGCCGTCACACCCGTCTTCTCCGCCTCCTACAGCGGCCTGTTCAAGTCGTTCTTCGACGTCCTCGAGCCGGAGTCGCTGGCCGGCAAGCCGGTGCTGCTCGGCGCCACGGGCGGGACGCCGCGGCACTCGCTGGTGATCGAGCACGCCCTGCGGCCGCTCTTCGCCCATCTACGGGCCGTCATGGTCCCCACCGGGGTCTACGCGGCCTCCCAGGACTGGGGCGCGGTGGGCGACGACTACGCGGCCGGCCTCGCCGAGCGCGTGGACCGGGCGGCCGCCGAGCTGGTCGCGCTGCTCGCCCCCGACACCCGGCCGGCCCCGCCGCGTCCGCCCGCCGGCACCCGGCGGGCGGACGGACCGGAGAACGTCGTGCCGTTCGCCGAACGGCTGGCCGCCCTCGGCATCGATCCGCCGAAGGACCCCCGCGGCTGATCCGGCGCCCTGCGGAGCGCACGGCCGGCGCCGTTCCCCGCGCCGGCCGTGCCGTTCGGAACGCCGCGACCGGGACGGGGTCAGGGCACCGTGCAGATGACGTACGCGGTGATGCTCTGGGTGGTGGAGCCGGTGTTCTTGCCGAACACCAGCCAGGAGTTGCCCGACGGGCGGGTGTCGAGCAGGTAGATGTCGAAGGCGCTCGTGCCCGCACCGCCGCCGGTGGGTACCTCGCCGGAAGGACAGAACGCCCAGGCCGAGCCCGAGGCGCCGGGGGCGAGGCTGGTCGGGGTGCCGGTGTACTGGTTGTGCGCCGCCAACGGCGTCACGCCCTCGGCGGCTGGCACGTCCTTGACGTCACCGCCCTGAGCTGAGCCACCGCCCTGGGCGGCGGCGGTGGCCGTGCCGGCCAGCAGCACCGCGGTGGCGGTCACGGCGAGGATTCTGGCGCGTCTCATTGCACCTCCATGGAAAGAGTCGTGCGAGCGCTTCCTCCGCAGACCGCGGAGGACCGGGCACCACGCTACTGATGGGGCGTCAGGTCGAGGAGGCGCACGGCGGGATCACGTGAAGCTCACGTCGGCAGCATGGAATTCGTGATGCCCGAGTGAAGTTCGTGAGGCAACGCCATGCTCCCCTCACCAGCTCAGCCCGCCTCGTACACCTCGCCGCCGAGGTCGAGCCGGGCCGCGCCGGTGGTGGCGCCCGCCAACCAGGCGCGGAAAATCTCGACGTCGGCCTCAGGCAGGCCGATCCTGATGACCACCTCCGCGCCGTAGCGCACCTCCCGCACGGGGTGGCCGGCGGCCCGCAGCTCGTTCTCCAGGCGACCGGCCCGCTCGTGCCCCACGGTGACGTCCGCCAGCCGCAGCCGACGGCGCGACACGGTGCCGACCATGTCGAGCGCGGCGCCGACCGCGCCGCCGTAGGCGCGGATCAGCCCGCCGGCGCCCAGCTTGATCCCGCCGAACCAGCGGGTCACCACGGCGACCGTGAACCGCACCTCGCGGCGCAGCAGCATCTGCAACATCGGCAGCCCGGCGGTGCCGCCCGGCTCGCCGTCGTCGCCGCTCTTCTGGACAGCGGCGTCGGCGCCGATGACATAGGCGTAGCAGTGGTGGCTGGCGGTCGGGTGCCGCTGCCTGGCCCGGGCGACGAACGCCTGCGCCGCCGCCTCGTCGGCGACCGGGGCCAGCGCGCACAGGAACCGTGACCGGTTCACCTCGGTCTCGTGCTCGCCCTCGCCGGCCACCGTCAGATACCCGTCCCGCATCGGGCCAGCGTATGCGGCGGGTGGGAATGGCGTACGGGAGGATGGCGTTGCGCCCAGTGGACGCGGACCAGGGAGGCTGGATGTACGGCGACGAGGCGACGGTGGACCGGATCCTCACCGGGCTCGGGGACACCTGGGCGATCGTGGGGCTCTCCACCAACGAGCGGCGGCCGGCGTTCGGCGTCGCGCAGGTGTTGCGGCGGTTCGGGAAGCGGATCGTGCCCGTGCACCCGAAGGCCGAGACCGTGCACGGCGAGCGCGGGTACGCCACGCTCACCGACATTCCGTTCCCGGTGGACGTGGTGGACGTGTTCGTCAACAGCCAGCTGGCCGGCCCGGTGGCCGACGAGGCGGTGCGGATCGGGGCGGGGGCCGTCTGGTTCCAGCTGGGCGTCGTCGACGAGGCGGCATACGACCGCGTCCGGGCGGCCGGTCTTGAGATGGTGATGGACCGTTGCCCGGCCATCGAGCTGCGGGCACCGAAGTACCGACAATGAGATTGTCCGATCGGGCCGGCCGAGGTTAGGGTGCCACGGTGACTGCCGGGTCGGCCAAGTGCCATGAGCGAGTGAGGTTCCCGGTCATGGCGTGATCGCCGACCGGGCCAGGGGCCCACCGTTCTCCGTCGAGTGTCGTGTAGGGACCGCGCGCACGCGCGAGACCCGCTTCCTGTCGCATCGCGTCGACACCCACATCTCACGGAGAACGAAAGCGAGCATGCCCACAGACTTCAACCAGCGGATCATCGATGAGTTCCGCGCCAACGGCGGTCGCGTCTCCGGCCCCTTCGAGGGTGCCCGGCTGATCCTGCTGACCACCACCGGGGCCCGGTCGGGCGCCCGGCACACCACCCCGGTCGGCTTCCTGCCGGACGACGGCGAGCGGATCCTGGTGATCGCCTCCGCCGGCGGCGCGCCGCGCCACCCGGACTGGTACCACAACCTGGTGGCGCACCCCAGGGTCACCGTCGAGGACGGGGTGTTCAGCTACGAGGCCGAGGCCACCGTGCTCACCGGCGACGAGCGCGACCGCCTCTTCGCCCGGGCGGTGGAGGCCGACCCGGGATGGGCCGCGTACCAGGACAAGACCGCCCGCACGATCCCCGTGGTCGCGCTGGCGCCGGTGGGCGGCCCGACGCCCAACGCCTCCTCGCCGGCCGCCGGACTGAAGCTGGTCCACGACGCGTTCCGTCGGGAACTGGCCCTGATCCGCCGGGAGGTGGCCGAGTCCGGAAGCAGGATCGGCCTCGGCGCCCAGCTGCGGGTGAACTGCCTGACGCTCTGCCAGGGCCTGGGCTACCACCACTCGATCGAGGACGGCGCCATGTTCCCGCACTTCGAACGGGTCCGCCCGAACCTGGCGCCGACGCTGGCACGGCTGCGCCGGGAGCACGAGCGGATCGCCTCGCTGGTCGAGGAGTTGCGGGCGATCGTCACGGCGGAACACTCGGCGCCCGGGTTCGCGCTGGCCACGGTCGACCGGCTGACGACCGAGTTGGAGTCCCACCTCGCCTACGAGGAACAGGAGTTGATTCCACTCCTGGACGCGCCCGGCTAGGTCCTTCCTGTCGATCTTGTTTGATCAGCCCGCGGCGTCAGACGCCGTGCTCCCCCAGACTTCGTCCGGGTGGGGGTGCCCCCTGCACGGAGTGCTCGGGGGAGTGCCCCCATTCGCCTCGCTCAAGACGCCCCACCCGGCGGAGCCGCACATCGGCAGCAACGCAGCTCATACTCGACCGTATTCGCGCGATTCCGCAACGCGGCGAGATGCCGTGTTCGGGCGCACCTCCCAGGCCACCAGGCCTGGGGGAGTCGCGGCCCCGAAGAAGATCGCCCGGATAGGGCGGCGCGGCTCAGCTGCTGGACGGCTGCTCGAGCACGGAGAGGAAGTTGCCGGCGGGGTCGCGGAACCAGGCGATGGGCGGGCCGCCCTGCCCCCGGTGGACGTCCCTGGATGTCCCGGCCGCCGGCGATATGCAGGGTCGCGGTGGTCGTCGGTGGGTGGACTCGCCCGGGCGCCGGATCTCATCGGTCGTTGGGCCGTTCGAGCGCGCCGCGTCCCGCCGTTGCGGCTTGGGGCGCGAAGCGCTTGCTGGTAATCCTTCTCAAATGACGCAAACCACCCAGGAGCCTCGGAACCGCTATGTGGATCTGCTGCGTTTCACGGCGGTCTGCTTCGTGTGCGTGGGGCACTGGCTGGTGACCGACATCAGCTACCGGGGCGGTCGGCTGCACGGCGTCGACGCCCTCGCCCTGGTGCACTGGGCACACTGGTTGACGCTCGTCTTCCAGGTCATGCCACTGATCTTCCTGGCGGGCGGCTACGCCAACGCGGTCTCCTGGGCCGCGCACCGGCGGCCGGACGCCTGGGGCGGCTGGCTGGCGGAGCGTGCCCGCGGGCTGCTGGTGCCGACCTCGGTCTACGTGGCGACGGGCACGGTCACCGTGGCCGTCTGCCTGCTCGTGGACGTGGACGTCGGAGTACTCGCCGAGTTGGGCTGGGCGACGGCCCTGCACCTGTGGTTCCTGCCGCTCTACCTGGCGCTGCTCGCCCTGACGCCCGCGCTGTACGCGTTCTACCGGCGCGTCGGGCTGTGGCTGGTGACAGCCACCGTCGTGCTGGCGGCGTTGGTGAACGTGCTGGTGCTCGGCCCCCGGCTGCCGCTGGTGGGCTGGCTCAACTACCTGCTGGTGTGGGGCGGCATGTACCTGCTGGGCTTCGCCTGGCGCGAGGGGGCGCTTCACGGGGCGCGGGCCTGGCTGATGGCGGCGGGCGGCGCGGTGGCCTGGGTCCTGCTCATCACCGTCGGCCCATTCCCGGTGAGCCTGATCGGGGTGCCGGGGGCCAGGATCGCCAACGCCTCGCCGCCGACCCTGGCGCTCTACGCACACGCCGTCACGGTCATCGGGCTGCTGGTCGCCGCCGAGGGCCCGGTCAACCGCTGGCTGCGAAAACCCCGCCGGTGGCGGCGGGTGTCGGCCGGCAACCGGGCCGCGATGGGGCTCTACCTGTGGCACATGGCGCCGGCGATGATCGCGGGGGCCACGCTCTACCCGCTCGGCCTGTTCCCCGAGGTCCCGACGGGCACGGGCTACTGGTGGCTGCTGCGCGTCGCCTGGGTGGGGGTGCTCTGGGTGCTGCTTGTGCCGCTGGTGATGGCCGTGGGGACACTGCCGCGACCACCGGCCAGGGCGGCGCGCGCCCGATGGCGGACGGGCCCCTGGCTGGTGCTGGCGGCGGGGGTCGGCACGTCCTGCCTCGCGCTGGCCAGGATCGCGGTGGCGGGATTCGCGCCGTCGGGCCGGCTGCCCTGGCCGGCGCTGCTGGGTTTCGCGGCCGGGGTGCTGCTGGTGTTGCTGGCCTGCGGGCGGCGGCAGCCGGCTACCGGGACGGCCACCGCCGCCGCCGAGTTCTGACGCCCTCGCCTGTGCCGTCCCGTCAGTCCCGGTCCGGGGCGGTGGCGCGGATGCGGGCGGCCGTCTGCCCCGCCTCGGCCAACCGCTCGGTGGCCAGCCGCAGTTGGTCGCTCGCGGCCCGGGTGTCGGCCTCGGGGACGCTGACGGAGATCAGGAAGGCGAGGGTGGACTCCAGCGCCTGCGCGGTCTCGGCCGCGAGCCGCCAGATCTCGCCCACGCCGCCCTCGCCGATCGCCTCGCGCATGGCCGCGCCGAGCGGGGTGACGCCGTGGGCGAGCCGGATGGCGCGGTAGTGGGCCATGATCAGCCGTTCGAGGACGATCTGACCACCGTCGGGTCCCGAGAGGTCGGGGAGTTGGGGCAGCGCGATCCGGCCGTCGACGGTCTCCTCGTTCCGCACCCGCACCTCGGCCGCCTCGAGCAGCAGGCGGGCCAGGTCGACGGGCGCGGCGAGGCCGGCCTGTACGGGGAAGCCGAGCGCCGTCAGGGCGGCGGCGTAACGCTCGGCGTCCGCAGGGGGGTTGGGGGAGTCAGCAGAGGTCATCCGACATGCGTATCACGGTCGCCGCTCCCCCGGTGCCGCCGGGCTCGGCCGGCGGCACCGGGTGCGGGGCCCGGCCGGGTGGCTACCCGATCTCGGTCCAGGTGAAGGCGACCTCGTCGCCCTCGTCGAGCAGGTGCTGGCAGCCGCCGACGAGGGTGGCGACGCCGTTGACGGAGATCTCGTAGAAGTGGTCGGCGTCCTGGCTGAAGCCGTCGATCGAGGTCACCAGGTAGTCCTCGAAGGAGGCGTACCAGACGCCGTCCCAGTCGAAGCCGTTGGCGTTGGCGGCGTCGTCCAGGGCGGCCGTCGGGGTGGCGCCGGGGGCCGGGTTGGCGCCGAGGTTGGTGCCGTCGCAGAGCCGTGCCCCGCCGGTGAGCGGGGTGACGGTGTGTCCGGTGGTGGTGACCTCGCCGTCGAAGATGGTGCCGGCCGGCCCGGTGAGCGTGAGGGAGACGGTGACCGGGTCGGCCGCGGCGGCGGTGGCGGTGTCCGCCGTGGCGGACGGGGCGGCGGCGAGCGCGGCGAGGCCGGCGGTGGCGGCGACGACGAGGACGCGTCTCAGCTGCGTGGTGGGCATGGTCCGTTACTCCTTCGTGGTCGTGTCCTGTGGTCGTGCTGGCCTGGGTGCCGCCGGCGGCTCAGCCGTTGCGGCGGCGGCGCGCGATCAGATAGGCGGCGCAGCCGGCGAGCAGGAACAGCGCGGCGGCCGCCATCAGGGGCCGCGCGGAGGACGAGCCGGTGGCGGCCAGGTGCCCGTCAGGGCTTGGGCCGGTCGTGGTGGTGCTCGTGGTGGCGCCGGAGGTGGTGGTGCTGGTGGTGGTCGGGCCGCCCGTGGTGCCGTCCGCGGCCCCGCCGTCGGCGGTGGCCCCGTCGCTGGTCGCGCCGTCGCTCGTGGCGCCCGAGGTGGAGCCGGCGTCGGAGCCGCCGGGGTCCGCGCCGTCCGCCGCGCCGCCGTCGCCGCTCGCGGCGCCGTCCGCGCCGTTCGCCCCGCCGGGGTCCGCGCCGTTCGCCGCGCCGCCCGCGGCCGGCTGGTCGGTGGTGGCGCCGGCCGAGCCGTCGTCCGGGGTGCAGTCGATGGGCTCGGTGTCGGGCGCGGAGGAGGCGCCGTCGATCTCGCCGAGCGGCTGGCCGGCCAGTGCCGGTATCGCCTGGGCCGTGGCGCGCAGGGCGAGGCCGTTGGCGATCGGCTCCAGATAGCCGACGGCTCCCCGGTCGGCCGCCGCGCCGGCGCAGCCGACCTGCACGGAACGCAGCCAGGTCACGCCGCGCTCGGCGGCCTCGTCCCGGTCGCCGGCCGCCAGGGCCTGGACGGCGAGGGCCGTGGAGTTGGAGTTGGGGTCGCTCGCGGCGTCGTAGCCGAAGCCGCCGTCGTCCTGCTGCTGGGACTCGAGCCAGTCGAGCGCGGGCTCCGCGTCCGCGGTGCGGCCCACGGCGAGCAGCGCCTGCACGGCCATGCCGGTGCTGTCGGTGTCGGAGACGCAGCGGTCCGGGTTGCGGCGCAGGGAGAGCGGGTAGCCGCCGTCGGCGCAGCGGGTGGAGGCGAGGAAGTCCACGGCGGACCCGGGCACCTCGCCGGTGCGGTCCAGGGCGAGCACGGCCAGGGACTGGGTGAACTGGTTGGACATGTCGCCGGTCGTGCCGGCGTCGGTGAAGCGGCCGGTGTCCTGGAGGCGACCGAGCAGGGTCGCGGTCAGGTCCTGGCCGCCGAAGTCGCTCGGGTCCCGGTGTTCGACGGCGGCGACCAGGGCGAGCTTGGCGGCGCCACCGGCGAAGACGGTGCCCTCGTTGCCGCCCCGGGTGATGTAGTCGGCTGCGTTCTCCGCCAGCCAGTCGGTGGCCCGGTCGGCGGCGTCCCCCGCGGTGCCGGAGGCGGCGAGGCCGAGGACGATGTCGGCGGTCAGGCCGTGGTCGCCGTTGGCGTGGGTGGCGTCGGTCAGCTGGCCGACGGCCCAGGTCGCCGCGGCGGCCGTCGGGTCGCGCAGCTCGGGTGGCGCGTCGGCGGCCGCGTTGGCCGCGGGCAGCGTCAAGGCGACCGCCATGAGGGCTCCGGCCAGCGCGACTCGGGCCGCCGGCCTCCTGCTCGTCGGGCTCATCGGCTGAGTGCTCCTTCGTGGTGTGCGTCGTGCGCTGCGGGGGTGGTTGCGGAGGCGAAGGTGACGGGGACGTCGAACGCGGCGCGCCGGGCCGCGCGCCGCAGGGTGGTGAGCACGGCGGGGCCGAGGAGCACGACGGCGAGGGCGTTGGTCAGGGCACGGCCGGTGTCCCAGCCGAAGGTGGAGGTCGCCAGGGTGTAGAGGACGAAGGTGTGCAGGTTCTCCGGCACGCCCGCCTCGGGGTCGATGGACAGCTGGGTGTCGGGGCCGGTGGCGTAGGGCCAGAACCAGAGGTTCATCATCACCCCGAACGCGTAGGCGGCCAGCACCCCGTAGCCGGCGAGCAGCGCGATCTCGGCCCGGCCGGTGGGGCGGCGCGGCAGCAGCCCGGCGCCGAGCCCCACCCAGCCGGCGGCCATCATCTGGAACGGCAGCCAGGGGCCGACGCCCGCCGTCAGCAACGCGGAGGCGAAGAGCGAGACGGCGCCCAGGGCGAAGCCGAATCCGGGCCCGAAGACCCGGCCGGCGAGGACGAGCACGAAGAACACGGTCTCGATGCCCGCGGTGCCGGCGCCCAGCGGGCGAAGCGCCGCGTTGACGGCGGCCAACACGCCGAGCAAGGCGAGGGACTTGGGGTCGATTCCGCCCTCGGACATCTCGGCGAGCACCACGGCGAGCACGACCGGCAGCAGCAGCACGAACAGCAGCGGCGCGTGACCGGCGTGGGCCATGGCCTGCGGTTCGGGCGGGGAGAGCAGCGGCCAACAGAACATGGCGAGCCCGATCAGGCTGGCCAGCGCCAGCACGGCGGCGGCTCGCGGGCCGACGCGCAGCGCGGTGGCGCGGCGCGTGATCGACGGGTTCTGGCTCGTCATCCGGCTGCCTCCTGGAGGGTGAGGGCGTGGGCGACCTGCTCGGGGGTGAGCCAGGGCAGCGGGCGCAGGATCTTGGCGACCTGGGGCGCGAAGGCGGGCGAGGCGCAGACGACGTCGGCGGTGGGGCCGTCGGCGACCAGTTCGCCCTCGCCGAGGACGGTGACCCGGTCCGCCGTGGCCGCCACGAACTCCACGTCGTGGGTGGCGATCAGCACCGCGTGGCCCTCGTCGGCGAGTTGGCGCACCACCCGGCCGAAGTGGCGCTTGGCGTGGTAGTCCAGGCCCCTGGTGGGCTCGTCGAGGAGCATCACGCTCGGCGCGGCGGTGAGTTGGACGGCGAGGACGAGGGCGAGTCGCTGGCCCTCGGAGAGGTCGCGGGGGTGGCGGTCGTCGGGTATGCCGGGCGCGAGGCGGTCGAGCAGCGCGCGGCAGGTGCCCGGGGTGGCGGCCGACTCACGGTCGGCCTGGGCGCACTCGGCGGCCACGGTCTGCAGGTAGAGCAGGTCGGCGGCGCTCTGCGGCACGAGACCGACGAGCTCCCTGGCGCGCCGGGCGCCGGCCTTGCCCGGGTCGCTGCCGGCGACGGTCACGCTGCCGGAGCGGCGCGGCCCCGAGCCCTGGATCGCCCACAGCAGCGACGACTTGCCGGAGCCGTTGCGCCCCATCAGCGCGGCGACCTCGCCGGGCCACAGCGTCAGGTCGACCTCGCGGACGGCGACCGCCGAGCCGTAGGTGACGGTGATCCGGCGGGCGTCGAGCGCCGGCTCACGCCCGGCGCGTGCCGGCTCAGGGGCTGGGGGCAGGTGTCCTTCGAGGCGGCGGCGGAGGGCGGGCGCGTGCCGGCGGGCGTCGCGCACCGAGAGCGGCAGCGGCCGCCAGCCGGCGACCCGGCCCAGTTGGACGACGGGCGGCGCGACGTCGGAGTCGGCCATCAGCTCGGCCGGGTCGCCGTCGCGCACGGTGCCGTCGCCGGTCAGGTGCAGCAGCCGGTCGGCGTACTGCAGCACGCGCTCCATGCGGTGTTCGGCGATCAGCACGGTGGTGCCGAGGTCATGGACGAGGCGCAGCACGGCGGCCAGCACCTCCTCGGCGGCGGTCGGGTCGAGCGCCGAGGTGGGTTCGTCGAGAACGAGCACGGCGGGGTGGGTGGTGAGCACCGAGCCGATGGCCACCCGCTGCTGCTGGCCGCCCGAGAGGGTGCGCAGCGGCCGGTGCCGCAGCTCGGCGATGCCCAGCAGGTCGAGGGTCTCCTCGACCCGCTTCCGCATGGTGCCCGGGTCGACGGCCAACTGCTCCATGCCGTAGGCGAGTTCCTCCTCGACGGTGTCGGTGACGAAGCCGGCGAGCGGGTCCTGGCCGACGACCCCGACGAGGTGGGCGAACTCCTGGGGCGCGGCGGCGTCGGTGCGCTGCCCGGCGACGGTGACCGTGCCGCGCAGGGTGCCGCCGGTGAACCTGGGGACCAGGCCGTTGACGGCGCCGAGCAGGGTCGACTTGCCGGTGCCGGTGCGGCCGGTGACGAGGCAGAGCTCGCCCTCGCCGATGTCCAGGTCGACGTCGCGCAGGGTCGGCCGCTCGCCGTCCGGGTAGGTGAAGGTCACCTCGTGGAACGTGATCACGCCGGGGCCTTTCCGGGGT
>NZ_SMKC01000150.1 GCF_004348315.1 Streptomyces sp. 8K308 | reverse complement strand
GTGCCGGGGGTGAGGTCGATCCGGGCGGGTGCGGCGCGCAGCGCGTCGAAGACGCCCTGGTCGGGCGGTCGGGTGAAGAGGTCGGGGGTGACCGGTGTGGCGGATGTGGTCGGGGACGTGGGGGCCGGCCTGGCGGGCTCGGTCAGAGGCGCGGCGACGACGGCCGTGCCGTTGCGGCGGTGGCCCTCGGCGTGGCCGTCCTCGGTCAGGCGCCGGTATGCCTCGGTGACGACGCCGCGTGAGACGCCGAGTTCGGCGGCGAGCACCCGGGTGGGCGGGAGCCGGCTGCCGACCGGGAGCCGACCGTCGGCGACGGCGCGCCTGAGCTGGCGGGCCAGCCAGTCGGCGCGGCCGCCGCGCGGGGCCTGGGCGATGTCGAGCTGGAGGAAGTCGGAGGTGCCACCGGCCGAGGGGCCACCCGCTTTGGACCGGTCGGAGCGATCGACATTGGACCTGTGCACCGGACCATAGTGGCAGCAGTCTTGCCGCATGGACTCGTTGATCGGTTATGTACACGGCTACTCGGAGCGCGAGGCGCGCCGGCTCGGTGACCAGGCGGACACGCTGGCCCGGCTGCTGCACGCCGGCACGACCTATCCCCCCGGCAGTCGGGTGCTTGAGGCCGGCTGCGGCGTGGGGGCGCAGACGGTGCACCTGGTGGCCAACAGCCCTGGCGTGCGGTGGGTGGCGCTCGACCGCTCGGCCGAGTCGTTGGCCACCGCGCGGGCGCGGGTCACGGCCGCCTCGCCGGAGGCCGAGATCCGCTGGTGCCACGCCGACGTCTACGAGCTCCCTTTCGCCGATGAGGAGTTCGACCACGTCTTCGTCTGTTTCCTGCTTGAGCACCTGTCCAACAGGCAGCGGGCGCTCGCCGAGCTGCGCCGGGTGCTGCGCCCGGGCGGCAGCCTGACGGTGATCGAGGGGGACCACGGCACGGCGTTCTTCCACCCGGACAGCCCGTACGCCAGGGCCGTGATCGAGTGCCAGGTCAGGCTCCAGCGGATGGCCGGCGGCGACGCGCACACCGGGCGCGCGGTGGGGCCGCTGCTGCGCGGGGCGGGCTTCGAGGACGTGTCGGTCGAGGTGCGGACGGTCTACGCGGACGACGCGAGGCCGGACCTGATGGCGGACTTCGTGCTCGACACCTTCGCCGCGATGATCGGCGGGGTCCGCGAACAGGCGCTGGAGGCCGACCTCATGACGCCGAGCGACTGGGAGCGTGGGATGGCCGACCTGTACCGGACGGCGGGCGTGGACGGGACGTTCCACTACGCCTTCTTCAAGGGGGTCGGCGTCCGGCCGGACTGACCCGGCCTGACCCGGCCTGACCCGGTCAGGCGCGGTCGACGTGGCTTGACCTTCAGGTCGGACGAACCTCCAGAATCGCGGCCATGGAACGCGAGACGGACCGTCCACCCGAGATGAGCATCGGCGCCTTCGCCAGGCGCGTCGGCGTCGCGCCCAGCGCGCTGCGCTTCTACGACGACTGCGGGCTGCTGCGCCCCGACCGGGTGGACCCCGTCACCGGCTACCGCTACTACGCGCCCGAGCAGGAGGCGCGCGGGGTGCTGGTGCGACGGCTGCGCGACGCGGGGCTGCCGCTGGTGGACGCGGCGGTGGTGCTCGACGGGGAGGCCGAGGAGGCCAGGGCGACGCTCCACGCCCATCTGCGCCGCACCTGCGAGCTCGCCTCGGCCGCCAGGGCGGCCGTCGAGGAGGTCCTGCGCGGGCTGCCGACCAGCGGCCGGCGGTCGGTGGCGCGGCTCGGTGGCGCCGAACTGGCCAGCGCGGTGCGGCAGGTGACGCCGGCGGTGGCCGAGTCCTGGCCGCCGGCGCTCGCCGGGGTGCTGGTCGAGCTGGGCGGCGGGGAGCTGCGTCTGGTGGCCAGCGACCGCTACCGTCTCGCGCTGCGGGTGCTGCGCCCCGCCGCGCTCGACGGCGACGCGGGCCGGCTGCTGGTGGAGGCGGGCGCGCTGCGCGAGGCGGCCGCCTGGGCGCTGCCGGAGCCGGAGGTCGAGGTGGTGGTCGACGGCGCGGGGGCTCGACTGCGCGCCGGAGCGCGCGAGCGGGAGCTGCCGATCGTGGGCGAGGAGTTCCCCGATTATCGGGAGATGCTGGCGGCGTTGGACGCCCCGCGCGGCCGGTTGATCGTGGACCGTCTCGCGCTGCGGGACGCGGTGCCGGCCGAGGGGCTCGCGGTCCTGCGGACGCGGGACGGCGGGATCACGGTCGGCGCGACGGCGTTGCGCGGCGTCGTCTCGGGGGCGCCGCCGTCGCCCGTCGCCTTCGACCCCGCGCGGCTGCTACCCACCCTGGAGGCGAGCGTGGGGCCCGACGTGCTGCTCGAGCTGGTCTCCGAAGCGGCCCCCGTGGTCGTCAGGTCGGCGGACCAGGGCAGCTTCACCACCCTGTTGATGCCGGTGCGCGCGAGGGAGAGCTGAGATGGATCCGGAGAACAGGGTCGATCCGGAGAACAAGGTGGTCCGGCTGTGCGTGGCCGGCATGGCGGCGGAGGCCGAGGGGGAGCCGGCGCGGGCGCGCGAGCTGTTCGAACGCGCCTGGGCGGCGGCCGGCGACGACTACGAGCGCTGCGTCGCGGCGCACTACGTCGCCCGGCACCAGGACACCCCGGAGGAGACGCTGCGCTGGAACGAGGAGTGCCTGCGGCTCGCGGACGCGGTGGGGGACGGGAGGGTGGTCGGGTTCTACGCCTCGCTGCACCTGAACATCGCGCAGGCGCATGGGACGTTGGGGCGCGACGGGGCGGCGCGCGAGCACTTCGCGCTGGCCGCGGGGCACGTTGACGCGGTGCCCGAGGGGCAGTACCGGGAGTGGATCCGGTTCGCCATCGCCCGGGGGCTGCGGGACCAGGCGGCGGACGGCAGGTTCGCCGAGCTCGACGCGCTGGTGGAAGGCTGGCGGGAGCGCGGCGAGTTGACCGCGTTGGCCCTGGTGCTGCCCGCGCTCCTCGGCGACCTCGGGGAGCTCGGCCCGCCGGGGGACGGGGAACGACTGGTCACGGCGCTGCGCATGCTGCATTCTTCCGGCCGGCTGCCGGACGGGGAACGGGCGGAGCTGGGGCGGGTGATCGGTTCGCTGGCCGGCGGGGCGCGTTAGGGTCGTGCCATGGCGACGGCGGAAGGTGAGCGCGGGGGCATCTCCCAGGTGCCCGTTCGGCTGCGCGAGAAGGCGAGCTGGCTCATCACCCACGCCGCGACGCCGGCCGGCCGGCTGTCGTCCGAGGCGTTCGCCGGCGTCGGCGCCCGCCGCTACCACTATCCGCTGCTCGCGGCGCTCGCCGAGTTCGGCCCGGCCAGCCAGGCGGCGCTCGGCCGGCGCTGCGGCATCGACCGCAGCGACGTGGTCGCCGCGCTCAACGAGCTGGTGGCGGCCGGGCAGGTGGTGCGCAGCCCCGACCCGGCCGACCGGCGGCGCAACGTCATCACCCTGACGCCCGAGGGCACGCGGCAGTTGGAGCGTGCCGACGAGGCGCTGGCCGCCGCCCAGGACGCGCTGCTCGCGCCGCTCTCCGCGGCGGAGCGCGCCGAACTCATCCGGCTGCTGGCCCGGGTCCTCGACCACTGGACGGACGACCCGCGGTGACGCCCGCGGCGAGCCTGGCCAGCGCGGCGGCCGAGGCGCTGCCGGGCTCGGCCGCGTAGAGCGCGAGCCGCTGCCCGCTGCCGTCGCCGAGGTCGAGCAGCTGGTGGGTGAGGGTGAGCGGCCCGACGGTCGGGTGCCGGTAGCGGCGGACGTGCGAGGGGCAGCCGGCCACCGGATGCGTCCGCCAGAGCGCGGAGAACTCCGGGCTGCGCTCGGCGAGTTCGGCGATCAACGCGGCCAGCGCCCGGTCGCCGGGGCGCCTTCCGGCGATGAGCCGCAGGTCGGCGACGGTGTCCCGGCACTTGACCGGCCACCCCTCTCCGAACAGGCGGCGGGCGGCCGGGTCGAGGAAGACCAGGCGGGCGGCGTTGGGCGGCTCGTCGAACGGCAGGTGGCCGGCGAGCAGCGCGTGCGCGCCCGCGTTCCACGCCACGATGTCGACGCGGTCGCCGAGCACCAGGGCCGGGGTAGCGCCCAGCGAGTCGAGCAGCGTACGCACGCCGGGGCGCACGGACTCGGTCCGCGCGGGTGCGCTGTCGGTGCGCGCCGGGCGCACCAGCGCGCGCAGATGGGTCCGCTCGGCCTCGTCGAGCCGCAGCGCCCTGGCCACCGCGTCGAGCACGGCCTCCGAGACGCGCGACGTCTGCCCCTGCTCGAGCCTGGTGTAGTAGCCGGGGCTGATGCCGGCGAGCTGGGCCAGCTCCTCGCGGCGCAGCCCGGGCACGCGGCGCCGGCCGCCGTAGTCGGGCAGCCCGGCGTCGGCGGGCCGCAGCCGGGCCCGCCGCGAGCGGAGGAAGGGGCTGAGGTCGGGATGGGGCCGCATGTTCCCCGAGACTACGTCTGCCGGGGATAGTCACGGCGGTGGGCTGGCTGGGGCCAGGCTGCGGGGCGAGGGTGGGGCGCATGAGGATTCTGGTGATCGGTGCCGGAGGCACCATCGGACGCGCGGTCGTGGCGGAGCTGACGGGGGCGGGCCACGAGGTGGTGCCCGCCTCCCGGAGCGCGCCCCCCCCGACACCCGCGTCGACATGGCCGACCCCGACTCGGTGGCCGCGCTGCTGGACCGGGCCGGCGAGCTCGACGCGGTGGTGTGCTGCGCGGCCAGCGGGGCGCTGGTCCGACTCGACGAGGGCGAGGACGCCGAGTACCTGGCCGGCCTCGAGGGAAAGCTGCTCGGCCACGTCCGGCTGGTGCGGCAGGCGCTCCCCCGGCTGCGCGACGGCGGCTCCATCACGCTGACCAGCGGCGCCTTCGCCGAGCCCACGCCGGGGGGCACGTTCGCCGCCCTGGTCAACGCGGGGCTCGAGGCGTTCGTCGAGGCCGCGGCCGTCGAGCCGCTGCGCGGGGTGCGGATCAACGCCGTCAGCCCGGGGTGGGTGACGGAGACGTTGGAGGCCCTGTCCATGGACCCGTCGGCCGGGACGCCGGCCCGTGAGGTGGCGCGGGCGTACGTGGCGGCCGTGACCGGCCGCGACCGGGGCCGGGTGTTCCGGCCGGGCGCCGACGGGATCCGCTGACAGCGCGGACCCTGGGGCCGGCCGTAGGCGGGCGTACGTACACTCCCGCGCATGGCGATTCTGAAGGCGACCATGCGGCAGCAGGTCGCGGAGGCGATAGCGCGGGACAACCCGACGGACCGGCCGTTGGTCACCGTCCACGGCATCACCGGGCCGAGCCCGTATCTCATGAGCGGCCTCGGGCTGCTCGGGCAACTCTTCATCGACTACTACTTCGTGACCATCACCGAGCAGGCCGTCGTCTTCCACCGGGCGAGCCGGGCCAGCAACCGGCCCAAGGAACTGGCGTTCGTGGTCGGCAGGGCCGAGGCGGCCGCGCTGGTCAGCGACGGGCGGCGGGGCACGCTCTGGAGCTCGTTCCGCTTCCGCTTCCCTGGGCGGGAGAAGCCGACCAGGATCAACGTGGGCCGGCAGTGGCGAGCCGAGCTCGACCAGTTCATGCCGCTGATCCTCGGCGGTCCCATGGCCACGCCGCCGCCGCCGGCGCCCGGGCCCTACCCGCCTGGTCATCCCGGTGGTCAGCAGATGCCACACCAGGCCGGTCCGTACCCGCCCGGAGGGCACGGGTATTCGCGGTGACGGGTCCGGATCTGGCCGCGATCGCCGCCGTCGCCAGGCGGCACGGGGTCGCGGCGGGCGGGGTGCGGCCCGCGGCGCGGCAGGGCATCGCCTCGCAAGTCCACCTGCTGGGCGAGGAGTTGGTCCTCAAGGTGGCCCGCGCCGGAGAACCGGGTTTCGCCGCCGACCTGCGCAAGGAGGCCGTCGTCATCCCGCATGCCGCGCGTCTGGGCGTGCGCGCCCCGGAGATCGTGGAGTTCGATGGCGTGGGGGAGGCGTTGGGCGCCCCCTATCTGGTCCAGCGCCGCGCGCCCGGCGTCGCGCCGCAAGGCGACGAGCCCGGGCCCGACGCGTACCGGGAACTTGGCCGGCAGCTCGCCCTGCTGCACGCCGCGCCCCCGGCGTCGCTGGCCGGCGTGGCGGAGGACCGGGCTGGGAACCCGCGTCGCGGCATCGAGGACCTGGCCGCCAGGGGCTACCTCAGCGCCGGGCTCGCCCGCTGGCTGACCGGCTGGCTCGACGAACTCGCCGGCCAGGCGCCGGCCGAGCCGCCGCTGGTTCTCACGCACGGCGACATCTCGGCCGGCAACCTTCTGGTCGACCCCGCCAGCGGCGCCCTCACCGCGCTGATCGACTGGGGCGACGCGGTCCACGCCGACCCGGCCGCCGAGTTCGCCAAGGTGCCGCCGCGCGCCGTCCGTTCGGTGCTCGCCGGCTACGCGCCAGGCGAGGAGGAGGCGTGGTGGCCCAGGATCCTGTGGCACCACGTCGTCTGGGCCGTCTTCCGGCTGCCCACCGGGCCCGAGCCGCCGACGTCCACGCACTGGAGCGCCCAGCCCGCCAACCGGCTGCTCGAACTGTTACGCCACTACGCCCCCTTCGCCGGCTGAACGAGGTCCCAGCGGTTGCCGTAGCGGTCGACGAAGACCGCGACCCGGCCGTAGGGCGCCGTCCACGGCTGCTTCTCGATCGTCACCCCGGCGGCCGTGAACCGCGCGAAGTCGGTGTCGAAGTCGTCGGTGTAGAGGAAGAAGCCGACCCGGCCGCCGGTCTGGTCGCCGATCCGGTCGCGCTGGCGGTCGGTGACCGCCCGGGCCAGCAGCAGTCCGGTCTGCGCGTCGGGCCCCGGGGCGACCACCACCCAGCGCTTGCCCGGGTAGTCCTCGGGGTGTGGGGTGTCCTCGCGCAACTCGAAGCCGAGCGAACCCGTGTAGTACGCGATGGCCTCGTCGTAGTCGGGGACGACGAGGGCGAGCAGTCCGAGATGCCTCATCGGGGCAGCATGCCATCCTGGGTCGTGTGGCCGCCGGTGGGTATCGGGAGCGGCCGGCGTCGCGGGACGCCGGCCTCCCCGGCGCGGTCGTGTGGGAGAAGACGGCGGTGGCGGACCGCGTCGGCCGGGTGTTGCCCGACGGCTGCATGGACCTGATCTGGTACGGCACGCGGCTGCTCGTGGCCGGCCCCGACACCCGGGCGCACCTGGTGGGCGGCGCGGTCGGCGCGAGCTACACGGGGCTGCGGTTCGCGCCGGGGTTCGGCCCGCTGGTGTTCGGGCTGCCGGCGGACGAGCTGACCGATCGGCGCGTGTGGCTGGACGAGCTGTGGCCCGACCGGACGGTGCGGGAGTTGACGGAGCGGGTGGCGGGCGCGGCCGGGGTCGGCGCGGCCCTGGAGGCGGTGGCCACCGGGCGGCTCGCCGCCGCGCCGCCCGAGCCGGAGCCTGAGCTGTGGCGGTCCCGGGCGGTGGCGGCGCTGGGCGCCGGCCACGGCGTGGCCGAGACCGCGCGCGAGCTCGGGCTGAGCGAGCGGCAGCTGCGCCGCCGCAGCCTGGCCGCCTTCGGCTACGGGCCCAAGACGCTGGCGCGGGTGCTGCGCCTGCGGCGCGCGCTGCGGCTCACCGACGCCGGCACCCCGCCGGCCACGGTCGCGGCGTTGGCCGGCTACGCCGACCAGGCGCACCTGGCCCGCGAGGTGCGGGAGTTGGCGGGGGTGCCGCTGACGTGGCTCAGGGGGTGAGCGGTGCGAAGAGGTCGACGCCGTTGCCGTCCGGATCGAGGACGATGGCGTAGCGCTGGCCCCAGAACGCGTCCCACGGCTTCTTCTCGCCGACGTACCCGGCGGCGGTGAGCTCGGCGTAGACGGCGTCCACGTCCGCCGGGTCGTCGCAGCGGAAGGCGAGACCGAGGCGACCGCCCGTTCCCGGGGTCCACTCCGGGTGGAACCCCTTGACCGTCGCCACGGTGTCCCAGGCGATGCGCAGCCCGCCGGGCAGCGCGGCCTCCACGTGCGGCTGGCTGTCCGCCCCCTCGGGGATGTCGAGGCCGAGCCGCCGATAGAAGGCGAGCGAGGCCGCCATGTCGTCGGTGACAAGGCCGATGAGGTCGAATCGTGCTGTCATGCCGCCGAGGCTAGGCGGCGCGGCCGGGGCGGTCTTGAAGGAAACGGACACCGTGCCGGGGGAACGCGGGAACGCATTTTCGACGGTTCGGTTATCCACAGGTCCGTGTCCCGTTTGACCTGGGACGTCGCCCGGGCTGTGGATAACTCCGGACCTGTGGATAACTTGGGGACGGCGTGTCACCCTGTGGATAACCCGCCTGTGGATAACTTTCGGCTACACTGCGGCACGGCCCGAAGCCGCAACTCCTGTTTGCGACTTCGGGCCCTCTCATGCCACGCGCCGGATCACCCCAGATCGGGTCGCCAGTCCCGGCTCATCTGCAATCGCTGCAGGTCATCGCGGATTTCGACGAGTCGCTGCCGGTGCTCGCCCGACGTCTCGATGAGGTGGTTGAGCAGCGGCGTGACGGCGGTGCGAATCACCTGCCGGACCGACTCCTCGGCCACCGCGACCATCCGCTCGTCGACGAGCAGCTGGACGTACCGCTCCAGCTCGTGCAGGGCCCGCAGCGGAAAGTTATCCACAGGCTCGCGGGCCGCCGAGCGGTGGGCCTCCGCCTCGACGTCGAGCAGGTAGGACCGCACCTGACGTGCGACGACGCTGTCCCGCAGCAGCATCCCGACGTTCAGCACCGCCCGCCGAGGGTAGAGGGTGAGGCCTCGACCAGGCGTTCTAAGGGACACGTTGTCCCTTAGAAACTCGTGCAGCTCCGCGCCACGCAGGGTGTACATCCCGCTGGCCTCCAGCTCGGCTCGGTGTCGCACGACGATCTTCTTGATGGCCTCGATGTCGACCTCGTAGTACGCGGCGACCATCCGCGTCGTCACGTGCAGACCGTCCGGCAGCGTGCGGAGCGCCTTGACCCGATCGAGTGCCTCGACCCGGTCGACGACGCGGCCGCGCAGCTCCCGCGATTCCAGCAGCTCGCTCTCGTGGACGTACTTCATCGCTCTCCCTCCCGAGCCCGATGGCTCGACGGACGGCGTAGTGTCTCTACGCCATCCGGGTTAACGAGGAAGATCCTGCAAAGATGCGGGCGAATCATACGCACATGTCTGAAGTGGGGCAAGTCATATGAATTCATTCCGCCCAGGGGATCGTTCTGACCTCGCCGGTCTCGGTCACCGTGGCTCGGCCGCCGACCGCCATGCAGACCACCGCCTCGACGGGCCCGCCGCCCACGGCCGACACCTGTCGCGGCTCGCCCGCCGGCAGGATCGCCGCCTGTCCTGGGGCGACGTGCCGGGGCTCGGTGTCCCCGTCGCCCGAGGCGACGGCGAGGGTGCCGGTCAGCGGCAGCCAGACCTGTTCGCGGTCGATGGAGTGCCAGGGGCCGCGGGCGCCCGGCGCCATCCGCACCCGCCACGCGCTGAGCTCGCGGGAGCCCCGGCTCGGCGTGGCCAGCCTTGTCATCTCGGCGTTCGGGGTGGCGATGGTGTCGTCCTCGGTGGGCGTGTTGACGTGCATGGGCTGGTGCCTCCTGGCGGGCGATAAGTAAAGCTGCTTTACTCGGCCTCTCGGCGGTGAGTAAAGCAGCTTTACTCGTGTGTGTCACCATGGACCCCGTGCCAGCGCCCCCACCCGAGACCGAGCTGACCTTCCTCCTCGGCATGGGCTTCCAGCTCCTCCTCGCCGAGTTCGAGGCCCGCCTCGCCGAGCAGGGGCACGGAGACCTCCGACCCATCCATGGCCTCGCCTTCCAGGCCCTGCGCCCGGCCGGCGCGACCAGCAGCGAGCTGGCCGCCCGGCTCGGCGTCACCAAGCAGGCCGCCGGGCAGATCGTCGACGACCTGGAGCGGCGCGGCTATGTGCGGCGTGAGCCGCACCCGGCCGGCGGTCGGCGCCGGCTGGTGGTGCTCACCGAGGCCGCGCACCGGCATCTCGCCGTCGCCGGGCGGGTGCTGCACGGCCTGGAGGCGGAGCTCGCCGACCGTCTCGACGTGACCGTGCTGCGCGCGGACCTCGAACGGCTGGTGGGGGTGTTGGCGGACGGCCGGCCGCTGCCGCCGCTGCGGCCGGTCTGGTAGCGCGGCCCTCCAGCGCCCTTCGGCCCGGTGCCCTCAAGCGCCCTTCAGCCCAGTGCGACCGAGTAGGGCGCGAAGCGGCGGGTGATGTCGCCGGGGATGTCGGGGGCGCCGAGCACCATCAGGGCGCAGGGGCGGTCGCCGGTCAGGCCGTTGGCGCGGAGCCAGCGGTCGAGTTCGGGGTGGCGGGCGTCCACGTCGTAGCGGATGGCGCGTGGGGCCTCGGCGCCGAGTCGGGCGATCAGGGCCTGGGCGGTGGCGGTGTCGTCCGCGACGACCGGGCCGATGACGATGCTCGAGGGGTTGGGCCAGGCGGCGGCGAAGCCGGTGAGCCGTCCCGTGGCGGCGTCCTCGGCGACCAGGAACCGGTCGGCGAAGGCCGGCAGCCGGGTCAGCAGCGCGGTGCGGTCGGTACCGAACACCGGGCCGTCGTAGGCCAGCACCGCCGGCAGGTCGGCGGCGGTCGCCGGCCGCACGGTCGACGCCGCTCCGGCCGGCGGCGGCACGGCGCCGGTGAAGGTGCCGCGGATGGTGGTGACCGTGCCGACCGCCTTGAAACCGAGCTGCTCGTAGAGCGGCCGGCCCTGGTCCGTGGCGCTGAGGAACACGGTGACCGGGCCGCACTCGGCCAACGCGTGCCGCATCAGGTGGCGGGCGATGCCGCGGCGGGCGTACCGCTCGGCGACCAGCACCATGCTCAGGCAGCGGTGGCGGTCCCCGTAGGCGGTGACGACGACGGTGGCGATCAGCCCGCCCGCCCGGTCGCCGGCCGGGGCGTCGATGCCGTAGCCCTGCCCGGCGGTGAGCAGCAGCCGCCACTTGTGCTCCTCGCGCGTCCAGTCCCGGCTGTCCGCCAGGTCGAGGCAGGCCGTGAGGTCGGTCAGGTCGAGGCGGCGGACGGGCAGGTCGGCTGCGGAGAACGTCACCGCCCCACGGTGACCGATGCCCGGCCCGCGACGCGAGTGGTTTTCGTCCGCCGCGCGGCCAGCGCCGCCCGCCCGCGCCGGGTCGGGCCCCACGGCTTGAGGACGGATATCGCGGTCATGAAGAGGTAGAGGCCGAGCGAGACGCTGGGCGGCGCGACGAGGCCGGCCGGGTCGGGCACCGCCCGACCCACGGCGACCTCGGCGGCGGCCTCGTCGATCGTGGCGCGGAACGCGAGCAACGAGGCGACGCCGGCGACCAGGGTGAGCCAGAACTTGGCGTAGACCCAGCGGTAGCGGGCCAGCCCCCACGGCGTGCCGAGCGAGAGCACCAGGCCGGAGACGAAGGTGGTCAGGGCGAGCGGAGCGATCAGCCAGTCGCCGAAGATCTTCATGGCGCGGTAGGCGGCCTCGGCCGTGGCGGCCGAGTCGGTGGTGGCGCCGGCGATGCCGAGCACCAGCAGGCAGAGGGTGAGGCCGAGCCAGCCGACGGACACGACGACATGCCCGACGACGAGGGCCCGGCGGACCGGACGACGTAGCTCTCTC
Source organism: Streptomyces sp. 8K308 (assembly GCF_004348315.1). GTDB lineage: Bacteria > Actinomycetota > Actinomycetes > Streptomycetales > Streptomycetaceae > Streptomyces. Next base: position 4,182 of record NZ_SMKC01000150.1, on the reverse strand, counting down.
ATACCGCCACGGTCCCGCGCGATCCCCGCGCGAGGCGTCTGACGGAGGGAGTAACCGCGGCTACTCCGTCCCGAGTACGGGCGCGCCGTCAGCCGTCGCCGAAGGGATCGCCGGCCACCCCGGCGAGCCGGATCAGTCCTGGCCCGTGGCCGAACGCCTCGGGGACGAGCACCCACAGGGTGTACGTCACGCCGTGCTCGGCCGCGTGCCGCGTCGCCCAGGCCAGCACCTCGTCGACGTCGACGCCCGTCACCTCGTACTCGTCCGCGGAGTTGACCGCCCGGTCCCAGAAGTGGACCCGGTAGCGCACGTCGTCCTGCTCCCAGGTGGTGTCCCGCGGGTCGACGCCGCGGACGCGCATCGTGCCGGCCGGGGAGTGCTCCGGCGATGAGTTTTCCGGCCCCGCGTGGTCATCACGGTGTGAACGACTCATCCATCCCCCTTGATCTCGGCCCGGCCGCCGATGGCGTCGCGGGGCTGCTCGACGGCGTCCCCGAGGAGCGGTTCGGCGCTCGGACGCCGTGTCCCGACTACCGGGTCGACGACCTGCTGCGCCATCTGCTGGGTCTGACGTTGGCGTTCCGGGCCGCCGCGCGCAAGGAGTTCGGGCCGCTGACGGACGTGAGCCCCACCGATCCCGCCATGCCCGCGCCCTCCCTCGAAGGCGACTGGCGCGGCCGGCTGCGCCGCCAGCTCGACGAGCTCGCGGCGGCCTGGCGGGAGCCGGCCGCCTGGCGGGGCGACACCAGGGCCGGCGGCGTCGGCCTGCCGGCCGAGGTCATGGGCCGGGTGGCGCTCAACGAACTGCTGCTGCACGGCTGGGACCTGGCCCGCGCCACCGGCCAGCCGTACGGCGCGGACGACGCCACCGCCGCCGCGTCGATCGCGCTGCTCTCCCAGGAGACCGACCCGGCGGCCCGCGCCGGCACCGGCTTCGGCCCGCCGGTCCCGATCGCGGACGACGCGCCGCCCCTCGACCGCGCCGTGGCCCTCAGCGGCCGGGACCCCGGCTGGGCGGCGGCGTGATCGGGCCCGGCCCGGCGGGGGGCCGGGCCGGGCCCGTGCGGTCAGTCGGCCAGTGGCAGGTAGACGCGGTTGCCGGCGTCGGCGAACTCGCGGGACTTGGCGGCCATGCCGGCCTCGATCTGGTCGCCCGTGAGGGCGAGTTGGTCGCCGTAGTCGTTCCTGATGTCGCGGCTGATCTTCATCGAGCAGAACTTCGGGCCGCACATGGAGCAGAAGTGGGCCGTCTTGGCCGGCTCGGCCGGCAGGGTCTCGTCGTGGAAGGAGCGGGCCGTGTCGGGGTCGAGGGCCAGGTTGAACTGGTCCTCCCAGCGGAACTCGAAGCGCGCGTCGGAGAGCGCGTCGTCCCAGACCTGGGCGCCCGGGTGGCCCTTGGCCAGGTCGGCGGCGTGGGCGGCGATCTTGTAGGTGATGACGCCGGTCTTGACGTCGTCGCGGTTGGGGAGGCCGAGGTGTTCCTTCGGCGTGACGTAGCAGAGCATGGCCGTGCCCCACCAGGCGATCATCGCGGCGCCGATGCCCGAGGTGATGTGGTCGTAGGCGGGGGCGATGTCGGTGGTGAGGGGGCCGAGGGTGTAGAAGGGCGCGCCGTCGCAGATCTCCTGCTGGAGGTCGATGTTCTCCTTGATCTTGTGCATCGGGACGTGTCCCGGGCCCTCGATCATGGTCTGCACGTCGTGTTCGCGCGCGATCCGGTTGAGCTCGCCGAGGGTGCGGAGTTCGGCGAACTGCGCCTCGTCGTTGGCGTCGGCGATGGATCCGGGGCGGAGGCCGTCGCCGAGCGAGAAGGTGATGTCGTAGGCGCGCAGGATCTCGCAGAGCTCGGCGAAGTGGGTGTAGAGGAAGCTCTCCCGGTGGTGGGCCAGGCACCAGGCGGCCATGATGGAGCCGCCGCGGGAGACGATGCCGGTCTTGCGGCGCGCGGTCAGCGGCACGTAGCGCAGTAGCACGCCGGCGTGCACGGTCATGTAGTCGACGCCCTGCTCGGCCTGTTCGACCACGGTGTCGCGGTAGATCTCCCAGGTCAGTTCCTCGGCCCTGCCGCCGACCTTCTCCAGCGCCTGGTAGATGGGGACGGTGCCGACGGGGACCGGCGAGTTGCGGAGGATCCACTCACGGGTGGTGTGGATGTCGCGGCCGGTGGAGAGGTCCATGATGGTGTCGGCGCCCCAGCGGGTGGCCCACGTCATCTTCTCCACCTCCTCGTCGATGGACGAGGTGACGGCCGAGTTGCCGATGTTGGCGTTGACCTTCACCAGGAAGTTCCGGCCGATGATCATCGGCTCGGACTCCGGGTGGTTGACGTTCACCGGCAGCACGGCGCGGCCGGCGGCGATCTCGTCGCGGACGAACTCGGGGCTCGTGTTCTCCCGGATGGCGACGAACTCCATCTCGGGCGTGATCTCCCCGCGCCTGGCGTACGCGAGTTGGGTGACGGCGCCCGTGCCGTCCGCCCGGCGCTCGTCGATCCACGGGCGCCGCAGCGGCGGGAGGCCGCGGCGGACGTCGGTGGTCACCGCGGGGTCGGTGTAGGGCCCCGAGGTGTCGTAGAGCGTGACGGCGTTGCCGTCGGTGAGGTGCACCCTGCGCACCGGCACCCGCAGATCCGGGCGTGATCCGGTGATATATCCCTTGTGTGAACCGATGACGGGCGTGCTCGACGTGCCCGTTTCCCGCTTGGTCATCAGACCCACTCCCTACGCCGGCATTACCCGGTAACAGGTTCGGCGGTCGGCGCAGCGGCAGCGCCCTCTCAGCCCCGTGCTCGGAGCTCCCGCGATGTGTTGCTTGGTCGCGTCCCCACGCTAACGGCATGACGCGCGTGCTGAACAGGGGGCCGTCGGTCTGACGGGCGTCCGATGGGCTTCTTAGGCGATGATCGGCGGGTGACCGAACACCACGAAGGCCATCACGGCCACTCTCACCAGCACGGCACGCCGGCTCCCGTCTCGGCGCATCTGCGCCGGGTCATCGCGGCGGTGCTGATCCCGTTCGCGGCGCTGATGGCGGCCGGCCTCGTGCTGCTGTGGCCGGGCGGGGAGCCGGAGCCCGCGGAGCGCACGGGCGTCGGCTTCGACCAGCAGCTCGAACAGGCGCGGGTGACCGAGGTCGTCGAGACGTCCTGCGAGGAGCTCGGCGTCCAGCTGACGGCGGGCGTCGAGGGCGCCTGCGCGGAGGCCACGGTGGAGGTGACCTCGGGTCCTGACACCGGGCGCACGTTCACCGAGGTGGTGACGCCGGACGCCTCGCAGCAGTTCCACGTGGGGCAGGAGGTGGTGGTCGCCTTCGCGCCGGACGCCCCGGAGGAGCTGCAGTACAGCATCTCGGACGTGGACCGGCAGGTGCCGATGCTGTGGCTGGCCGCCATCTTCGCGGTGGTGGTGGTGCTGGTCGGGCGGCTGCGGGGGCTGTTGGCGCTGGTGGGGCTCGTGGTGAGCTTCGCGGTGCTGACGCTGTTCATCCTGCCGGCGATCCTCGGCGGCTCGAACCCGCTGCTGGTGGCGGTGGTCGGCGGCAGCGTGATCATGCTGGCCGCGCTCTACCTGTGCCACGGGGTGAACGCGCGGACCTCGGTCGCGGTGCTCGGCACGCTGGTCTCGCTGGTGCTGATCGGGCTGCTCGGCTCGGTGTTCATCGAGTGGGCGCACCTGAGCGGCAACACGGACGACCAGACCGGGCTCGTGCACAGCCTCTATCCGGAGATCGAGATCCAGGGCCTGCTGCTCGCCGGCATCCTGATCGGCTCGCTCGGGGTGCTCGACGACGTGACCGTGACCCAGACCTCGGCCGTGTGGGAGCTCAAGCGGGCGAACCCGGGGGCGGGTTGGCTGACGCTCTACCGCTCGGCGATGCGGATCGGCCGGGACCACATCGCGTCGGTGGTGAACACGCTGGTGCTGGCCTACGCGGGTGCCGCGCTGCCGCTGCTGCTGCTGTTCACGATCGCGCGGGCCAGCGTGTCCACGGTGGCGTTCAGCGAGTTGGTCTCCGAGGAGATCGTGCGGACCCTCGTCGGGTCGATCGGCCTGGTGGCCTCGGTGCCGGTGACGACGCTGCTCGCGGCGCTCATGGTGAGCGCGGACCGGCCGGCGCCGGGCGCGGCGGCGATCCCGGCGCCGGCGGGCGCGCCGGCCGGCGGGGTGGCGACCGGGACGGCGG
>NZ_SMKC01000014.1 GCF_004348315.1 Streptomyces sp. 8K308 | reverse complement strand
GCCAGCAGCGGCGACGGGGTCCCCGGGGTGGCGCCGATCGCCGAGCCTGGCTGCACCCCCTCAGCCGGGATCCCCAGCACGATCACCCGCTCGTCGGCGACGCCGTCGGCGCCCAACAGGTGGAAGCCGTCCGGGGTCACGTCCAGGGTGCCGCTGGACACGGGCGGGCCCTGCTCGCTCGGCCAGTGGTGCAGCCGCGCCCGGCCCCGGCGCAGCAGCGCGTCCAGCAGGGGATCGTCGGTGTGGGTGACGATCCCCTTGGACATGCGGGTCTCCACGAACGCCCGGGCCCGCACCGGCGCCTCCCGCCGCACCGCCGACCGGCCGACGAACGCGCCGTCCTCGTACGTCACCGAGGCGTCCTCGCCGAGCAGTTCGAGCACCCCGGCGTCGATCAGGGCGAGCACCCGGGCGGTGCGGTGCGGCGGCGGCCCGGACGCCAGGGCGAGTCCGAGCGCGGTGAACCAGCCGTCGACATCCCGCGCCACACTGCCGCCGTCCAGGGCGCCGCGCGTCACCAGCCTCCGCACCGGGCCGCGTACCGCCGCCATGGCGCGGTTGACGGTGTTGCGCGGGTGGGTGAGGGGGGCGTGCATCGCGTCCAGCTCGTCGTCGACGTACTCGCGCACCCACCGCCGCCAGGTCTCCCCGCTCACCGGACCCGGCGCGGGCGGCCGGTCGAGCCGCTCCACGGACAGCGCCCAGCGGGCGGCCACCGCCCCCGCGACGACGTCGTCCACCTCCTCGGCACGCTCCGCCGACCGCAGCCGGTCGAGCAACTCCTCCTCGGCCGCACCTGGCACCAGCGCGTCCGGGCGGTGCGTGAGCAGCGTGGCGAGATGGGCCCAGGCGAACTCCCTGGCGAGCTGCGGCCACACGTCACGGCGGAAGTCCTGCCCGGGCACGGCGGCCACCCGCTCGAACCAGTCGCGGGTGGCGAACCGGGGCTCGTAGCGGGGCGGGAAGCCCGTCGGGTAGGTCGCCTTCGACCGGTAAGGCAGGCCGCGCCGCGAGCCCGCCACCAGGCGCGGCTCGCGGCCGCTTCGCAGATAGCGCAGCCGGGCCGGCCGCGCCGGGTCCCCGGCCGGCTCGAAGCCGCCGCCGCGCCCCTCGGTGAGCAGCGCGACCACGTCGAAGAAGTTCGCGCCGAGGCCGGCCACCAGCACGGTCTCGCCGGCCGGCACCAGGTCCCAGTCGCGTTCCGCCGGCATGCCGGGCTCGATGTAGACCAGGCCGTGCCGCTCAGCGGCCGCCACCAGGGACCGCACCCGCGGCGAGCGCTTCGCCTGGACCATCCCCTGGGCCAGCACCACGACGCGGCCCGTCAGCCCGCGGCCGTCGGCCAGCCGGACGGTGCGGGTCCCCTCCGGGGCCCGCACCAGGTCCACCGCCGTGCCGACCACCCGCGTGACCGCCACCCGCCCCGCGGCCTCGGCCCGGGCCAACTGCTCCCGGTAGTAGACCCCCTGGATCCGGCGGCTCGGATACGACCACGGACGCAACTCGGCCGCCTCCTCGGCCACCCACGCGGGACGGTCCGGCGGCGGGCTGCTCTCGCGCGCCCACGTGATCAGGTCGGGGCCGGGCGTCACCGGTCCTGTCATCGGCGTGGAGTCGTCGGTGTAGATGGTGGTGTGGGCGCTGTAGGTGTTGTTGAGCAGCAGCGGGGACTGGTCCGTGCGCCAGGTGGCGCCGGCGCCGACCTCCACCCGGTCCACCACGGCCACCCGCACCGGCGGCGCGCCGGCCGGATGTCGGGCCGTCAGCCGCTCCACGACGGCGACCGCGCGGGGCCCGCCCCCCACCACGACCGCGTCGAAGGCGGCGGCTGTCACGCCGGCTCCTTCGGCGCGGCCATGACCTGGGCGCCCACGGCCGGTTCCAGCGCGGCGGGCCGCACCTCCACGCCGTCCGCGCCCCGGGAGACCCGCACGTCGAGCCCGTACACCCGGCTGAGCACGGCCGCGTCGAACGACTCGGCCGGCGGCCCGTCGGCGACGACCCGACCGCCGTCCAGCAGGACCGCCTGGTCGCAGAAGTGCGCCGCGTGGTTGAGGTCGTGAATGGCGATCAGCGCGGTGACGCCCTCGTCCCTGGTCACCGAGCGGACGATCTGTAGCGTCTCGATCTGGTAGCGCAGGTCGAGCGCGGAGGTGGGCTCGTCGAGCAGCAGCACCCGGGGCTGCTGCGCCAGGGCGCGCGCGATGAGCACCCGCTGCGCCTGGCCGCCGGAGAGCTGGGACAGCGGGCGGTCGGTCAGCTCGGTCAGGCCGAGCCGGTCGATCGCGGTGTCCACGATCTCCCAGTCCCGCCGGGTGGGGCGCAGCCCGATGTGCGGGGTGCGGCCGAGCAGCACGGCCTCCCGCACGGTCTGCTCGAACGGCGTCGCCCCCGACTGCGGGACGTAGGCGACCACGCGGGCGTGCTCGCGGCGGGAGACGGCCAGCAGGTCCCGGCCGCCGAAGGAGACGGTGCCGCCGGCCGGGGGGAGCACCCTGGCGATGATCTTGGTTAGGGTCGACTTGCCGGAACCGTTCGGGCCGAGCAGGGCGCAGAAACCGCCCTCCGCCACCCGCAGGTCGACGCCCTCGAGGACCGGGGCACGCCGGTAGGCGAACCGGACCGACGCGACTTCGAGACTCACTGTGCGGCCCTCCTGGTCAGGATGAGGTTGATGAACACCGGGGCGCCGATGAAGGCGACGACGATGCCGACGGGAATCACCGAAGGCGCCAGCACGGTACGCCCCACGGTGTCCGCGACCACCAGCAGCAGGCCACCGGTGAGGAAGGAGAACGGCAGCAGGTAGCGGTGGTCGGCGCCGATGGCCAGGCGGGCGATGTGCGGACCCACCAGGCCGACGAAGCCGATCACGCCGCAGAAGGACACCACGACCGCGGCCAGCACCACGGAGACCACGATGAGCCCCACCCGCACCGCCGTCACGTTCACGCCGAGGCTCTTGGCCGCGTCGTCGCCGGCGAACGCGATGGCGTTGAGGTCGCGGCTGAACCAGAGCAGCAGCGGCAGGGCGGCCAGCACGCAGGCCCCGACCACCAGGACGTCGTGCCAGTCGGCGTCGTTGACCGAGCCGAAGGTCCACCGCACGATCGCCTGGAGGGTGTTCTCGTCGGCGACGAACTGGAGGGCGGCGGTCATCGCCTCGAAGAGCTGGGTGAGCGCGATGCCCAGCAGGAGCAGGGTGGCGGCGGACATCGCCTTGGCGGACGCGAGCCCGAGTACCAGCGCCGAGACGGCCAGCGCGGTGCCAAGCGCGCTGCCGATGACCAGCCAGGACCCCGAGCCGGCGGACCCGCCGGTGAGGAGGATCGCCAGCGCGGCGCCGAAGGCCGCGGCCGGCGAGACGCCCAGCGTGAACGGGCTGACCAGCGGGTTGCGCAGCAGGCCCTGCATCACCACACCCGCCATCGACAGCGCGGCGCCGGCCACGAAGGCGAGCAGCACCCGGGGCAGCCGCAGGTTGATGATGACGGAGTACGTCTGGGCGAAGTCCCGCTCCAGCACGCCGCCGAAGACGCGGAGGCGCACCGCGCGCCACACGTCGAGCAGGTCCGCGTCGGCAGTCCCGGCCGTGACGCACCAGGCGATGACGAGGAAGGACAGCACCGTCCCGCCCCACAGCACCGCGGGGCGGCCCGTCCAGGGGCGGCGGGCGGGGCGGGCCTTGACCGTCCGTTCCGGCTGCCCCGCCTGCTCCGTCTGTCCACTGGTTGAGATGGACATCTCGCGTCAGCTCACCCTCTGGACGTACGCGTCCTCGCCCGGGAACTCCGTGCCCAGCCCCTGGAACTCCTCGGCCCACCGCGCCAGATAGTCGCCGGGATCGACGTCGGCGAACTCCTCCGGGTGCAGCCAGCTCGCCAGGTAGAGCGCCCCGAGCGCCTTGGACAGGCCGCTGGTGGCCCAGCCGTTGGTCACGAAGACGCGGTCGTCGCGGGCCGCCGAGAGGTCCCGCCAGCCGGCCCGGCCGAACAGTTCCCCGCTCAGCGTGTCGAACCGCCCCTGGCCCGTGGGCTCGGCGGAGGGCCCGAACTCGTGGACCACGACCTCCGGGTCGCGCTCCAGGATCGACGCGGGGTCCACCGTGGTCTCGGCCTGCTCGTCCCCGCCGGTGTCCAGGTCGCCGAAGATGTTCTCGCCGCCGGCGGCCACGATGATCTGGTCGAAGCCGGAGCCCGGCAGGCCGGTGAGGTAGGGCTGCTCGGTCTCCCAGTACACGCGCACCGGTTCGGTGCCGGCCACCCGCTCCTCGATCAGTCCGAAGATCTCGTCGTAGAAGCCGGAGACCCGCTCCGCCCCCTCGGGCTCGCCGAACACCTCGCCCAGCAGGTCGATGGTCTCGTGGAACACGTCGAAGTCCCAGGCGGTGGCCACGACCACGGGGATGCCGAAGGGCTCGAGCTGCTCGCTGGCCTCCTGCCAGGCCCCGTTGCGGGGCACGATGAACACGTCGGGGTCGAGTTCGACGACCGCCTCGTAGTTGATCTCCTGGAGGTCCTCGCTGATCACCTCGTCGTCGGGGATGTCCAGGTAGGGAAGCCGGGTCTGCGAGACGCGGTCGTAGCCCACGACCCGGTCGCCCGCGCCGATGGCCTGGGCGAACTCGTTGCCGTAGCTGTTCAGCACCACGGCACGCTCGGCCGGCCCGTCGAGCTCCACGGTGCGGCCGGCGTCGTCCACGACGGTGAGCGCCCCCTGGCGTTCGGCGCCACCGGCCTCCTCCGTTTCGCCCTCGGTGGTGACGGTGCCGCAGGCGCCGGCGAACAGTGCGACAGCGGTCGCGGCGGCCAGGGCGGACAGGCGTTGTCTCATGACGGTTCCGTTCTGTTGCTTCGGTGGGGTCAGGGCCAGTAGGGGTCGCCGAGGCTGAGCATCAGCCGGTTCGCCCAGGCGAAGAAGGCCGTGGCCAGCACCAGGTCGGTCAACTCGACGTCGGTGAGCCCCTCGGCGCGCAGCCGGTCCACGTGCGCGGTGGTGGCGCTGACCGGGGTGGTGGCGAGCGCCGCGGCGAACTCGACGATCGCGGCCCAGCGGGGGTCCTGGCCCTCGGCCAGCGGGGTGGTGGCCAGGGGCAGCCAGTCGGTGTCCCGCGCCAACGAGACCCCGAGCAGCCGGTCCACGTCCGCCGGTCGCCTGGACATCTGGGCGGACTTCCTGGCGTGCACCGAGGCGCAGTACACGCAGTCGGTCACCTTGCTGGTCGCGGCGGCGGCCAACTCACGCTCGGCGCGCGGCAGTCCCTCGGTCGTGGCGAAGATCGCGGCGTCCAGCGCGGTGCGGGCCGCCAGGACCCGGGGCAGCCTGGCCAGCAACCGGAAGTACTCGCCGTTGGTCTTGCCCCGGAACGACGCCTCCTGCTCCTCCGTGAGCTCCTCGGTCGGCACCGGCTCCACCCACGCCGTCCAGGACAGCAACTCCCTGGTGTACTCCACCGGCCGGGCACGCCCGTTGGACGCCGCCCGCGCGGTGCTCTTGACCCGCCCACGCCCCGGCCTCTCCCGCGCCGGCGGCGCCGCCCCGGCCGTCCCACGGCCCTCGACCAGCCGGAGCCCCCGCACGGCCCGCGCCTGGAACGCGGTGAACGCCGCGACCTGGGAGATCGCCACGACCTCGTCCGTCGACCACCCCGCCTCGACCAGCCGCTCCAGATCCGCGCGGGTGGCCAACGCCGGCGACACGGTGATCAGATCGACATGCGCCACCGCCGCCCGCAGCGCGGGGTCCTCCGGCGGCTCGTCGCCCCACAGCGCCGCGTCACCACCGCGCCCCGCGTGCTCACGTACCAACTCCTCGGCCCCGTGCCACCGCGCGGCCAACGCGGCCAACCCCCGCCGCACCGGCACCTCCTCACCGAACAGCGCCTCCCCGGCCTCCTGGGCCCGCCGCCCCACCAACGGCTTGACGGCCCGCGCCGCCTCGATCCGCTCCCCCAACCCGGCCAGCCGCCCGATGTCGTCCTGGTGCGTGGTGCTCATGAACTCCGCCTCGTCAAGCCTGCTCACTGGCGGCCGGGGCACGAGGCAAACAGCTCGAAGACGTCCAGGAAACAAGACGGAGTTCTCGCATGGCGAGAGCTCAGGGAGAGCACGCTTGCCGCAGCACCGCAGCCGGGTCCTCTTCCCGGGGGCACCCCACCGTGCTGGAGGGTTGCCGGCCAGCTAGCCGGGACTTCGCGCTGGCACTCTTGACCTGAACGGCAAAGTAGCCGAAAGAAAGGCCCAGGAAAACCCGTCGTCCGGCATGTGAGACCCCAGTCCACAGTTCGGCGCGTGGCCGCCGAGCGGTCCTGGCGGCCCGGCTCGACGGGCGTCTCCCGGCGCATCTCCCGGTCCGATCACCGCCAGACCGCCCCCTGGAACCGCCGTGACAATGCACGGGTGCTCGACTTCGATACCTGCTACCGGGCCATGGCCAGCCGTGACGCGCGGTTCGACGGGAACTTCTACGTCGCCGTCGCGACGACCGGCGTCTACTGCCGCCCGGTGTGCGGCTCGCGCACCCCGAAGCCGGAGAACGTCCGCTTCTTCCGCGTCCCGGCGGCGGCCGAGGCGGCCGGCTTCCGGGCCTGCCGTCGCTGCCGCCCCGACGCCGCCCCGTCATCGCGCGACTGGAACGTCCGCGGCGACCTGGTGGCCCGCGCGCTGCGGCTGATCGCCGGCGGGGCCGTCGACGAGGTGGGCGTGGCCGGCGTGGCACGGCGACTCGCGGTCAGCGAGCGGCACCTGCACCGGCAGTTGGTCGCGGAGGTCGGGGCCGGACCGCTCGCGCTCGCCGTGAACCGCAGGAGCCAGGTCGCCCGCCTGCTCATCGAGTCCAGCGCGCTGCCCATGGCCGACGTGGCGTTCGCCGCCGGGTACTCGAGCATCCGTCAGTTCAACGACGGGATGCGGGCCGCGTTCGGCTGCGCGCCGAGCCAACTGCGCACGGTGCGCGGCCAACCCGGCCCGGCGCGCCCCGCCGGGCCGCTGGTGCTGCGGCTCCGCTACCGCCCGCCGTTGGCCGCCGCCTCGCTGCTCGCCTGGCTGCGCGCCCGCGCCGTCCCCGGGATCGAGCGGGCGGACCACGCGCGGTACCGCCGCACGCTGCGCCTTCCGCGTGGCACCGGATGGTCGGAGCTCGACCTGCGGGCCCCTCGTCAGCACGTCACGCTCCGCCTGTGGCTCGAGGACCTGCGCGACGTCACGGCGGCCGTGCGGCGCTGCCGTGACCTGCTCGACCTGGACGCCGATCCGGCCGCCATCGCCCAGGTGCTGGGCGCGGACCCCCTCATCGGCCCGCTGGTCCTGGCCACCCCGGGGGTGCGCGTACTCGGCTGCGTCGACGGGTTCGAACTCGCGGTCCGCGCGCTCACCGAGCAGCACGCGCCGCCCCCGGAGGCCCGGCAGCTGTGCCGGCGACTGGTCCAAAGGTACGGCGAGACCGTCGCCGCACCGGACGGGGAGCCGGCCGCCCTGTTCCCGACGGCGCCCGCGCTGACGGACGCCGTCCTCGGCGGCCCCGCCCTCACCGCCGCCATCCGGGGGCTGGCCCGCGCGGTGGCCCACGGCGACATCTCCCTGGACCGCGACGCCGACCGGGACGAGACCACGGCCAGACTCGCGGCCCTGCCCGGCGTCAGCCCCTGGACCGCACAGCGCGTCAGGAGGCACGCGCTCGGGGACCCCGACGCCTTCAGCTTCGAGGACCCGGCCCTCCGCGGCGCCGCACCACCGACCGCACTCGAGGAACGCGCCGGCCGCTGGCGCCCGTGGCGCTCCTACGCCGTCACGCACCTGGTCGGAGAGGGGCACGGGGTCCGATGAGGGTCTACGCGCGGGTCCTGCGGTCGGGCGGGTTCGGACGGCTCTGGCTCGGCACCTCGGTGTCGACGCTCGGCGACGGCATGACGTTCCTGGCCCTGTCCTGGCTGGTCATCGACCGCGGCGGCACGGCACAGCTCGGTCTGCTCGGCGTGTGCTTCACCGCGCCCGTCGTCCTGGGCGGGCTGGCCGTGGGACCGCTGCTCGACCGCCTGGACAAGCGCGCCCTGCTGATCGGCGACAGCCTCTTCCGGGCGGCGTGCGTGGCCTCCGTACCGCTCGCCGCCGCCCTGGGAGAGGTGCCGACCACCCTGCCGTTCGTCGTGGCGGGCGTCTACGGGCTGCTCAAGATGGTGCCGCTCGCGGCGTTCCCCGCCGCGATCCCCCAACTCGTCGATGAGCCGGACCTCGACGGGGCGAACGCGCTGGAGTCGCTGAGCTTCAGCGTGGCCACCGTCGTCGGCCCTGCCGCCGCCGGGATCCTCGTCGGAACCGTCGGCGCCCCCACCGTGCTGCTCATCGACGCCCTCACCTACCTCGTCCTCGCGGGCGCGGCGGCGACCCTCAGGACGCCACTGCCGCCCCGGCGCTCGCGCCCCACGGACGGCACGGCAGGACAGCCCCTGAGGACCGTCGGCCGCGACCGGGTCATCGTGACCACCACGCTCGCGTTCATGTTGTTCAACGTGGCCGAGGGCATGCTGCTGCTGGTCGTCGGGCCATGGCTGGTGAAGCACGAACTGACCGGCGGCGCCGCCTCGCTCGGCCTGCTGGTCGCGGCCATGGCGGCGGGCGAGTTCACCGGCGCGGCACTGGCGGGCGGCGGCCACCTGGGCCGGGCGTCGGTGCGGCGGATCGGCCTGTGCCAGGTCGGCGCCGCCCTGTCCGTGCTACCGGTGCTCGACGTCGCCCGGCCCCCGGTGGTGGCCGCCGCGTTCTTTGGAGTCGGCCTGCTGAGCGCGCCGATGACCGTGTGGGCCCAGTCCCTGCGGATGCGCCGCATCCCACCCGAACTGCACGCCCGTTCGTTCGCCGCGCTGCGCACCCTGATGCAGGGCACCCCGCCGCTCGGCGCGGCGCTGGCCGCCCCCCTCCTCACCCACGCCGGCCTCGCGACCTCGGTGCTCACCATGACCGTCCTCGCCGGAGCACCCGGCCTCCACCTCCTGCTCCGCCCCGACGACCACGTTCCCCCTGGTGCTCGCCGCGCGACTTCGGCACGATGACGCGATGCGTCCCTTTCGCTTCCTCACCGCGGTCGACGAACTGCCCGATGGCCCAAGCCTGGCCGCCTTCGCGCGTCGCGCGGAGTCGATCGGCTACAGCGCCCTGATGGCCCCGGACCACCTCCTGGCCCAGTACGCGCCGGTCCCCCTCCTCACCGCCGCGGCCGCCGCGACCGAGAGGCTCCGGGTCGGCACCTTCGTGTTCAACAACAACCTTCGGCACCCCGCGGTCCTGGCCCAGGAGCTCGCGACCGTCGACCGGCTCTCCGGCGGACGCCTGGAGATCGGCCTCGGCGCCGGCTGGAACAGGCCGGAGCACGACGCGATCGGCATCCCCTTCGAGCCCGTCGGCACCCGGGTCGCCAAACTCACCGAGGCGATCCGGGTCTTCAAGGGCTGCTTCGGCGACGAGAGGTTCTCCCTCGACGGCGAGCACTACACCATCACCGACTACGACGCGCAGCCCAAGCCGGTCCAGCGCCCGCACCCACCGATCTTCATCGGCGGCGGAGGCAGGCGACTGCTGACGCTGGCCGCCAGGGAGGCACAGATCATCGGCCTGGCCCCCCGGCTCCGGAGGGACGAGAAGGGCCTGCCGACCCTCGACGCACCGAGCATCACGGTCGCGGCCACCGAGGAGAAGATCGGCTGGATCCGCGAGGCGGCCGGCGACCGCTTCCCCGAACTCGAGCTGAACAGCTACCCGACCGGCGGCCCCATGGTCCTCACCAACGACGCCAAGGCCGAGGCCCGCAGACGAGCCGACCAACTCCGCGAGCGCACCGGCGTCGAGCTCACCGTCGAGGAGATCATGGAGTCCCCGCACGTGTTCATCGGCTCCGTCAAGGAACTGACACAGAAGTTCATCGACCTGCGTGAACGCCTCGGCATCAGTTCTTTCCTCCTCGACGACATGGAGACGTTCGCTCCGATCGTCGAGGAACTGGCGGGACGCTGATCCCTGTCACCACGTCGTCGGCACCCGGCGCGGACCGTTGGCGCCCTGGACCTGCGCTCTCGTCAGCACCACGCCCGGAGACAGGCGATGCCCAGGTAGGGATCGTGGCCCCGACCTGGGCCTTCGTCGTAGGAGTCGGCGACGAGAACTGCCAACATGCCTGCACGTCTGTGGGGGGCTCGCTGCGGCCGCCCGGCCTGCGCTGACCGGGACGGTGGAGAGATGTTGACGGGGACGATGGATAGATTCGGCCGACGGCCGGCGTCTGAGTCATGAACGACCAACGAGATACCCCTTGGAGGGTTCATGACCGGACAACCGACTCTCAAGCGCGCCCTGTTCAGCGGCGCCGCTGCCGCCGCGATAGTGGTGCTCCTCCCGCAGGGAGCCCAGGCCGGCGGGATGGACCTGATCGAGGTTCGGCCCTACGAGCGAGTGGTGATCAATGACGACTTCGTGATGGGGCTGCTGCCCGAGGGTGACCAGAACTACGTGGTCTCCTCCCCCGAGTACTTCGACGAGGACATCGAGGCCGCCAAGCACTACCCCGGCAGCGGCATCCGCCCCAACAGCGTCGGTGCCGGCATCTACGGCGAGGACGGCGAGATCACCCTGATCGAGGGCGTCTGGCGGCTGGACGAGGGCGTGCCGTTCATCGCGGTCACCCCGGAGGGCCAGGACTGGGGCTACGGGGCGCAGCCGGTGGCGCTGAAGAACGAGGACGGCTGGGGCACCTTCTACTTCGACCCCGCCCGGTGGGAGATTGACGGCGTCGACACGTACACCATCACCGCGACCGACGCGGACGGCGAGGTGTTCAGCGAGTTCGAGGTCTCCCTAGACCTCTGACGAGACATCCGACGATTCCCATGACTCGTGCACCCGAAGCCCACGATGCCGACTTCAGGACCTTCGCGGTCAGCCGGTGGCCCCGGCTGCTGCGGACCGCGTACCTGCTGACCGGCCACCACCACGACGCGGAGGACCTGGCGCAGTTGGCGCTGGTCAAGGCGTACGCGCGATGGGCCCGCGTGACGCAGGCGACCGATCCGGACGCCTACGTGTGGCGGATCCTGATCAACGCCAATCGCGACCGGATCCGTGGGCTGCGGTTGCCCGAGTGGCTGACCTCCCGGTTCCCGGACCAGACCGTCCGAGACCGGGTCGACCACGTCCTCGCCCGGGACGTGCTGACGGCCGCGCTGCAACGACTCCCGCCGCGGCAGCGCGCCGCCGTCGTGCTGCGTTACGTCGAGGACCGGACCGAGACCGAGGTCGCCTCGCTGCTCGGCATCCGGGTGGGAACGGTGCGCAGTCGGTCGGCGCGTGGACTGGAGAAACTGCGCGCCGACCCGGCGGTCCGGGACCTGCGCGCGCCGGAGACAGGACAGGAGGTGAGGATCCGTGTCGGAGTGGAAGAACGGGCCAGAGCTCGTTGAGGAACTGCGCCGGGCAGCGGAGGCGGCGGCGGCCGTGCCGGCGCCGGTGGAGGAGATGATCCGCCGGGGCCGCGCACTCCGGTTCCGGCGCCGGGTGGCGGCGGCGGGCGCGGGAACGGCGGGCGTGCTGGCGGCGGTGCTGGCGGCCGGGCTGGTGTGGCTACCGACCGACGCGGGGTCCGGCGGGCCCGATGGAACCGCGCCGCCCGCGGCCACGCGCGATGCGGCGTTCCCTCACGGCGACGACGGCGTCGCGCCGGTGGAGGTTCGGCCCTACGAGCGGATCGTGATCAACGACGACGTTGTGATGGGGCTGCTGCCCGAGGGCGACCAGAACTACGTGGTCTCCTCCCCGGAGTACTTCGACGAGGACATCGAGGCCGCCAAGCACTACCCCGGCAACAACATCAACCCCGACAGCATCAGCGCCGGCTACCGCGAAGACGCCGGCGCGGTCCTGCTGGTCGAGGGCGCCTGGCGGCTGGATGGGACGCCATCGCGGATCGTGGTCGCGCCCGAGGGGCAGGGCGTCACGTATCCGGCCACCGTGGTCACGCTGGCAGGGGAGTCGGGCTGGGGCGTCTACTATCTCGACGTCAGCCATCACCCGGACTTCGCTCTTGATTTCCGGGTCATCGCCTACGACGCGAACGGCGAGGTGATCGCCGAAACCTCCGTGACCGACCCCTGATAGGCCCTCGGCCGGTGCCGTCGGCCCGCCTGCCGAGCCCGCGGATGACCAGGGTTCCCCACCGGATCGGGCCCGGAACGGGCACGCGAGGGCTGATCCGGCCCGGACAACACAACGGCCCAGGCTGGGGATCATGTCCCTGACCTGGGCCTTAACCGTTGGAGCGGGCGACGAGAATCGAACTCGCGCTCTGAGCTTGGGCACCACCGGTGCCAGCGCCATCAAATCGCCTCTGACCCGCGGAAACGGCTGCCCCGTTGACGCACTCGCGAAGCCCTGATCGCACCGCTGGGGACTGGTGCTGACCGCTCTGAAGGGCACCGATGGGGCACGGGTGCCTCGCGGCCGTTTTTGACGCCCACGGGAGGCGGAAGGTCCCTGCAGCCGGGGCGGGAGGCCTGTCGCAGGCGCCAGCTTTCGGCCGGAGCGGAGCCCGTGCGGGCGCGGCGGTACATCGGGGATCCCGTGACTCATGTCGACCAGGACGCGGACGGGTCGGAATCGATCGTCCGTTTCCCTGCCTGCCTGTGCGCCTGGGCGGTGTGTTCTGGCAGCCCGTGACTGACGTGTTCCGACGAGGTGAGCGCCCAGGGTCGCACGAGGCATGATCAGTGGATGCATGGTGCGGAGGACCAGCCGGGTGGGGGGAACAACGTGGAAGAGCCGACGGAGATCTCGTCGCCGAAGGAGGCTGCGGACCATGCGCTGGTACTGGCGTTCGGGCGGTTGCAGGGGGCGGCGAACCGGCTGGAGTACATCCTCGGGCGGTCGCTGGAGCTGGAGTGCGGCATCAGCCATCTGATGTTCGAGGTGCTGCTCATCCTCGGGCGGGCGGGTGGCTCCGGGCTGCCGATGCGGGCCATCGCCCAGGAGCAGGTGCTGACCACAGGCGGGGCCACGCGTCTGGTGGACCGGATGGAGGCGGCCGGGCTGGTGGAGCGCGCCGAGGACCCCGGTGACAGGCGTGGGCGACTGGTACGGCTGACCCGGTTGGGGGAAGAGACCGCGGTGCGGGCGTCCCGGGTGCACGTGGAGAACATCCGGCGTTACTTCCTGGCGCCGCTGCCACCCGAGAACCGGGAACGGTTCGCCGAGGATCTGCGGATCCTGAGCCACTCCGCCCGGGACGAACTGCCCCGCCTGCCATGAACGGCCCTCCGGGCCGCGGCCCTGCGTTTCCCTGACGCGCTGACATCGGGTTCGCTGGTGTGGCTGTCGTCACACCGATGGGGTGTCGCGGGAATATCTGACTTATCAGTTACTGTTTCGTCAGGCGAACTGCTCGCATCCGGCGGGCGCCACACCTTTGCTGGGACCTTCGAATGAAGCTCGTCTACGTCTTCGATGCCTACTGCGGCTGGTCGCACGGGTTCTCCGGAACTCTGCGCGAGACCGTCTCCCGTCATCCCGCGCTGCCGGTCGAGGTGGTCTCCGGCGGTCTGTTCACCGGGCCACGCCGGGTGCCGATCCGCGAGTTCGGCTACGTCCAGGGTGCCAACGCCAAGATCGCCGAGCTGACCGGCGCCGAGTTCGGCGAGGGCTACGAGCGGCTGATCGCCGACGGGGCGTTCGTCATGGACTCCGAGGCCGCCGCACGCGGCGTCGCAGCCCTGCGCCGGGAGGCCCCCGACCGCGCGGCGGAACTGGCTGGCGCACTCCAGCGGGCCTTCTACGTCGACGGCCTCAGCCTCTCCGACCCGGGGACCCACCGGAGGGTCGCCGAAGAGGCCGGGCTGGACGCCGACGCCGTCGTCGCCGCCTTCGACGCGCCCGAGGCGCACCACGCGGCAGCGGACGACTTCCGCCGCTCCGCCGAGCTCGGCGTCACCGGCTTCCCCACCCTGCTCGCCGTCGACGGCGACCGGGTCGTCCCCCTGGCCCGTGGCCACGCCACCGCCGACGAGATCGACCGGCGACTGGCCGCCCTGAACACCGCCCCCACCCACTGAATTCCATCCCCAGGAGGCCCCGCATGAGCACCCTCTCCTTCAAGGTCCTCGACCTCGACTTCCCGACCGGCAGCAAGAACAAGACCGCCACGCTCGTCACCGGTGAGCAGGAGGCCCTGCTGGTCGACGCCGCCTTCACCCGCGCCGACGGCCACCGCCTCGCCGCCGAGATCCTCGACTCCGGCAAGAAGCTGACCACCGTCTTCGTCAGCCACGGCGACCCCGACTTCTACTTCGGCGCCGAGGTCCTCGCCGACGCCTTCCCCGACGCCACCTTCGTCGCCACCCCGATCGTCATCGAGCACATCCAGCACTCCTACGAAGGCAAGCTCAAGGCCTGGGCGGCCCTCGGCCCGAACCTGCCCACCCGCCTGATCGACCTCACCCCGCTGACCGGCGACCTCACCTTGGAGGGGCACCGTTTCGAGCTCAAGGGCGGCC
The DNA here is from genome assembly GCF_004348315.1 of Streptomyces sp. 8K308. Classification (GTDB taxonomy): domain Bacteria; phylum Actinomycetota; class Actinomycetes; order Streptomycetales; family Streptomycetaceae; genus Streptomyces. The sequence continues at coordinate 31,212 of NZ_SMKC01000014.1, read as the reverse complement.
CGGCCGGCCTGCCCGACCGCCACTACCTGTGGCAGGCCGAGTACCGCGCCCTCCTCGGCGGTGTCCTGCTCTTCCAGCAGGAGCACGTCTGGGTCGCCGACACCCCCACCCCCGAGCACCGCTCCGTCTGGATCGAACTGCTGGACGAGATGGCCTCCCTTCAGCCGGAGCTGGTCGTCCCCGGCCACCGTCTGCCCGGCTCGGCGGCCGACGCCTCAGCCATCACCGCCACCCGCGACTACCTCGTCGCCTTTGAGGAGGAGCTTGGCAAGGCGCCCGACGGCGCGACGCTGACCGAGGCGCTCGTCAGGCGCTATCCCGACAACGGCATGCTCATCGCCGCCAAGCTCGGGGCGAAGGTCGCCAAGGGCGAGATGACGTGGGGCTGAGTGCCATGACGTATGAGCACGCCGACTTCGCGACCTCCACGGCACCGGCCGACGTGGTCCGCCGCCAGTACCTGGCCTCCGCGGCCGGCGACCTGGAGGCCCTGCGCGCCACCCTCGCCCCGGACGTGGAGTGGAAGGAGATGGCAGGCTTCCCTCTCGCCGGCACGTACCGCACTCCCGACGGGGTCACCTCCCACGTCATGGAGCAGCTGGGCAGGGAGTGGGACGGCTGGACCGCGCACGACGACACCTATGTCGCCGAGGGCGAGAACGTCGTCGTCCTCGCCCGCTACACCGCGACCAACAAGGCCACCGGAAAGCCGATCGACGTGCGCGTCGCCCACCACTTCGTGGTCCGCGGCGGCCTGATCGTCCGCTTCGAGCAGTTCGTCGACACCGCCATGGTTCGCGACGCCATGACGTAGTCGGGGCCGTGCGCGTCCCCGCGCCGCGGACCGGGCGAAGGAGGTGGGTTCGGGGAGCCGCTAGCGAGGGGGCGCACGCTCCACCGTGAACTGCTGCTTTGTATGAGCGACTTCGCAGACATCACGTACGTCAGTGACACGGGTCACAGGAAATGACTCTCGCTATTCGAGAAGCTTGAGGGCCGAGTTGGCTGAAGTGGCCCGTGGCATCCCTGGGTACCCGCTTTGCCTCGACCGGGCGCGCGGAGGGCGTGTAAACCCTGAAATTGGACCAGGCAACAAGTAAACCCCAGGCCGCTGACCCGGGGTTCCCTCTGGTGCGGGCGACGAGAATCGAACTCGCGCTCTGAGCTTGGGAATCACCGCAGCAACCTGCACACTTATGAGCTTGACCAGGTAAGACGGGTGCCAGGGCGAGCCCTTGGGTTCGTCATCGCACCCGATGTTGGCCTTGGTTGACCGACCTGACGGGCACGGATCGGGCACCGGGTGGGATGTCGTGGGACAAGTTCTGCCTTGGCATCCTCCGGGACATGCACGCACGCTCGCGCCAGTTCGTCAGAGCGCCGCTCTGTCGCCGCTAACACCGCAGTAGACACCTGCGCCACTGGGTACGCTGCTTCCATGCGAACCCCACCCACCGACGTCGTGAGGCGCATTGTCCGGAGTTTGCGGGTGCGCGGTATGGAGCCAGCACTCGGGGGGTCAGGGCTACTTGTAGCGCTAGGGCTCGCCGAGACCGCTCATGACTGGGATCTGACTGTTGACTCCCCGGAGGACGCGGTACGCGAGGCATTGGACGAAGACGGGTTCCTGTTCTCAGATGCGACCGGCGGCGGCCGACTGTACGCGACACGGCGCCGGTTGGTCGTCGACGGTGGGGACCACTCAATCGACCTGCTGGTGGGGTTCGCTTTACGGTCTGCGGACGAGGTCGTGTCGTTGCCTGCGCGGGTGACCGGGTCCTGGAGAGGGCTGCCACTGGCCGATCCGGTGGTGTGGGAGCGGGCGTACATTCTCCTGGGGCGGCCAGGGAAAGCAGCCGCGCTGCGGCAGTGGCTGAGCGACGAACCCTAGGCTGGAACGGAACCGGCGCGGAACGTTGAGCCACCTCCGCAGGCAGCAGGCACACAGGCAAAAGAAGGTCGACCACGAAAGGCCCAGGTCAGGGACCATGTCCCTGACCTGGGCCTTACCTACTGGAGCGGGCGACGAGAATCGAACTCGCGCTCTGAGCTTGGGAAGCTCATGTTCTACCATTAAACTACGCCCGCCGGGAGCAGCCGTGAGGGCTGCTCGCCGGGGTCAGCTTACCGCATGTGGGGGGCGGTGGGGTACGCCGGAGTGGCTGCGGGGGTGGTGTCGGTGTCTTCCCCTAGGGTGGCGGTCGTCATCCGAAGCAGGGAGAGGGAAGCGTTGCAGGCAGCCTTCGAGAGCGTCACCGTTGTTCGCTGTGCCGAGGGGCACGTGTTCAGTACGTCGCGGTTCCCCTTGCAGCAGTTGGGGAGTGAGCGGATCGGGCCCGGGCGGTTGTTGCGGTGTCCACGGTGTGCGCGGTTGCGGAGTGCGGTGCCGGTGGGGGGCGTCACGTCCGCGTTCGGTGGAAGTTCAGGTAGGAGCGGGACGGCGTAGGGCCGCGCTGGCCCTGGTAGCGGGAGCCGACCTCGGCCGAGCCGTAGGGGTGCTCGGCCGGGGAGGTCAGGCGGAACAAGCAGAGTTGGCCGATCTTCATGCCCGGCCACAGCTTGATGGGGAGGGTGGCCACGTTGGAGAGCTCGAGCGTGACGTGGCCGGAGAAGCCGGGGTCGATGAAGCCGGCCGTGGAGTGGGTGAGGAGTCCCAGGCGGCCCAGGGAGCTCTTGCCCTCGAGGCGGGAGGCGATGTCGTCGGGGAGGGTGATCACCTCGTAGGTCGAGGCGAGGACGAACTCCCCGGGGTGGAGGATGAAGGGCTCGTCGCCGGGGGGCTCGATCATGCGGGTCAGATCGGGCTGTTCGGTGGCCGGGTCGATGTGCGGGTAGCGGTGGTTCTCGAAGACCCGGAAGTAGCGGTCCAGCCGTACGTCGATGCTCGACGGCTGGACCATCACCGGGTCGTATGGCTCGATCCGTACCCGTCCGGAGTCGATTTGCGTCCGGATGTCCTTGTCTGACAGCAGCACGCCCCGAGGCTACAGGGTGGCTAGAGGGTGCCCAACTTGACCAGCATCAGGACGGCGAGCAGCTGGATCGCCGAGGCGGCCAGCGCGCGTGGCCAGGGGATCTCGTGGGATCGGCTGACCATCATGGTGAACAGCAGGCCGGCGAAGAGCCAGGTGGCCCAACCGACCAGCTGGACAACGGGGTTGGCACCGCCGAGGAAGAGGGCGAGGGCGAGCCGCGGCACGTCGGACAGCGTCATGACCAGCATGGCGAGGCCGGCCGTGGGGGCCCAGATGCCGTTGCCTCCGAACTGTCGCGCCAGGTTGTGGGTGACCGTGCCGAGCAGCAGGGCGCCGAGCACCATGACCACGCCGGTGATCAGCAGGTAGGGCGCCAGCGTGGAGGCCGTCGAGTCGAGGACGGACTCACGGGCGCTGTCCAGGCCGAAGACGGCGAGCAGGCCGTAGAGGAAGGTGACGACCAGCGCCGGCGCCCAGATCGGGTAGTCCCGCATGCGCCAGAAGGTGGAGCTGGGCCGGAAGATCACGCCGACGAGCAGTTGCTTCCAGGGGAGCGGTGGTCCGGGCGGGGGCGCGTTCCCGGCCGGGGTGTGGTCGTCCTGGCCGGCGTGGGGCTGTGCCGCGTAGGGATCGGGCGAGCCGTAGCCCGGCGGATAGCCCCCCGGGGTGGGCTGCGGGTAGGTGGGGTGCTGCCCGTATGGGGGGTGTCCGTACGGGGGCTGCTGATCGTCGCGATCGTCTCTGAAACCGGCCACGAGTACGAACGTACCGCTTCCCGGCACCCGGAATGCGCCGGAGGGGCCGAGATGGGCCTCGCCCAGCGCCGCGAGCGCGGACGGACGTTCCCCAGACCCGTTCGACTCCTCCGGCAACCCGCCCTCCGCCCGGTCGCGGCGATCATGGCATGCCCGATCGGGCGCGACAAGGGCGCTATCCGGCCGGTTCCGGAGCCGGTTCGGGTGCCGTCGTCCGGGCCTGGCTGTCGCCGTCGTCCGGCTCGCGGACGGACTCGAGCAGGAGCTGGGCGACGTCGACGACGCGGAGGTCGTCCTTGATGGCGCTCGCGGCGGCGGCCTGCTTGCCGTTGACCGAGTCGGTGAGCATGACGAGGCAGAACGGGCAGGCCGTGGAGATGATGTCGGGGTTGAGCGCGAGCGCCTCGTCGACGCGCTCGTCGTTGATGCGCTTGCCGATGCGCTCCTCCATCCACATGCGGGCGCCGCCGGCGCCGCAGCAGAAGCCGCGCTCCTTGTGGCGGTGCATCTCCTCGTTGCGCAGTCCCGGGACGCGGCCGATGATCTCGCGCGGCGGGGTGTACACCTTGTTGTGGCGGCCGAGGTAGCAGGGGTCGTGGTAGGTGATCAGACCCTCGACGGGGGTGACGGGGATCAGCTTGCCGGTGTCGACGAGGTGCTGGAGCAGCTGGGTGTGGTGGATGACCTCGAAGTGGCCGCCGAGCTGGGGGTACTCGTTGGCGATGGTGTTGAAGCAGTGTGGGCAGGTGGTGACGATCTTCTTGGCGGCGGCGGCGTTGAGTGTCTCCACGTTCTGCTGGCCGAGCTGCTGGAAGAGGAACTCGTTGCCCAGGCGGCGGGCGGAGTCGCCGGTGCAGGACTCGTCGCCGCCCATGATGGCGAACGAGACGCCCGCGATGTGGAGGAGTTCGGCGAAGGCCTTGGTGGTCTTCTTGGCGCGGTCCTCGAGGGCGCCGGCGCAGCCGACCCAGTAGAGGTAGTCGATGTCCGTGAGGTCCTCGACGTCCTGGCCGACGACGGGGACCGGGAAGTCGACCTCGCGCGTCCACTCCAGGCGCTTCTTCTTGGCCAGGCCCCAGGGGTTGCCCTTGCGTTCGAGGTTCTTCAGCATGGTGCCGGCCTCGCTGGGGAACGAGGACTCGATCATGACCTGATAGCGGCGCATGTCGACGATGTGGTCGACGTGCTCGATGTCGACGGGGCACTGCTCGACGCAGGCCCCGCAGGTGGTGCAGGACCACAGGACGTCGGGGTCGATCACGCCGCTCTCGGCGGCGGGGGCGACCAGCGGGCGGTCGGTGGTCTCGTTGCTCTCGCCGGCGAGGAGGTAGGGGGCGGTGGCGTGCGCGTGGTCCCGCAGGGACATGATCAGGAGCTTGGGGGAGAGCGGCTTGCCGGTGTTCCAGGCGGGGCACTGGGACTGGCAGCGGCCGCACTCGGTGCAGGTGGAGAAGTCGAGCAGGCCCTTCCAGGAGAAGTGCTCGATCTTGGAGACGCCGAACTGCGTGTCCTCGCCGCCCTCTTCGTCGAAGACGGTCTCGAAGTCGATCGGCCTGCCGCCCGAGGTCATGGGCTGGAGCGGGCCGAGCGCGGTCGAGCCGTCGGCCTCGCGCTTGAACCAGATGTTGGGGAAGGCGAGGAAGCGGTGCCAGGCCACGCCCATGCTGGTGTTGAGGGCGACGGTGATGGCCCAGGTCATGGTGGTGCCGAGCTTGACCAGGGCGACGAGGTAGACGAGGTTCTGCAGGGCGGCCGTGGACAGGCCGTCGAAGGCGGCGACCAGGGGGTAGGTGACGAAGTACGCCGGCCGGTAGCCGTCGACGTGGTGCAGGGCGCCCTCCAGGCCGCGGAGCAGCAGGATGCAGACGCCGATGGTGAGGATGACGTACTCGACGAAGTAGGCCTGCCAGGCCGTGGATCCGGCGAATCGGGACTTCCGGCCGGCCCGGGAGGGGAGGCTGAGCTGGCGGATGACGATCAGGGTGGCGATGCCGAGGGTCGTCGCCAGCGCGATGAACTCGATGTACATCTCGTAGGGGACGATGCCCCCGAGCACGGGGAGCGTCCAGTCGGCCTGGAAGAGCTGGCCGAAGGCCTGGACGATGGTCAGGCCGAGGGTGAGGAAGCCGATGGCTACGAACCAGTGCGCGACGCCGACGGGGGCCCAGCGGTTCATCCGGGTGTGGCCCAGGAACTCGCGGGCCAGGGTCAGGGTGCGCTGGCCGGGGGCGTCGGTGCGCTGTCCCTTCGGCACGGGTTGGCCGAGGCGGAGACGGCGGACGATCTCCACGGCGGCCCGGCCGAACAGTGCGACGGCGACCGCGGTGAGCACCAGCGAGACGACGATCGCGACGAGTTGCATGGCGGCGGCTCCTCGGGCGTGCGGACGGAGGCGGGTTCGCGACCCGGCTGGCTGCCTGGCCGGCAGGGGCTAGCAAGATAGCCCAGCGAAATCCTACTGGACGGTAACTTCACCTGACCAGTCGATCGAGCGCGGCCGCCGGGCCAGGTCGTCGGCGGTCGGCGGGCCGCCACTTGACTTCAAGTTACCTTGAGGTACCAGCCTGGGTCCCACACGGGGACGGCACGTCCCCGGAAGACGGAAGTACTCGAGACAGGGGACAGGGCGATGGGGCAGGAACGGCATGAGCTGGCCGTCGCGGTGATCGGCGGCAGCGCCAGAGCCGGCAGGTTTGGCCCGGCCGTCGTGGCGTGGGCCGCGGACCAGGTGGGACGACGAATCGACATGGCGGTGGACGTCGTGGATGTGGCGGACGCGGAACTGCCTTGGGACATGGGCGGATACGGCGCCGACCCGACGCCGGGACCGCTGGCGCCTCGGCTGGAGGCGGCCGATGCCTTCGTGGTGGTCACCCCCGAGTACAACCACAGCTACCCGGCCGCGCTCAAGAACATGATCGACTGGCACCGCCGGGAGTGGCAGGCGAAGCCCGTCGCCTTCGTCTCGTACGGCGCCTTCTCGGGCGGACTGCGGGCCGTCGAACACCTGCGGGGCGTCTTCGCCGAACTGCACACTGTCACCATCCGGGACACCGTGAGTTTCCAGAACGCCTGGGAGCGGTTCGACGCCGCCGGCCGGCCCGTGGAGACCGAGGCGTGCGAGCGCGCGGCCAAGACGATGCTCGACCAACTCGCCTGGTGGGGCCACGCGCTGCGTGATGCCCGGGCGGCACACCCATACGCCTCATGAGCGCCCGCGCCGTCGCCGGCGTCATCGTGCTCGGCGCGCTGACGACCGTGCTGGACACCACCATCGTCAACGTCGCCCTGAACCCGCTGGTCCGCGAGTTCGACGTGCCGCTGACCACGATCCAGTGGGTGGCCTCCGGCTACACCCTGGCGCTGGCCGCGGTCATCCCGGCCACCGCCTGGGCCATGGGGCGCTTCGGCAGCAGGCGCCTCTACATGCTGGCCATGAGCGTGTTCACCCTTGGCTCGGCCCTCGCCGGGCTGGCCTGGAACGCGGAGTCACTGATCGCCTTCCGGGTGCTCCAGGGCCTGGGCGGCGGCATGGTGATGCCGGTGGGCATGGCCGTGATCATGCAGGCCGCCGCCAGGGAGGGGAAGCAGGGCGCGATGATGTCGCTGCTCGGGCTCCCCATCCTGGTGGGCCCGGTCGCCGGCCCCGTGCTCGGCGGCTGGCTCGTGGACGAGGTCTCCTGGCGCTGGATGTTCCTGATCAACCTGCCGGTCGGGCTGCTCACCGTGGCGCTGGCCCACCGGGTGTTCCCACAGGACGTGCCACAGCCGGGGCGCCGGCTCGACGTGCTGGGGCTGCTGATGCTCTCGCCCGGGCTCGCCGCGGTCATCTATGGGCTGACCCGGGCCAGCGAGGGCTCGTCCGGGCTCGGCAGCCCGGCCTCGCTGCTTCCCGCGCTGGCGGGAGCCGTGCTGGTGGTCGGGTTCGTGGCGCGCTCGCTGACCGTCGCCGACCCGCTGATCGACCTGCGGCTACTGCGGCGCCGCCCGCTGGCCGTCGGTGCGATGACGATGCTGCTGTTCGTCACCGGCTACTTCGGGTCGATGCTGCTGGCGCCCATGTACTACCAGGAGGTGCGCGAGACCTCCGTGTTGGCCTCCGGGCTGCTGTACGCGCCCGCCGGGCTCGCCGCCGGGACGATGATGCAGGTGGCGGGCCGGTTGGTGGACCGCGTGCCGCCGCGGCTCATCGTCCTGCCGGGGATCCTCCTGGCGGCGACCGGACTCGCCGCCTTCGCCGCCCAGGCCGAGCCCGGCGCCTCCTACCTCCGGTTGGGCATCGCGCTCGCCGTCATGGGGGCGGGGGTGGGCATGGTGATGATGCCGAACATCGCCGCGGCCACCAGGGCCATCGGAGCGGCGGACGCGCCGGCGGCCTCCACCCTGCTCAACATCACCTCGCAGGTGGCCGGCTCCATCGGTCCGGCCATGATCTCGATGGTGCTCGCCGGGCGGCTGGCCGAAGCCCCCGCCGCCGGCGATCCGGCGGCACTGGCGGGCGCCTACCAGCACACCTACGTCTGGGGCATCGTGGCGATGGCCGCCGCGGCGCTGCCGGCCCTGCTCATATCCGGGCGCCGGCCGGCCCCCGTCCCGCAGGCCGTGGGACCCGTCGACCGGGCGGTGGACGTCCGATCGAGGGAAGTCGCGGACAAATAATCTCAAAAGCCTTCAAAGCCCTTCCGATGCGCGCACGATGGACCGACATCGAGCGCACACCGGAAGGGTGGCTGTCGTTTGCCAGTACACACGTCACGCGGTCACGGGGTGCTGTGGTGGTTGCTGCTCGCCTTCGGCGTGCTGCTGGCGATCGTCGCCGGCACCGCCCTGTGGGCCTTCCAGAAGCTGGAGGGCAACATCCGCACGGACCATGCCGCGACCCGCGAACTCGAGGCGCACGCCGCGGAACGGCCCGACGCGGGCACCGGAGAGGCCAGGAACATCCTGGTGATCGGGGAGGACTGGGGCTCGGGCACCGGCAACGCGCGCTCCGACACCGTGCTGCTGCTCCACCTCTCCGGCGACGGCGAGCGCGCCGAGGCCCTGAACGTGCCGCGCGACCTCGTCGTGGATATCCCCGGCTGCCGCACCCCGGACGGCGACAGGAGCGAGCCGCGGCACGCGCAGTTCAACTGGGCGTTCCAGTTCGGCGGGGCGGCCTGCACCATCCGCACGTTCGAGCAACTGACCGACGTCCGCGTCGACCACCACATCGTCGTGGGCTTCGAGGGCTTCGCCGACATCGTGGACGCCGTGGGCGGGGTGGAGGTGGAGCTCGCCGAGGACGAGCACGACCCCAACGTGGGCCACGACCTGAGCGCCGGCCTGCACCGACTCGACGGCGAACAGGCGCTCGCCTACGTCAGGGCCCGCGTCTTCGTCGGCGACGGCAGCGACCTCAACCGCCTCCTGCGCCAGCAGGACTTCCTGGGGCGCGTCTACCAGAAGGTGACGACGCAGGGAACACTCACCAACCCCGCGCGGCTCTACCCGTTGCTCGCCGCCGTGACCTCGTCGATCACCGCGGACCCCGGGCTCGACTCGCTCGATGCCCTGGCCGACCTGGTCGCCGATCTCCGGGCCGTGCCGGACGGCGGCATCACCTTCCACACCGTGCCCACCGTGCCACACCCACAGCGCCCCAACCGGCTGACGCTCGACCACCCGGCCGCCGACGACGTCTTCGCCGACCTGCGCGCCGACCGGCCGCTGCCCGAGCGCGCCTGAGCACTCGCGGCGGGCCGCCGAGGCCTCGTGCCGCCCGCCGGCCGAGATGCGCGCTCCCGGGGCGCGTGCTGGCATGGAGAGGTGATCATCGCGATTATCGGCCCGGGCAACATGGCCCGGGGCATAGCGACCCGGGCACTGGCCGGCGGCCACACCGTGCGGCTGGTCGGCCGCTCGGCGGAGCAGGCGGCGGCCCTGGCCGAGGAGCTGCGCCGCGCGGCCCCCGGCGGCGACGGCGACGTCCGCCAGTCCGATGCCATCGCGGTCGAGGACGCCGACCTGGTGGTGCTCGCGGTGCCCTACCCGGCCGGGCGGGAGGTGGTGGCCGACTACGGCACGGCGCTGACCGGATCCGTCATCGTCGACATCTGCAACCCGGTCGACTTCTCCACCTTCGACTCCCTCGCGGTGCCGGCGGGCACCTCGGCCGCCGAGCAGATAGCCGCCGAGGCCGCACCTGGCGCCCCGGTGGTGAAGGCCTTCAACACCACCTTCGCCGCCACCCTGCTGTCCGGCCAGGTCGCCGGACAACCCCTGGACGTGCTGATCGCGGGCGACGACGAGGACGCCAAGCGAAGCGTGGCCGAGCTGGCCGCCTCCGGCGGACTGCGGCCGTTGGACGTGGGGCCGCTACGCCGCGCCCGGGAACTGGAGGCTTTTCAGTTCCTGCACATGGCGGCCCAGGAGCGACTCGGCCTCAACTGGTCGAGCGCTGTCAAGATCCTGCCCTGAGGGCGTGACCTCGGGAGTGCGCATGTGGGTTCGCCGGATCGCCCTGTGGGCAGCCACCGTCCTGCCCATCGCCAGCCTGGTGACCTGGGACACCCCGCCTCTCACCGGCCAGGCCCCGCCGCCGCCGGCCGCCGAGCGCCCGCTGCCGCCCGTCGAGCGGCCCACGGCCGCCCCTGACGTCGTCACCCGCGAGGACTGGGGCGCCGACGAGAAGCTGCGCACCGAGCCCGTGACGTACACGGGCGCGGCCCGGGCCGTCTTCGTCCACCACACCAACCACCCGGACGACTACGACTGCGAGGACGTGCCGGAGATGCTCCGCGGCATGCAGCAGGACCATGTGCTGTGGAAGGGCTGGGACGACATCGGCTACAACTTCGTGGTCGACCGCTGCGGCACCATCTACGAGGGCAGGGGCGGCGGAGCCGACCGCTTCGTGCAGGGCGCGCACACCACCGGGTTCAACGCGGACAGCGTCGGCGTCGCGGCGCTCGGCGACTTCGGCACCGAGGGCAGCGTGCCGGTGGAGCTGGTCTCGGCGATCGCCAAGATCGCCGCCTGGAAGCTGCGGCCGGGCACTGACCCGCGTGGCCGGGTGCGCCTGGTCTCCACCAACGACGACAGCCGGGTGCCGGCCGGCGACCCGGCCGAACTCGACGTGGTCTCCGGCCACCGGGACATCGTCCAGACCCACTGCCCGGGTGACGTGCTGTACGCCAGGCTTCCCGAGATCCGCGCGGAGGCCGCCCGGCTGCGGAGCACCGGACATGGCTGAGCGGGCGCCGCGCCCGGCGGTCGGGCGGCCGGTGCCGTGACCCCTCCGCTTCCTGGTCCGCTGCCCGGCGCCGAGCCCGCCCAGGTGCTGCCGCGCTGGCTGCGCCTGCTGCCGGCGGCGCTGTTGATCGGGACGGCGGTCGCCCAACTGGCCGAGCCCCGCTCCCCGCAGTTCGGCTACCTGCTTTCCGCGCTTCCGCCGCTGACCGGGCTGATCTACGGGCCCGGACTGACCGCGGTGCTCGGCGCGGCGGTGCTCGTGCTGCTCGCGCTTCCCGTCACGCGCCCCGGCCACGTCTCGGGCGGCGACCTGGCGGCGGTAGCGGCGATCGGCGCGTCCAGCGTGCTGGTCGCGTGGTTCCGGGCGCGGTACACGCGCGACCTCGTGGTGTTCCGCAGCGTGGCCGAGGCCGCGCAGCGGGCGGTGCTTCCGCCGCTTCCCGAGCGCGTCGGACCGGTGCGCTGCGCCGCTCTCTACCGGGCGGCGCAGCGTGGCGCGCTGGTCGGCGGCGACCTCTACGACGTGCGGGCGGGGCCGTTCGGGGTGCGGGCGCTGGTCGGTGACGTGCAGGGGCACGGCGTCGCGGCGGTGGGCACGGTGGCCTCGGTCCTCGGCACCTTTCGGGAGGCGGCGCTCGACGAGGCGGGGCTCGAGGGCCTGGCGGCGCGCCTCGACCGGCGGCTCAGACTGGACGCGGGCGACCGGACGGAGCTGTTCGCCACGGCGCTTCTGCTCGAGTTTCCTCCTGGCGGGGCGATGGTGCGTCTTGTGAGCTGTGGGCATCCTCCGCTGCTGCTGCTCAGGGGCTGGCGGGTGCGGGAGCTCGGCTCCCAGCCGGGCCCGCCGCTCGGGCTCGGACTGCCGGGTGGGGGAGCTCCCCGGCCGGCCGCGACCGATCTCGCGAGGGGCGACGTGCTGCTCGGCTACACGGACGGGGTGACGGAGGCCCGGGGGGCCGACGGCGCTTTCTACCCGTTGGTCGACCGGCTCGCCGCCCGCCTCGGGGCGGACGGTGCGCTGGCGCCCGGCGACGTCGTGGACTTCGTCTGGCGGGACCTGACGGCCTTCGCCCGGGAGATCAGGGACGACGTGGCGCTCCTGTCCCTCAGCCTGAACGCCGAGCCACACGCTGACGCTGGCCTGGACGCGGATGTCGATGCGGATCTGGCTACCGAAGGGGGTCTGAACAACGTTCATAGTCACGCAGAGTAATTGATTGAGTCGTCGAACGCAACAAGAGTTGAGTCGCTTCCGCTCAGGTCATTTGACTCCCGGTGGTGGCTGAGGCAGTCTTGAGTCAGCTACGCTCAATGCCAAGACAGATCAGTTAGCAGCCGGAGGAAACCGAAATGGCACGTGCGGTCGGCATCGACCTGGGTACGACGAACTCCGTCGTCAGTGTTCTCGAGGGCGGTGAGCCCACCGTCATCACCAACGCCGAGGGCGCCAGGACCACGCCGTCCGTTGTGGCCTTCGCGAAGAACGGCGAGGTGCTTGTCGGCGAGGTCGCCAAGCGTCAGGCCGTCACCAACGTGGACCGGACGATCCGGTCGGTCAAGCGCCACATGGGCACCGACTGGAAGATCGGCCTGGACGGCAAGGACTTCAACCCGCAGCAGATCAGCGCCTTCATCCTGCAGAAGCTCAAGCGGGACGCCGAGGCGTACCTGGGCGAGAAGGTCACCGACGCGGTGATCACCGTCCCGGCGTACTTCAACGACCACGAGCGCCAGGCCACCAAGGAGGCCGGCGAGATCGCCGGTCTGAACGTGCTGCGGATCGTGAACGAGCCGACCGCGGCCGCCCTGGCCTACGGCCTGGAGAAGGACGACCAGACCATCCTCGTCTTCGACCTCGGTGGCGGCACCTTCGACGTCTCGCTGCTCGAGATCGGCGACGGCGTGGTCGAGGTCAAGGCCACCAACGGTGACAACCACCTCGGTGGTGACGACTGGGACCAGCGCATCGTGGACCACCTGGTCCGTCAGTTCGCCAACGCGCACGGCGTCGACCTCTCCAAGGACAAGATGGCCCTGCAGCGGCTGCGCGAGTCCGCGGAGAAGGCGAAGATCGAGCTCTCCTCCTCCACCGAGACCACGATCAACCTGCCCTACATCACGGCCTCCGCCGAGGGCCCGCTGCACATGGACGAGAAGCTCACCAGGGCGCAGTTCCAGCAGCTGACCTCCGACCTGCTGGAGCGCTGCAAGACCCCGTTCCACAACGTGATCAAGGACGCCGGCATCCAGCTCTCCGAGATCGACCACGTGGTGCTGGTCGGTGGCTCGACCCGGATGCCCGCCGTCGCCGAGCTGGTGCGTGAGCTCACCGGCGGCAAGGAGGCCAACAAGGGCGTCAACCCGGACGAGGTCGTGGCCATCGGCGCCAGCCTCCAGGCGGGTGTACTCAAGGGCGAGGTCAAGGACGTCCTGCTGCTGGACGTCACCCCGCTGTCCCTCGGCATCGAGACCAAGGGCGGCATCATGACCAAGCTGATCGAGCGCAACACCACGATCCCGACCAAGCGCTCCGAGATCTTCACCACGGCCGAGGACAACCAGCCGTCGGTGCAGATCCAGGTCTACCAGGGCGAGCGCGAGATCGCGGCCTACAACAAGAAGCTCGGCATGTTCGAGCTGACCGGCCTGCCGCCGGCGCCGCGCGGGATTCCGCAGATCGAGGTCACCTTCGACATCGACGCCAACGGCATCATGCACGTCTCCGCCAAGGACCTCGGCACCGGCAAGGAGCAGCGGATGACCGTCACCGGCGGCTCAGCGCTGCCGAAGGACGACATCGAGCGGATGATGCGCGACGCCGAGCAGTACGCGGAGGAGGACAAGCGCCGCCGCGAGGCCGCCGAGACGCGCAACCAGGCCGAGCAGCTGAAGTACACCACCGAGAACTTCCTCAAGGAGAACGCGGAGAAGGTCCCGGCCGACGTCAAGACCGAGGTCGAGACCGCCATCGCCGAGCTGGCCGAGCAGCTGAAGGGCGAGGACACCGCGGCCATCCGTGAGGCGTCCGAGAAGCTGGCCGCCACCAGCCAGAAGCTGGGTCAGGCCATGTACGCCGACGCCCAGGCGTCCCAGGCCGCCGCTGGTGGGGAGACGTCGGGCGGCGCGGCCGGAGCTTCGGGTGCCGACGAGGACGTCGTCGACGCCGAGATCGTGGACGACGACAAGCCGAAGGGTGGTGCGGCGTGACCCAGGACCCGCAGGGCTTCGACAAGGAGCCTGAGGTCCCCGACGCCGAGGCGGCGAACCAGGATCTGCCGGCGGAGTCCGCCGCCGAGTCCCCCGTGGAGGGGACCGCGGCGGACGCGGCGGCCGGGGACGCTGTCCCCGAGCCGCCGGCGGCCGATCTCCAGGACGTGGCGGTGACCGCCCAGCTCGACCAGGCCCGTTCGGCGCTGAACGAGCGCACTCAGGACCTGCAGCGGCTCCAGGCGGAGTTCCAGAACTACCGCCGGCGCGTCGAGCGCGACCGGATCGCCGTTAAGGAGGTGGCCGTCGCCAATCTCCTCACCGAGCTGTTGCCGGTGCTCGACGACATCGGTCGCGCCCGGGACCACGGCGAGCTGGTCGGCGGCTTCAAGCACGTCGCGGAGTCGCTCGAGATGGTGGCGGCGAAGATGGGCCTCGCCCAGTTCGGCAAGGAGGGTGAGCCCTTCGACCCGATGATCCACGAGGCCCTGATGCACAGCTACTCGCCCGACGTCACGGAGACCACGTGCGTGCAGATCCTCCAGCCGGGGTACCGGATCGGCGACCGGACGATTCGCCCGGCCCGGGTGGGTGTCGCCGAGCCGCAGCCGGGAAAGCCCGCCGAACAGGAGGAGAGTGCGCCCGAGAAGGACAACGGCGGTGGCCCTGACGAGGGCTGACGCCGCGGTGGTGGGGAAGGAGGATCGCCGGGGATGAGCACCAAGGACTTCATCGAGAAGGACTACTACAAGGTCCTCGGCGTTCCTCGGGACGCCACCGAGGCCGAGATCAAGAAGGCGTACCGCAAGCTGGCCCGGGAGAACCACCCGGACGCCAACAAGGGGGACGCCCGCGCCGAGGACCGCTTCAAGGACGTCTCCGAGGCCTATGACGTGCTCGGCGACGCGAAGCGGCGCAAGGAGTACGACGAGGCGCGCGCCCTCTTCGGCAACGGCGGCTTCCGGCCGGGGCCCGGGGCGGGCGGCCAGTTCAACTTCGACCTCGGTGACCTGTTCGGCGGCCCCCAGGGCGGCGCCGGCCCGAGCCGGGCGGCCGGCGGGTTCGGCGGCGGCATCGGCGACGTGTTCGGCGGCCTGTTCAACCGGGGCGGCACGGGGACCCGCACCGCCCCGCGCCGCGGCCAGGACATCGAGTCCGAGGTGACGCTCAGCTTCACGGAGGCGGTGTCCGGAGCCACGGTGCCGCTGCGGATGTCGTCGAGCGCGGCCTGCAAGGCGTGTTCCGGCACCGGCGACAAGAACGGCACGCCGCGCGTGTGCCCGACCTGTGTCGGCACCGGCCAGATCAGCCGGGGCGGCGGGGGTGGCTTCTCGCTCACCGACCCGTGCGTGGACTGCAAGGGGCGGGGCCTGATCGCCCAGGACCCGTGCACGGTCTGCCGGGGCAGCGGGCGGGCCACCAGCTCGCGCACCATGCAGGTCCGCATCCCGGCGGGCGTGGACGACGGCCAGCGGATCCGGCTGCGCGGCAAGGGCGCGCCGGGCGAGCGTGGTGGGCCCAACGGCGACCTGTACGTCGTCGTACATGTGGACGAACATCCGGTGTTCGGTAGACGGGGTGACAATCTCACCATCACTGTGCCGGTGACCTTCTCGGAGGCCGCGCTGGGTGGTGAGATCAAGGTGCCGACGCTCGGTGGTCCACCGGTCACCCTGAAGCTGCCACCGGGCACCCCGGCCGGCCGCACCATGCGGGCGCGTGGCAAGGGTGCGGTGCGCAAGGACGGCACCCGGGGCGATTTGCTGGTGACGATCGAGGTCGCGGTGCCCCGCGACCTGGGAGACAGGGCACGCAAGGCCCTCGAGGAGTACCGCGTGGCGGCGGAGGGCGAGGATCCTCGGGCAGGGCTGTTCGAGGCCGCGAAGGGAGAGTAAGAGATGGACGGCCGGCACGGACAGAGCAGTAACTCATTCGGGAACCCCTACGAGCTGACCGAGGACACGCCGGTATACGTCATCTCCGTCGCGGCTCAGCTCTCCGGGCTGCACCCGCAGACGCTCCGGCAGTACGACCGCCTCGGCCTGGTCTCGCCGGACCGCACCGCCGGCCGCGGCAGGCGGTACTCGGCGCGGGACATCCAGCTGCTGCGGGAGGTGCAGCGGCTCTCGCAGGATGAGGGCATCAACCTCGCCGGGATCAAGCAGATCATCGAGCTGCAGACGCAGGTCGCGGCCCTCCAGGCACAGGTGGCCGAGCTGCAGGCGGCGGTGGAGGGCGCCGCGGTGGCGATGCGTCAGCGGGAGGCACAGGTGCACGCCTCCTACCGGCGTGATCTGGTGCCCTACCAGGACGTGAGGCAGTCCTCGGCGATCGTCGTCTGGCGCCCCGACCGCGGGCGGTAGTCGCGGACCCGTGAGGTCGCCCCGACGGGCGGCCCCACGGGCCAGGATCGTGATGGGTCGGTGGTCAGTTCCGATGTGCCTGGCCCCGACGGCGAAGGGCCAGGTAGCCGCCGATGGCGAGGAGGACCGCTGCGCCGGCGGAGGCGGCGACGACCGGGGTGTTCGAACCGGTCTCGGCCAGGTCGGCATCCTCGTCAGTGGCCGGGATCGGCTCGGCCGAGGGCTCCTCCCCGGCACCGCCCTCGTCCGCGCCGGTGGCGGGCGTCTGAGTTTCGGGCGCCTCCTCACCGGGCTCTTCGGGTTCCTCGGTGGCCGGTTCCTGCTCCTCCGGGGCGTCGGACGCCTCGGTGGCCGGGCAGGTGTGGGAGAGGCGGAAGTCGGCCGGTCCGCCCTCGACGGTCGCGCTGGCCGCGATCAGGGTGTCGCCCGGGGCGGACGCCACATAGGCGTGCTTGTCGCTGGGTGGGCCGAAGTCGGTGATGACCTGCTCGCCCCCCTGCTCGAAGGTCACTCGCAGTTCGAGGAAGGTCGCGTCGTTCGTGGGCAGGACGAAGTGCCATCCGTCCTGGTCAGCGGGTATCGTCGGGCAGTCCTCGCGCCCGGCGAACTCGGGGTCGTCTGCGGTGATCGGGGGGTTCTGGTGCAGCCCCACCTCGTGCTCGGCGGCTAGGGCCGGAGTCGCCCCGGCGATCAGCAGCGCGCCTGCGGCAGTGACTGTTCCCAACAGAGTCAGCTTGCGCATGAAGAGTCCGTTTTCGGTTGTGCTGTCGGAGTGCACGCAGCCTGCTCTGTCTGTCGACGGCGGGCAAGGTGAGAATGTCGCGTCCGTGCCTTCAAATGCCCTTTAAGGCAAATGTTGTTGGTAACGATCCGGCCAGTTCGGCCCCCGATCAGCCGGGCACGGTGATCGGCCGGTCGGGTGGCCCGTCCGCGAGCAGGTCGGCCAGGAGCTTCGGCAGGCCGGCCGGGCGCAGGAGGTCCGGGGTGGCGGCGAGTTGGTCGACGGTCCACCAGCGGTGGCCGGTCACGGCCGCCAGCTCCCACTCCTCGAACCCCGAGGTGTCGACCACGTGGGACGGCACCCGCGCCAGGTAGTAGCGCTGCCGCACCTCGTGCGCCACGCCGCCGAAGACGGCGAACCAGGGCCGGCCGCGCCAGATCTCGGGGCCGAGTTCAACCCCGGTCAGGCCGGTCTCCTCGCGGAGTTCGCGCAGCGCCGCCTGCTCATGGGTCTCACCCGGCTGGACCCCGCCGCCGGTCGTGTACCAGATGGCCGTGCCGCCGCGGCGGGTGGCGAAGAGGAGCAGGCGGCCGGCGTCGTCCACCAGCACGACGCGGGCGGTCGGGCGCGGGATCGGTGCACCACCTGTGGCGGCGGTGAGCGTGAGCTGGAAGAGGGCGTGCGCCTCCGTGTCGGCGGTGTGGCGGAAGCCGAGGCGGAGGGCGACGGCCGCGCCCGCCTGGTCGCCGTGCGGCACCTCGGCGTGCACCTCCCGCGCGCCGAAGGCACGCCGGGCGTGGCCGAGCGCCGCCCAGCAGGCGGCCGTGGCGTAGCCCTGGCCGGTGTGGGCCGGATCGAGCCGGCAGGTGATGGTGTGGCGGGAGGGGCCGCCCGTGGACGTGGGGGTGGTGCGCAGCTCGACGCGGCCTATGGGCCGGTCGTCGAGGCGTATCTCGAAGCGGACACCGGGCCCGTCCAGCGTCTCGCGAAGTGCCAACCCCGTTCGGGCGGTGATCAGTTCACGGTCGCTATGGCTGTCGCTCTCGCTCGTTCGGGTCATAACCGCGCACCTTAGCCAGGGCGGTGCCGAGCGGCGGGAGCACCAGGGCGGTGAACGCGATGGCGTACAGCCAGCCCGCGAGGATGTCGGTCACCCAGTGCACGCCGAGGTAGATCCGGCTGGCGCCGACCAGTACGAGCCAGACGGCGGGGATGGCATACGCGACGGCGCGGGGGGCGTGGCGCGACAGCACGACGGCGAAGCCGATGGCGATCATGCCGGAGGTGCCGGCGTGGCCGGAGGGCATCGACGGGTTGTCCGGGTGGGTGAGCCAGTCGGCCATCGGGGGGCGGGGTCGACCGAGCCAGTTGACCAGGAGCCAGCGGAACAGCATGCCGAGCAGCAGGGTGCCGAGGCCGACCACCGCGCCCAGCCACCACCGGCGTGGGAGGGCCAGCGCGCCGGCGAGCGCGCCCAGGAGCATGGCCGGGGGGCCGCTGCCGGTCCTGGTGATCGCCTTGAAGGTGGTGGTCCAGGCGGGGGTGCGGTGGTCGACCGCCCAGTCGTGCAGCCTGGAGTCGATGGCGAAGGGCGAGCCGTTCCTGGCCGCTACGGTGATCATGAGCGCGGCCAGCAGGGCAGCGGCCACGGCGGCGATGACGAGTGGTCGGCGGGGCATCGTTCACATCGTAACGAGCCCCGCCGCACGCGGGGTTGGTCAGCGCCCCGACCACCCGAGCCGGACGTCGGTCGCGCGGACGAAGCCGATCCGGTGGCCGAGTTGGATCTGGTAGTACTCCTCGCCGCGCACCACCTGGTGGTCGGCCGGGTCGAAGGTGACGGCCCGGTAGTACTCGCTGTCGGTGCGCAGCCCCACGGCGTACTCCTGGTCGGCGGGGATCTCGTAGGCGAGCGGCACGACGGACTGGACCGGAACGTCCGGCGGGTACGCGGCGGCCTCGGGATAGGCGCGGCCGTAGACCGGGATGGTGGTGGCGCCCGGTCTGCCGGTGACGACGAGGCCGCGGGCGTTGACGGCGGTCGGCGCGTCGGCCGGGTTGTGGAACCACGCCTCCTGCCCCAGGTACCAGATGGCCGTCCAGTCGCCCGAGCGGTCGGCGACCGCGAAGGTCTGGCCGGCCGAGGCGCGCGCCCCCACGTCGTTCACGCCGGTCGACGACTCGCCGTCGCCCGGGTGGGTGGCGATGTCGCGGACCAGCGGCGCGTCGTGCCGGGGTGCGGTGTGCAGCCGGACGGCGCCCGAGCCGTGCGGCTGGCACTGCTGGCCCGGCGAGCCGCAGTTGACGTAGCCGGTGGTGTTGGTGTCGTAGTCGGGGGCGATGGTCACCAGGCCGCCGCGCGGGCCCGCCGTGGCGTGGAAGGGGGCGCCGAGGAGCTCGAAGTAGTGCGACCAGTCCCAGTAGGGACCGGGGTCGGTGTGCATGCCGGCGACGTTGGCGTTGGTCGGGCCCTGGACGTTGTCGTGGCCGATGATGTGCTGCCGGTCGAGCGGGATGTCGTACGCGCGGGCGAGGTAGCGCACCAGGCGGGCCGAGGTGCGGTACATCGCCTCCGTGTACCAGGCGTCCGGGTCGGTGAGGAAGCCCTCGTGTTCGAGGCCGATCGACTTGGCGTTGACATACCAGTTCCCGGCGTGCCAGCCGACGTCCTTGGTGCGTAGGTGCTGGGCGATCTGGCCGTCGGAGGAGCGCAGGCTGTAGTGCCAGGAGACGTACGTGGGGTCCTGCACCAGGTCCAGGGTGGTGTCCCAGGTGGCCTCGGTGTCGTGGATGACGAGGTAGTCGACGTCCTGTGAGTCGGGCCGGTCGGCGATGTCGTGGTTGCCGTAGTCGCCGTCGCCCAGGTCCTGGTAGGGGGCGGGGATCCAGTCGCAGGCGACCGTCCGTGGGCACTCCACCTCGGGGTCGCGGCCGCCGCTCGGCAGGCCGAGCGCGTCGGCGACGGCGGTGTCGGGGGTGACCGTGACGGGTGCGAGGGTCACGCGCTGGCCGCTGTCGGTGACGCGGCTGACGCCCGTGGCGAGCACGTCGTAGACGTCGTCGGCGAAGACCTCGGCGGCCTCCCGGGTCTCGGCGCCGGCGTAGGCGGCGACGGCGCCGTACCAGTCGGCGGGGTCGTCGCTCGCCGGTGCGCCGAGCGCGCGTTGGGCGTCGGCGAGCAGCGCGGCGCCGCCCGCGACGTTGGCGGCCTCGCTGGTGCGCAGCTCCTCGGCGGGGGTGCCGGTGAGCTCGGCGGCGTGCGGCAGGGTGCGTGCCGCGGCCTGGACCGCGTCGACCTCGACGTGGGCGCCGGGGTTGGTGCCGGCGTCGGCCCGGTTGGCGGCCGGCAGGGGGCGGGAGTCGTCGCCGCGCGGGTCCTCGGCCCCCTCGGCGTGGTGGCCGCGCGCGGTGGACTCGGCCAGCGCGGTGGCCGCGTCCGTGAGGTGCATGGGGCCGTAGCCGCCGGTGACGCTGGCGGCCCCGTCGTGGCCGTCCCAGCGTGACTCCAGGTAGGAGACGGCGAGCAGCACGCTCTCCGGCACGCCGTACCGGTCGGCGGCCTCGGCGAACGCGGCCTGCAGCGCGGTGTCGTCGGAGTCGGCGGTGGCGGGTGGGCCGGTCAACAGCAGCGGCAGGGCGACGGCCGTGGCCGCGGTGGCGGCGACGGCGATCGCGCGGGCTCGGGGTGCTCTTCCTCGCACGGCGGCCTCCGGTGGTAGTGGGCACGGGCATGCTCGTGGTACCGGAAAGCGCCGTCAATGCGCCCGAGAAACAGGGAAGTTGCCTGCGAGGATGGGCCGGACGCGGTTTCCGGGCGGCGGGTGTGCCGCCTGCGGCGCGGCAGTGGTCCACACCGCTGGCGGAGTGGTGGCTTTGCCCGATCTTTGCCGTGGGCGCGGGCTCCGTTCCACCACTCGATCGGCTGACGGCGGCTGGACATGCCCGGTGCGTGATCCCAGGGTGTGCCTATGACATCTCCGCTGCTGCCGACGCTCGCCGCGGTCTCCATCGCCGGGCTCCTCGCGCCGCCCGCCGTCGCCTCGGAGCCGTGGGACGGCGGCGCGGTGGGCACCGTGGGAAAGATCATCTGGGACGCGGGCGGCGGCCGGCTCGGTCTCTGCTCGGGCGCCGTCGTGGACGCGCCCAACGGCAGCGTGGTCGCCACCGCGGCGCACTGCGTACGCAGCAGGGAGAGTCCGGAGCCGCCGCGCGACGCCTGGTTCGTGCCCGGGTACGACCACGGGCGGGACAGCTACCGGGAGGACGGCTGGCGGATCGCCTCCTGGCACACGCCGGACGGCTGGGACGTCACCCGGGAGACGGTAGAGGTGCTGCCGCACGACTACGCGTTCCTCACCCTGGAGGAGAAGGACGGCCGGACGGTGCAGGAGGCGCACGGCGCCAACCGGCTGGTGTTCGAGCCGGTGACCGAGGGGCGGTGGGTCGCGGTGCTCGGCTATCCGGCGGCGGAGCCGTACGACGGGGAGTCGCTGCGGTACTGCGAGGGCGACACGGACGTGCTGGGGATCGACGAGGCCCAGGAGCCCAACGTGGGCGGTCTGGTGCTCGACGGCTGCGACCTGACCGCCGGTTCGAGCGGCGGGCCGTGGATCCAGGACTTCGCGGCGGACGGCCAGTCGGGGACGGTGGTCGCCGTGATGTCGGTGGGCAGCGACGACGGGCGCGTGGTGGGCCGGCCCTTCCCCGAGGAGGCGCGGGGCCTGTTCGCCGCCGCCGGCGACTGAGACCGAGGGAGAGGGCTGGGCCGGGCGGTCAGAGGAAGTCGCCGGTGTCGAGCTCGAAACCGAAGGGGTCGGGCAGGGGGACGCTCCTGCCGAAGGCCGCGGGGACGACCTTCGCGTAGTCGTCCCGCTCCGGCCTGCCGAACAGTGTGACGGTCTCCTGGTCGCGGTCCACCAGAAGATAGAGCGGGATACCAGCCTGGGCGTACGCCCGACGTTTGTCGATCCGGTCTCGGTCGGGCTTGCTGCTGGTCACCTCGACGACCAGGGCGACGCCCTCGGCCTCCATCCAGGGCGGTGCGCCCTTGAACACCCCCGGCTCCTCCGGGACGACCGTGAGGTCGGGAATGACGTGGTTCGGAGGAAAGAGGCCGCCGATTCCGGGCAGGACGAGCCCTTTGTGCCCCGAGCACAACATTTCCTGTCGTGAGTGCTTGTGGATCTGACGGATGATCCGAGCGATCACGTGTTCGTGGTGGCCGTACGGCGGCGGGCTCACGACGATCTCCCCCTCGATGAGCTCGGCCCTGTATCCGTCCGGGGTGTGCAGGGTCAGGAATGCCTGGAGGAGATCGTCGCGCTCCGCCCGCTTCGCGGACGCTTGCTCATGGGCGGCCATGACCGTCATGGTGCCTCCTCTCCTTGCCGGCTGCCAGCGTTTCGCGCGACCGCCGGGGCCGGGAGCCACGGTGGTCCTTTTCACCCGTAAGGGGACAGGCGAAGGGGTGTGCGTATCGCTACTTGAGTGAGCTAGACTCAACTTATCGCACGCAGCTGATAGCAGCTACAGGGAGGAGCGCCGGGAAGTGAACGCCGAGCTGACCAATCGGAGCCGGGACGCGATCAGTGCCGCGAACGATCGGGCGCTGGCCGACGGGCACCCGGACATCACGCCGGCTCATCTGCTGCTCGCCCTGCTCTCCGGGCAGGACAACGAGAACATCCAGGACCTGCTCGCCGCCGTCGACGCTGACCAGGCGGCCCTTCGCTCCGGCGCCGAGCGGCTGCTCGGCGCGCTGCCGAGCGTGCAGGGCTCGTCCGTCGCCAAGCCCCAGCCGAACCGCGAGATGCTGTCCGTCCTCTCGGACGCCGCCCAGCGGGCCAAGGAGCTGGGCGACCAGTTCATCTCCACCGAGCACCTGCTGATCGGCCTCGCGGCCCGCGGCGGTGCGACCGGCGAGCTGCTGACCCGCCAGGGCGCCACCGACAAGAAGCTGCTCGCCGCCTTCCAGCGCGGTCGCGGCGGGCAGCGGGTCACCAGCCCCGACCCCGAGGGCACCTACAAGGCGCTGGAGAAGTTCGGCACCGACTTCACGGCGGCCGCCCGCGAGGGGCGGCTCGACCCGGTGATCGGCCGGGACCACGAGATCCGCCGCGTGGTGCAGGTGCTCTCCCGCCGCACCAAGAACAACCCGGTCCTGATCGGCGAGCCGGGCGTCGGTAAGACCGCCGTGGTCGAGGGCCTCGCCCAGCGCATCGTCAAGGGGGACGTGCCCGAGTCGCTGAAGAACAAGCGGCTGGTCTCGCTCGACCTGGGCGCGATGGTGGCCGGCGCCAAGTACCGGGGCGAGTTCGAGGAGCGGCTGAAGTCCGTGCTCAGCGAGATCAGGGAGAGCGACGGCCGGATCATCACCTTCATCGACGAGCTGCACACCGTCGTCGGCGCGGGCGCCGGCGCGGACTCGGCGATGGACGCGGGCAACATGCTGAAGCCCATGCTGGCCCGCGGCGAGCTCCGGATGGTCGGCGCCACCACGCTCGACGAGTACCGCGAGCGCATCGAGAAGGACGCGGCGCTCGAGCGGCGCTTCCAGCAGGTGCTGGTGGCCGAGCCCAGCGTGGAGGACACCATCGCCATCCTGCGCGGGCTGAAGGGCCGCTACGAGGCCCACCACAAGGTGCAGATCGCCGACGGCGCGCTGGTCGCCGCGGCCGCCCTCTCCGACCGGTACATCACCTCGCGCTTCCTGCCGGACAAGGCGATCGACCTGGTGGATGAGGCGGCGTCGCGGCTGCGGATGGAGATCGACTCCTCGCCGGTCCAGATCGACGAGCTCCAGCGCTCGGTCGACCGGCTGAAGATGGAGGAGATGGCGCTCGCCGGCGAGTCCGACGTGTCGTCCAGGGAGCGCCTGGAGCGCATCAGGCGCGAGCTGGCGGACCGCGAGGAGGAGCTGCGTGGGCTGACCGCCCGCTGGGAGAAGGAGAAGCAGAGCCTCAACCGGGTGGGTGAGCTCAAGGAACGGCTGGACGAGACGCGTGGCCTGGCCGAGCGCGCCCAGCGGGACGGGGACTTCGAGACCGCGTCCAAGCTGCTCTACGCCGAGATCCCGGCGCTCGAGCGGGAGCTGGCCGACGCATCGGAGGCGGAGGCCGAGGCGGCCGGGTCCACCATGGTCAAGGAGGAGGTCGGGCCGGATGACATCGCCGACGTCGTCTCCGCCTGGACCGGCATCCCTGCGGGCCGGCTGCTCGAGGGCGAGACCGAGAAGCTGCTGCGGATGGAGGAGGAACTCGGCCGCCGGCTGATCGGCCAGACCGAGGCGGTGCGTGCCGTGTCGGACGCGGTGCGGCGCAGTCGCGCCGGGATCGCCGACCCGGACCGGCCCACCGGCTCCTTCCTCTTCCTCGGTCCCACGGGCGTCGGCAAGACGGAGCTGGCCAAGGCGCTGGCCGACTTCCTCTTCGACGACAAGCGGGCCATGGTCCGCATCGACATGAGCGAGTACAGCGAGAAGCACTCCGTGGCCCGGCTGGTCGGGGCGCCCCCCGGCTACGTGGGGTACGAGGAGGGCGGCCAGCTCACGGAGGCGGTGCGGCGCCGCCCCTACACGGTGGTGCTGCTCGACGAGGTGGAGAAGGCCCACCACGAGGTATTCGACATCCTGCTCCAGGTGCTCGACGACGGGCGGCTGACCGACGGCCAGGGCCGCACGGTCGACTTCCGCAACACCATCCTCATCCTCACCTCCAACCTCGGCAGCCAGCACCTGATCGATCCCCTGGCCAAGCCGGCCGAGCAGCGGGAGGAGGTCCTGGCGGCGGTGCGGGCGGCCTTCCGTCCCGAGTTCCTGAACCGTCTCGACGACCTGGTGGTGTTCAGCGCGCTGACGGGCGAGGAGCTGGGGCGGATCGCCCAGCTGCAGGTCGACGCCCTGCAGCGGCGCCTCGTCGACCGGCGGCTCACGCTGGACGTCACCGAGCTGGCGCTGCGTTGGCTGGCCACCGAGGGCAACGACCCGGCCTACGGTGCCAGGCCGCTGCGGCGCCTGGTCCAGACGGCCATCGGGGATCCGCTGGCCCGGCAGATCCTCTCCGGCGAGGCGCGGGACGGCGACACCGTTCGGGTGGACGCTGATCTCGACGGTGGGCTACGACTGGTTGCCATGTCCCGGGAGTGATGGGAGAGGATGGGAAGGCCCTCGAAACCGTATGAAGGGACTTATCCCGTGTCTGTCGACCCGTCCGCAATCCCGAACTTCGGGGGCCAGCCCGGCCGCCAGTCCGGCGACCAGTCCGGCGGCCAGCCGCAGCAGGCGCGCAAGCCGGCGGGGCCGATCATGCCGAACCAGGACCTGATCAAGCAACTGCTCGACCGGATGAAGCTGAAGTACGTGGAGGACAAGCAGGGCGACCTGGTGGCGCCCTGGAAGGACTTCCGCACCTACTTCCTCTTCCGGGGCGAGAAGCAGCAGCGGATCCTGTCGGTGCGGACCTTCTACGACCGGCCGCACACCATCGACGACAAGCCGCGGCTGCTGGAGAGCGTCGACGAGTGGAACCACACCACGCTGTGGCCCAAGGTGTACACGCACACCAACGACGACGGCTCGGTCCGGCTGATCGGTGAGGTGCAGATGCTGATCGGCGCCGGGGTGGGCTTCGACCACTTCGTGGCGAGCCTGGTCAGCTGGGTGCGGGCCTCGGTCGAGTTCGACCGGTGGCTGGTCGAGCGGCTCGGCCTGGAGAAGGACGCCGAGTCGAACGACGGCGACGACGACAAGGGCGACGGGGACGAGGGCGGCGCCGGAGGCGATGGCGCGTGATCGTCGCGTTCTCGGTGACGCCGATCGGCTCGGCTGAGGACGTCGGGGAGGACGTCGCGGCGGCGGTGCGGGTGGTCAGGGAGAGCGGGCTGCCGCACCGGACCGACGCGATGTTCACCTCGATCGAGGGCGAGTGGGACGAGGTGATGGCGGTGGTGAAGGCCGCCGTCGAGGCGGTGCGGGCGCGGGGCGTGAGCCGCGTCAGCCTGGTCCTCAAGGCGGACGTGCGGGACGGCGTCACCGACGGCCTGACGTCGAAGGTGCGGCGGATCGACGAGCTGCTGGCCGACGACGCCTGACGGGCTCCGCCCACCCACCGCCCCCGGAGGGCCGGTGGGTGGGCTGAGAACCCCGCCGTCAGGCCGCCGGCGCCGGGGCCGCCTTGGCCGCGTCCTCGGGGAAGTGGCAGGCCACCGGATGGGCCGTGCCACGGTCCTTGAGGGCGGGCTCCTCGGTGGCGCAGATGTCCTGGGCCTTCCAGCAGCGGGTACGGAAGCGGCATCCGCTCGGCGGGGAGAGCGGGCTGGGCACGTCCCCGGTGAGCACCGTCCGCCGGCGGGCCCGCTCCCGCCGCGGGTCGGCCAGCGGCGCGGCCGACATCAGCGCCTGGGTGTACGGGTGGCTGGGCCGCTCGTAGACGTCCTTCCTGGTGCCGGTCTCCACGACCTTGCCCAGGTACATCACCGCGACCCGGTCCGAGATGTGGCGGACCACCGACAGGTCGTGGGCGATGAAGACATAGGCCACGCCGAGCCGGTCCTGGAGGTCCTCGAGCAGGTTGACCACGCCCGCCTGCACCGACACGTCGAGCGCCGAGACCGGCTCGTCGAGCACCAGCAGCTTGGGGTCGAGCGCCAGCGCCCTGGCGATGCCGATGCGCTGCCGCTGGCCGCCGGAGAACTCGTGCGGGTAGCGGTTGCCGTGCTCCGGGCTCAGGCCCACGAGCTCCAGCAGCTCGGCCACCCTGGCCTTGCCGCCCTCGCGCCAGACGCCCTGCACCTTCAGCGGTTCGGCGACGATGTCGTTCACCGGCAGCCTGGGGTTGAGCGAGGCGTACGGGTCCTGGAAGACCATGCCGGCCTTCTTCTGCACCGCCCGAAGCTGGGCCCCCGACAGGCCCGTGATCTCCTGGCCGTCGAACGTCACCGAGCCGGAGGTCGGCTTGATCAGCTGGAGCACGGCCCGGCCCGTGGTGGACTTGCCGCAGCCGGACTCGCCCACCACGCCGAGGGTCTCCCCCTCGGCGACGGAGAACGACACCCCGCTGACCGCCTGCACCTGGCCCACGACCCGGCGGAAAAGACCGCCGCCGCGCACCGGGAAGTTGACCACCAGGTCGGTGACCCTCAGCAGCTCCTGAGACGTCGTGGTGGGAGTCAGCGTGGACATCAGGCCTCCTCGGGGCCGGTCGTGCGGAAGAACGCGGTGGCGTCCTCGGCCTCGGCCAGGGTGTCGCTGTGGTGGCAGGCGGCCGAGTGACCCTCGCTCACCGCGGCGAGCTCAGGCTCGCTCGCCAGGCACTCGTCCGTCGCCAGCGGGCAGCGCGGCGAGAACGGGCAGCCGGGCGGCAGGTGGATCAGCGAGGGCGGGGTGCCGCCGATCGGCCGCAGCCGGGAGTCCCGCTCGCCCTCCAGGGAGGGGATGGAGCCGAGCAGGCCCGCGGTGTACGGCATCCGGGGCTCGTAGAAGACCTGGTCGGTCTCGCCGATCTCCACCGGCTTGCCGGCGTACATCACCAGGGTGCGGTGCGCCATGCCCGCGATCACGCCCAGGTCGTGGGTGATCATCAGGATCGCCGCGTTGACCTCGTCCTTGACCTCGAGCAGCTTCTCCAGGATCTGCGCCTGAACGGTGACGTCGAGGGCCGTGGTGGGCTCGTCCGCGATGATCACGTCCGGGTCGTTGATGATCGCCATCGCGATCATCACGCGCTGCCGCATGCCGCCGGAGAACTCGTGCGGGTAGGACCGCAGCCGCTTGTCGGCCTGCGGGATGCCGACCAGGTCGAGCATCTCCCTCGCCCGGGCGAGCGCCCGCTTGCGCGGCACCAGGTGGTGTGCGAGCACGGCCTCGGCGAGCTGGTCGCCGACCGTGCGGACCGGGTTGAGGGAGGTCATCGGGTCCTGGAAGATCATCGCGATCTTCCGGCCCCGCAGCGAGCGCTGCTCCTGGGGGCGCAGCGTCAGCAGATCCTGGCCGCGGTAGCGGATGCTGCCGCGGATCCGCGCGTTCTTCGGCAGCAGGCCCATCACGGCCATCGACGAGACCGACTTGCCGGAGCCCGACTCGCCCACGATGCCCAGCACCTCGCGGGCGTGCAGGGTGTAGCTGACGCCGCGCACGGCCCGGACCACGCCGTCGTCGGTCGGGAACTCGACCGTCAGGTTCTCGACGGTGAGGATCTCCTCGTCCGAAGGCGGCCGCGAGTCGGCCAGCGTCCTGGCCGCGTGGACCTCCTCGGCCGCCTCGGTCACGGCGGCCTCGGTCGGTGGTCCGGCGGGCTCGGACGGGGTCACAGGTGGGGTAAGGGAAGACATCAGTCACGCACCCGGGTCTGTCGGGGGTCGAAGGCGTCGCGCAGGCCGTCGCCGATGAAGTTGATCGACAGGGCGATGGCGATGATGAAGGCGCCCGGCCAGTAGAAGAGCCAGGGGCGCACGGTCAGCGCCGTGCGGTAGTCGCTGATCAGCCGGCCGAGCGAGGTGTCGGGCGCCTGCACGCCGAGCCCCAGGAAGGAAAGCGCGGTCTCGGTGAGCACCGCGCTGGCGATCATCAGCGTCGCCGAGACGATGATCACGCCCATGGTGTTGGGCAGGATGTGCTTGAAGATGATCCGCCGGGAGCGGGTGCCGACCGAGCGCGCCGCCTCCACGTACTCCTTCTCACGCAGCGACAGCACCTCGCCGCGCACCAGTCGGGCGATCTGCGTCCACAGGCACAGGCCGAGGAAGACCGCGAAGATGACGATGCCCCGGCCGGCGACGATGACGCCGATCAGCCCCGCGATCAGCAAGGTCGGGATGGCGATCACCACGTCGGTGATCCGCATCAGCACCGACTCGGCCCAGCCGCGGAAGTAGCCGGCCACGGCGCCGATCAGGGTGCCGACGAGGGTGGCCACCAGGCCGGTGATCAGCGCGATCACCAGCGAGATCTGGGTGCCGCGCATGGTGAGCGCGAAGTAGTCGCGGCCGATGTTGTCCTGGCCGAAGGGGTGTTCGCCCAGGCGGAGCCCGCCGCCGCCGAGGAACTCGGGGACCACGGACAGGGTGGGCCGGCCCGCGTCGACCACCTGGCCGGTGGCCGTGGGGTCCTTGTCCCACCAGCCGGGGATCGGCCCGGCGCCGATCGAGGTGACGGCGATCGCCACCACGATGAAGAACAGGATCATGCCCGCCAGGGCGCCGCGGTGCCGGAAGAACCGGCGCCTGACCAACTGGCCCTGGGAGCGGGCGACGATGGACATTCCCTGGGCCGCGGCGTCCTTGGCCGCGGCGGGGGCCGCCGGGGTCTTCGCCGCCCCGGCCGGCTGCGCGTTCTGCGTCATGGCCTTTCCCTCCTTAGGGCTTCAGGACAGGCGGATGCGGGGGTCGAGGAAGGCGTAGGCGATGTCCGCGACCATGTTGAAGACCACGATCGCGCCGCCTGACACCACGAAGAAGGCCATGATCGGCATGGGGTCGCCCTGTTCGATGCCGGTGAACAGCAGGCTGCCCATCGCCGACCAGCCGAAGACCTGCTCGGTGACCACGGCGCCGCCGACGATGGTGCCGATGTCGTAGGCGATCAGCGTCGTGATCGGGATCAGGCCGTTGCGCAGCACGTGCCGGGTGACCACGGCCCGCTCGCTCAGGCCCTTGGCGCGGCCGGTGCGCACGTAGTCCTGGTTCATCACCTCGAGCATGCTGGCCCGGGTGTAACGGGTGTAGGTGGCGAGGGAGATGAGCACCAGCGCCAGGGTGGGCAGTGCCAGGTGGCCGAACGAGTCGAGGCCGCTCTCCCAGAAGGTGCCCTCGTAGTTGGGGGTCTCGGAGCCCACCGTGGAGACGGGGCGGCCGCCGACCGACTCGCTGTAGTCGGCGAACGACTGGAGCATCCGGTCGGTGAAGATGACGGCGCCGGTGAAGAGGCCGGTGAGGACGGTCGCGGGGATGGCGTTGCGGCGGTAGAGGTCGCCGCCCAGGTACCAGCCGATGCCGAAGCAGACGGCGGCCGTCAGCAGCGCGAGGCCGATGATCGTCGCCAGCTGTGGATCGTCCAGCACCGGGTCGAGGGCGAAGTAGGCGACGATGCCGATGGCGGCCGCGACCAGGGCCGCGCGCAGCGGCGGTTGCCACTCCAGGCCGCTCACCAGGGTGGTGAAGCCGATGGCGCCGGCGACGGCGGTGATGGCCACGACGACGGGCCCGAGTCCCGGGTCGGCGAACCACTCGGTGGCCGAGAGCACGGCGAGCAGCACGGCCATGGCGGCGGTGCTCGAGGCGAAGGCGACGAGTCGGGTGCGGCGGTCGCCGATCACGACGGACCCGCAGAACAAGCCGGTGAGCAGGGAGATGCCGCCCATGAAGAGCGGGGAGATCTCGGGGTCGGCCAGCCAGTCGTTGAAGTCGATGGCGAGGAACTGCTTGAGCAGCGTGCCCACCCAGAAGAGCGGCAACGAGAAGCAGATGAACGCGACGAAGGTGACGGTCTGGTCGAGCGCCGTGTACTGGCGGAGCGCCGAGATGACGCCGATGGAGATGCCGACCACGATGGAGAGCACGGTGGCGCCGATGATCAGCTGCAGGGTGGCCGAGAAGGCCGTCTCCAGCATGCTGTTGACGCTCTGGCCCTGCCGGTTGGTGCCGAGGTCGCCGGTCAGGGCGTCGCCCAACCAGCTGAGGTAGCGGACGAGGATCGGGTCGTCCAGGTTCATGCGCTCGGTGATCTCGGCGATCGCGTTCTCGCGGGCACTGTCGGGCAGCGCCCTGGCCTCCGCCAGCGGGTCCCTGACCTGTGTGGAGAGGAAGAAGACGATGACCGAGGACGCGAGGAACACCCAGATCGAGACGAAGAGCCGCCGCGCTATGAAGACGAGCATGGTGCGCTGACTCCAGGAGTTCAGGGGGCGGGGGCTGTCTCTTGTACACATCTGACGCTGTCGACGACTTAATAGGTGTAGATCTTGGTG
>NZ_SMKC01000149.1 GCF_004348315.1 Streptomyces sp. 8K308 | reverse complement strand
GGGCGGGGCGGGTTCCGCCGCCTGCGCGTCCGCTGGGAGATCCGCGATGACGTCCACCACGCGTTCGTCACCCTCGGCTGCGCCGTCATCCGCTGGCGACGACTGCGCACCGCAACGTGTCGGGAGTGCGGGCAGGTGACGTACCCCAGGAGAGGCCTGCCCGTTGTGCCGGAACGCACTCATGGCACCGGGCCCGCGCAGCCTCACATCCGGGATCTCAACACGTCGACCTCACAGCCCGCCGCGAACGGGTCGAAACCGTGCTCGACCAGCCAGCGAAGCGCCAGCAGGCTTCGCAACGACCACCACGCGCGGATCACGTCGAGGTCGACGTCGGTGCCATAGCCGGCAACGACGTCATCGAGGTGCTCCTCGTGTCCGAGCGTCAGGATGGCGAGGTCGAACAGGGCATCACCGTGGCCCGCCTCGGACCAGTCGATGATGCCCGTGACCTCGTCACCGTCGACGAACACGTGATCGACCTGCAGGTCGCCGTGCGTGAACACCGGAGTCCACGGCCGGAGCGCGGCCTCGGCGACCTGGCGGTTGCGGGTGACCAGGTCAGCGGGAAGGACGCCGTTCGTCACGAGCCACGTGCACTCGCCGTCGAGATCCGCCGCCAACTCGTCAAGGCTCCTTCCCCGGCCGGGCCAGGGCGGCAACGGCGCGTCGTGCAGCTTCCGGACGGCGGCACCCGCCGCGGCCCACGTCGCCGGCGGCGCGGTCGACGGCTCGCCGAGGCGGCCGAGTGCCGTCCCCGGGACCGCGGCGATCGCGAGCACGGACGGCTTGTGCCACAGGACCTCCGGGGTCGGGACCGGCGCCAGGGCCATCGCCCGGACCTCGACGTCGATGCGCGCCTGATCGGCGTCCACCTTCAGGAACACGTCGCCGACGCGCAGGGTAGCGCGCTCGGAATGGGCGACGACAACTGTGACCTCGTCCATGGGCGATCAGTATCCCGGGGATGACCGTCCGCGTCACCGGGTTTGTCGCCTGCGATGACGCGACTGACCGCGTCCCCCTACCCGGCGGCCTCGTGCCCGACACCGACCGCTGACCAGGTCAGGCCCACCATTTTCGTGAGGAGTCCTGAGCCCCACAACGCGGGCGGAGATCGGCAACGTGTCACTCACGGCGGTCTCGGCATGCTCGCCGGGGCCGTGCGTCGCGACATTCCCGAACTCGGCGAGGTTACCGCGCCCAGGAGGCGCCTTCGGGCTTCGTCGACGGCTCAGGAACAGAAGTCGGCAATGGTGCCACGGATAGGCGGGATGCCGGTCATCACCAGTACCTCGGTCGCAGGCGGCAACGAACGGCGTAGGCACCGGTGAGGATGGCGGCGCGGTCCTCGGGCCGGTTCGCGCGCGGCCGCCAGACGGCGATCCGCTCAGTCATCGGTCTTCATGGCCAGCGGCGCACTTGGGGTCAGGTGGCAGACCAGGAGCTTGAGGAAGAAGAGCGGGGCGAACCAAGCGAGGACGGCAGGTACGGTCAGCCAGAAGAGGTTCACCAGGACGGCGGTCGTATAGGCGGCCATGGCCACTGGGCGAGTGAGGTGGACCAATCCCGGGATCGCGACGTCCGGACACACACCCTGACCGCTCGCCCATCCGGTGGCCGCCGTCCTGCTCTGGTCAGCCACGCTGCTGGTGGTCTTCGTCCCGCTGTCACTGCGCGCCCACATGCGCGCGGGACACTGAACGCCCGGGCCGGTCGGGCCGAGGGCTCCTCGCTATCAAAGGCGAGGGGCTCGTGATCCATCCCGCGGGAAGCGCACCGACCACGCCCAGCCCGCGCGAGCGGGGATGGGCCGGTTCCCCCCGTTGACGCGGCCGGTATTGGCAGTAGCTTTCTAGGCGCCAAATCCCGTACGTCGTTCGGTATATAACCAGCAGCCCGAGGTGGCTACCGCTCATGAACGAACGACCCAGCAGACGAGGTGCGGCCACGGCGATCGGTAACGCGACGGCGACCGCGCCTGGTGAACCCCACCCGCCGCCGGCCGCGGGAGCATCCCCACGAGTAGAAGGGAGGCATCGCGATGACGCGTCGCCGACCGTTCAACCAACTGGTCTTGGGGGGCGGCGGCCCTGATCCTCATCGCCGTCGGACTCGCCACGGCGGCGGGTTCGGCCTCGGCCCAGCAGCCCGGGTACGCCGCGGTCACCACCAGAAGTGAACCGTCAGCGCCATCAGTTCCGTCAGAAACCCCGCCGGACTGCCTCGGACGGCGCCGGGCTGATGGCGAACCCCATCGTCACCGACATCTACACCGCCGACCCCGCCACGCTCGTCGTCGACGGCACCGCGTACATCTTCACCGCGCGCGACGAAGCGGCGCCCGGCCAGCAGCAGTTCGTCATGCGTGAATGGCACGCCTTCTCCTCGCAGGCCCCCTCGAACGACCCGGCCGCCTGGCGACACCACGGAGCGATCCTCTCGTTCGACACCTTCGCCTGGGCCGGCGCGAACGCCTGGGCCTCCGCGGTGATGCAGGGACCAGACGGCCGGTTCTACTGGTTCGTCTCGGTCGACGGTCGCACCGACAACGGGTGGATGAACATCGGGGTCGCGGTCTCCGACCACCCGCTCGGCCCCTACCGGGACGCCATCGGCGGCCAGCTGGTCTCGGACGCCACCCCCAACTCCTCCTCGCTGAACATCGACCCGACGGTGTTCATCGACGACGACGGCGAGATCTACCTGTACTGGGGCTCGTACTGGGCGCCCAGAGCCGTGCGCCTGCAGGACACCATGACCGCACTCGACGGCCGGGTCTTCACACCGTCGGGCCTGACGTGCTTCTGGGAGGCACCCTGGCTGTTCGAGCGCGACAGCGTCTACTACCTGGCCTACGCCTCCAACTCCGGCGCCGGCTGCGTCACCGACTCGGCCTACGCCTGCGTCAGGTATGCGACCGCCGACAGCCCGGCGGGCCCCTGGACGCACCGGGGAGTCGTGCTTGACCAGGTGAGTTCGACGACCAACCACCCGGCCTTCATGGAATTCGGCGACCGGTGGTACATGGTCTACCACACCGCTGACGCGCCCGGCGGCGGGAACTTCCGCCGCTCCGTCGCGATCGACGAGCTGGTCTTCAACCCCGACGGCACCATGCGGAAGGTCGTCCGCACGCCTTGAGCCGATGGCAGCCCTGCCCCCTCTGGGCTGCTCCCCCACCTCGCAACGAAGGGATGGATCCTGATGTTACGAAAATCGAGAGGGCTCGGCCTGAAGTCCGCGTGGCGGCGCGGCTTCGCGCTCGCCGCCGCCTTCGCCACCGCTCTCGTGCTCGCGGGCCCGGCAGGCTCGGCCAACGCGGCACCGGACTCACAGGTCCAGTTGGAGAAGCAGACGCGGGTCCCGCGGTTCATGACCGACGCGGGCGCCCACACCGGGAACGTCGCCGAGTCGGAGCACTTCGCCGTCCGCTGGGGTGACGCGCTCGACGCCGTCGCATGGGGACGGCAGAACCGCGGGATCGACAACTACCCGCAGTGGGTCGCGGACCACATGGACGACATCTACGACTTCTACGTCAACCAGGTCGGTTTCGTCGATCCCGCCGACCACCAGGTCGGGTCCCAGTACAAGATCAATCTCTACCTGTGCGGAACATGGTCGGGCGGCTTCCTGCCCCCGGCCAACTGGGCCGGCCGCGACGACATCGGTCTTGGGCACATGTGCCTGCCCTACGACAAGATCTGGGACGACTGGGTCGAGTCGCACGAGTTCAACCACGTCCTCCAGAACTACGCGGTCGACATCAACATCGCACGCGGCAACGGCGGCGGCTGGGGCGCCGGCAACCCGGTGGCCGGGCCGGTCTGGGAGGCCCACGCCAACTACATGGCCCGCATGCGGCGCCCCGAAGTGGTCGTCGGATCCGGCTACTACGTCGACCGCCAACACCGCAGGTGGCTGTCCCAGGAGACCTACTACGGCGACTGGATGCTGTTCAACACCATCCGAGACATCTACGGGCCAGAGGTGATCGACCAGTTCTGGTACGAGGCCCAGCAGGGCGAGCACCCGATCAACACCATCAAGCGAATCCTCGGTCTCGACCATCAGGAGTTCGCCCGGCTGATCGCCGAGTACACGTCTCGGCAGGTCGTCTACGACTTCACCGACGGCGCCCGGATCCGCAGCGACCTTTGGCGCGGCGGCGGCAGCTACCGACCCCTGCACACCGATCTCCTGCAGAGCCTCGGCGGCGGCCGGTACCGGATCGCCGACAGCGACGCCCCACACCAGTACGGGCACAACGTCATCCGGTTGAACCCGAGCGGCGGCCAGGTGTCCGTCCAGTTGCAAGGACAGTCAAGCCTCTCCGGCGCCGACTGGCGGTTCCGGCTGGCGGCGGTCTCCGCCAACTTCTCCGTCCGGTACAGCGACGCCTTCGCGCCCGGCCAGACGGCCAACTTCAGCCTCCAGAGCGGCGAGACGCACATGATGCTCGTCGTCGCGGCCACTCCGTCGCAGCACCGCAACTACCCGATGTGGCAGGTCGGGGTCGGGGACCCCTTCCCCTACGAACTCTCGATCCAGGGCGCCTCTCCGGCATAGGAGCGGAGCAGTGCTCGGCACGACAGAGAAGTCCTAGAGGTAGCGCGGGCCCGCCCGGCGCCTTCCGTCGACGGCAGCAGCCACCGGCTGCTGCTGTCACGCGGCCCTGCGACCAACGGGCCACCGAGGCAGCCGAACTCGCCTGTCTCGCGGGCCCGATTCCCGGCCGCCCGCGCCAAGCGTCACCCCGGCGGCGTCCTGTGGGCACTCCACCACACGGGCGCGGGCCGCTTCCCTCGAGCATGACGCGTGGCTGCGGCGGGCGGCGACGGGAGGCCGAGCGACTCGCCGACCGCGTCCTGGACCGCGTCCGCGGCGTTCTGACCACGCCCCGCCGCAGCCTGATGTGCGGCAGCGTGGGTCCCGCTCTCTTTCTCACGAAGCTCCACGAGGCCACGGCCGACACCTCCCCGCTCGGCCACGCCACGCTGCTGCTCCGTCAGGACCTCGCCTGTTACCACCCTCGAGAACGGGACCCCGTACGCCGAGCCAGGCCACGACGGCCGGAAGGTGCCCTATCTCGGTGCGGGCAGCACGGGCATCGGCCTGGCCGTCGAGGCGCTGCCAGTGGCCCGCTGAGGAAGTGACCATCCGGGCCCATCAGGACGGTGGGCGGCGGTGGGGTTCCTCGAGCGACACGCGCCGAGACGAAGTCGCGCCTGATGTAGGTCGGCCACTCCCCGGTGCGCCGCTCGCGCAGGCAGCGCACCTCGTCCCCACCGAGGGCGAACACCGGGGTGATGTAGCGCGAGCCATCGTCGGGCGTCACGGGAGACGGTTCGTCACCACCGTCCCCCGGGCCCGTAACCCCGGTCTGGGGTTCGAACACGTACAGGCGCTGGTCCGCGTAGTTGCCAAAGACCACGCGCGGTGGCCGGTGGTCCTTCGCGGGTACGGCCCGCCCAGGACCGGCCGCCGTACTCACGACACGGCCGCGCAGGTTCCACCGCGGCCCCGGCAGCAGGTCCACCGGAAGACCACCCCCCGCGGGAGCGCGCATGAGCGTGGTCCGCCCGCCCTGGTCGAGGCGGGATTCCGTCCCACACCTCGTTGCCGACGTAGGCGGGCCAGGAGGGCACGGGACGGCCCACCGCCACGAGAGCGGCGTCCTGGGGACGGCTCTCCTGGCGAAGCACGCCTCGTCGCCGGTGCAGGGCGCGGTGTTCTCCCTCGCCCTCCCCGGCCCCGCGGCCACGGCGGAGCGGGAAGACGTTCATGGCGTGTGCTGCTTTCTCGAGCGGTCTGTCGGCGGCGGGTCGCCAGCCGCCGATCCTGGAGAACGTACCGTTGCACTCACGCTGGCGAGCACGCGTCCGGCGCAGCCCTGTTGGCCTGCCGGTGTGGTGGGTGAGCCGCCGGAAAACGGGTTGCCGTGGGTGGTGGGTGCCAAGTGATCATGCACCCATGCGTGTTGGCGTGATCGGGTTGCGGATGGGTCTGCATCTGGCGGGCTGGTGTCGGCGGCTGGGCATGGAGGTGGTGGCCGCCTGCGATCTGGATGTCGCGCGGCGGGAGGTGGCGCGGGAGGAGTTGCCGGAGGCGGTGCTCACCGAGCGGTGGGAGGATCTGCTGGACCACCGCCTGGACGGGGTTCTCCTGGCCAATGACTTCGACGCGCACGCGCCGTTGGCCATCGCGTTCCTGGAGCGGGGGGTGCACGTGCTGTCCGAGTGCGCGGCCTGCGTGGACGAGGACGAGGGGCGGCGGCTGGTGGCGGCGGTCGAGCGGTCCACGGCCACCTACTCCTTCGCCGAGAACTACGTGTACCACCCGCACGTTCGCCTGATCCGGCAGGCGGTCGAGGGCGGGGAATTGGGCAGGGTCAGTTTGGTCGAGGCCGACTACCTGCACGGTATGTCTCCGGAGACCGTCGCCGCGCTGATCGGCGACCCGGGCAGCTGGCGTGGTCGTATCCCGGCGACCGCCTACTGCACGCACACCCTCTCGCCGGTGCTGGCCATCACGGGCGCCTGGCCGCTTGAGGTGTCGGCGTTCCCGGCGGACGAGGCCGACCCGGGCAAGGCCGTCGTCATGACCGTCCGGCTGTCCACCGGCGCGCTGGCCGTCACCCGACACGGCTTCCTCCAGGGCGAGCCCGACAGCCACTGGAGCTGGCTGTCGGTCCGCGGCACCCAGGCGCTCGCCGAGTCCTTGCGCGCACCGGGTGAACGCTCATACTCCGTCCGAGTCCGAGCGGAGGGCTGGACACGGCCCGACGGCGCCACGCACGAGGAGGAGCGGACACCGCCGCCCCTCACCCTTGACGGGCAGCCGGTGGAGCGGCAGGCCGAAGGGACCGTACGCGTCCTTCAAGGGTTCCGGGCCACCGTGGAACACGGGCAGCCGCCGCTCATCCCGGTGCGCCCCGCGGTGGCCGCGTCACTGGTCGGCACGGCCGGCGCCGAGTCGCTGAACAACGGCTCGCGCCCCGTGCGGGTTCCGGACTTCTCGCCGGAGTGATGAACACGGTCCACGTCAGCGACGCCATGGGCGAGGCGGCCCCTCGCTGTCGCCCGGAGGACCGTCCCGCCAGTCCCTAGAAGGTGTGCCGGGGGGGTGGTCTGTGCGGAGGCGATTCGCCAGGCGCCGTCGTCGTGGACGAGTACCAGGGTCAGGCTGCCCACCGTGGGCAGGTCCGACTGCTCCCGCGTGGCCTCCTCCCGCTGGTAGGACACGTGCTTGACGAGGCTGACGATCGCCACGTCGGGGCGGGCGAAGCGGATGTCCTCGATCTCCAGGGTCGTCGTGACCTTCGCCAGCGGGCCGGCCAGGGCGGCCCTCATGGCCTCGGCCAGGGCGTCGCGCCCCACGACGCGACGTCCGGCGATGTTGACCACGACGGTGTCGGGGGTTGTGCAGGGGCAGGAAGTGATCGGGGTCGTTCTGGTGCCGTTGGTACTCGGCGAGGGTCTGGCCAATCGCCTCGACCCGGTCGTGCTGCGTCGTCGGACTGCCTTCTATCGGAGTATTTCGCTCCGTTAGAGCCTCGCGGAGCGAATCGCTCCGCAAGCGGATAGGGTGGGCCGATGACCCAGCAAGCCCGACGCGCGTCCCGGCAGGCCGAAGCCGAACGAAACGACCGTGCCCTGCTCGAGGCCGCCAAGGAGGTACTGGCCGTCGATGGCGCGCACGCCTCGGTGGCGGCGATCGCCGCCCGCGCCAAGGTCGGCATTGGCAGCCTGTACCGCCGCTATCGCACCAAGGAAGAACTGTTCCAGCACCTGCTTTCGGTGACTCTCGACCAGTATCTGGAGGCCGCCGAGGCGGGCTTGGCGATCGAGGACCCGTGGGACGGGCTGGCGCACTACGTCACGTCCGTGATCGCCTTCGGGCCCGGCTCGCTGGCCCCCATCGCCGGGACCATCACCCTCACCGACGCCATCGCCGAGAAGAACCGGCGGAGCGACGAGGCGGTGGCCGCGCTCGTCGACCGCGCGCACACCGCCGGCGTCCTGCGCGCCGACGCCACCGTCATCGACGTCGAACTGCTCATCGAGCAGCTCAGCAAGTCGCCCCTGCTCGACCAACTGGGCCAGCAGGGGCGCTCGGAGCTCATCGCGGCGGCGCTCGACGCCCGCGCCCGTATCACGGCCATCGCCCTGGACGGCCTGCGTGCCATGGACAACCCGCCACTTCCGGGTAAGGCTCCGGGCTATGAGCTGTTCTCGGCACGTTGGGAGCGCCAGGACGATCCGGACGCCTGAAGCCGCCCGCGCCCCGCCATGACCACACGTCGGGCACGGCGCGCCACGGGTCTGGGCTCGGGCGGTGAGATCCGTGATCGGGCCCCGTGCACCACTCCCCCGTCAGTGATCCGTCGGGCCGAGGGACCGGTGGCGGTGGAGGTGCTGGAGCGCGATCAACACGGGGACGACCAGGGCGATTCCGGCCAGCGAGACCACGCCGACGACCAGTGCCGCGCCGCAGACCAGCCAGGTGCCGAGCGTCGCCTCGGGTGGCGCAGCGTCAGCCGCCCGGCGGCGAGGACGATTCGGTGGGCCGGCTGGCCCGGGGGCCACAGCCCGAGACTGCTTCAGCTTGTTGATCGTGCGCTCGACGGCACTTCAAGGTCTGGCGGGAGGCCGCCGCCCGGTGCGTCGTGCCGCAGTCCCGCGTGGACGACGCCGAGGAACGGCTCTCGGCGGCTCGGGCGTTGGCCCAACAGGCGAAGGATGAGCGTCGCTCCGGCAGCCGACAGGAGCGTGGCCGCGGGGAAGCTGATCCACAGCCAGGGCGTGCCGAGAGGACTGAGGGCGAGCAGGAGCGGGACGTGGACGGCGAGGATCGAGCCGACGGAGATCACGAATGACGGGCGGGCCCGGCCGCGTGCCTGGAAGTAGGTGGCGAGCAGTGCCGTCACCCCGGCGAAGGGGTAGCCGAGTGCGATGAGGCGCAGCACCTGGGCGGTCGTCTCCCCCGCCGTCGGGTCGTCGGTGAAGGCGGCGGCGAGCGGGTCGGCCGCGGCGAGCATGACGAGGCAGGCGGCCGTCCCGTAGAGCGTGGTCGCGCGCAGCGCGAGGACCCGGGTGCGTTCGGCGCGCGCGATCAGGCCACGGCCGGCGTTGAAGCCGATGAGCGGCTGCATGCCCTGGGCGATGCCGGTCTGTGGCACGAGGACGAACGTGGTGACGCGCACGGAGGTGGCGTACGCGCTGAGGGCCGCCGGGTCGCCGAGGGCCGCCAGGCGGTTGTTGGCGATGAACATGATGAGGGTGTTGCCGAGGCCGGCGAGGAAGGACGGTGCTCCCACCGCGACCAGCTCGCGCAGGGTGGGGCCGTGCGGCCGCAGGTCGGCGAGGGCGATGCGGTAGGGGCGGTCGCGTTGGAGGAAGAAGAACCACAGGCTCATCGCCATGGAGACGGCCTGGCCGCCGACCGTCCCCACGGCGGCGCCGCGCACCCCCCCAGCCGAGGCCGAAGATCAGCAGTGGGTCGAGCACGATCTGGCACAGGACCGGGATCATCCACAGCAGGGTGGAGAAGCGCAGGCGCCCCTCGGCCCGCACCAGGCTGGAGAAGCCGGTGGCGGTGATCGCGCCGGCCAGCATGACCAGCGCGTAGTCGTGGGCGTGGCCGCGGACATCGCCCCTGGCCCCCAGCAGGGTGAGGAGCGGGTCGAGGAGGAGCAGGCCGAGGACGGTGACGGCGATTGCCGTCGTCCAGTAGACGAGGAAGGTGTTGCCGGCGGCCCGCGCGGCCTGGTGCGGGTTCCCTGCGCCGAGGCTGCGCGAGACCAGGGACGCGCCGCCGACACCGACCGTCGTGGAGACCGCGCCGAGGATCAGCAGCACGGGCGCCACGACGTTCACGGCCACCAGC
The DNA here is from genome assembly GCF_004348315.1 of Streptomyces sp. 8K308. Lineage (GTDB taxonomy): Bacteria > Actinomycetota > Actinomycetes > Streptomycetales > Streptomycetaceae > Streptomyces. The sequence continues at coordinate 5,872 of NZ_SMKC01000149.1, read as the reverse complement.
GCTTCGGGGCCGACCCCACGGGAGACGAACCAGGCGTTGGTCAGGGGTAGATGCCGTAGGTGGCGACCGACATGGTGGTGTGGGCGCTGGTGCTCCACAGCAGCCGCCCGACCGGTCGGGTGCCGAGCGCCGCCGTGTGATCGCGCCGCCCGGCGCGCCCCGCCGTGCCGAGCGGTCCGGCGGGCCGGCGGGGGCGTGCGGCGGCCTCTTCGCCCACACCCATCAGCGTGTCACGGGGCTACGGCCGAACCGGGTCATCAGCGTGGGCACGTGTTCCACCTTGACAACCCATGACAGGAACACGTTCGTATCCACGCGCACTCCTCGGGGAGCCGTCCTTCCGCACCTGCCACCTGCCACACACAGCACGGCGGGGCCCGGGCCCCGGACCGCCGCCCACAAGCGCCGACAAAGCGCCCCTGTCCTGAACGAGGTGGATCAACGACGCCGACGATACCGAACACGCCACCCGTCCGAGCGCCCAGTGACGCGTCCAAGGCGGCGAGTTCGGTCCGCCGATCGCTGAACGGCACGGTGCCGTCGGTCAGTCGACTGGGCACGCGCACCGCGATGAACGACTACCTCTTCCACCGCACCGGCGGCCTCGTTGAAGGAAGAGGTCGCTCGGCGGCGCCAACGGCGGGGGGCGGATGCGGTGGTGGCTCAGAGGTCGAGCCGTGACCGGTCGAGTCCCGCGGCGGAGCGTGAGATGAACTCCTCGCGGGGCGCGTCGTTGCCCATCAGGAGGTCGAAGACCTGCTCGGCGGCGTCCAGGTCGGAGCCGTCCTGGACGCGGCTGCCGGTGGACGGGACGGGGAAGGTGCTCACGCGGTGCTCTCTTCAGCTACGGACAGGCAAGGGCGGGTCGCCCGGGCCGCGGGCGCGGCCTGGGCGAGTGGGCGGCCAGGAGCCGGCGCGATCAGATGTCGAGGAACCGCACGTCCTTGGCGTTGCGCTGGATGAAGGAGCGCCGGGCGTCGACGTCCTCGCCCATCAGGACGGAGAAGAGGGCGTCGGCAACGGCCGCGTCGTCGAGGGTGACCTGACCCAGGACACGGTGCTCTTGGTCCATGGTCGTGACGCGCAGTTCCTCGGCGTTCATCTCGCCCAAACCCTTGAACCGCTGGATGGAGTCGTCCCTGACCCGGCGGCCGTCCTGCCGGCCCCGCTCTAGCAGTACGTCGCGTTCGCGGTCGGAGTAGGCGTACTCCACGTGCTCCCGGCCCCACTTGATCTTGTAGAGGGGCGGGCGGGAGAGGTAGACGTGACCGTGCTCGATCAGCGGCCGCATGAATCGGAACAGGAAGGTCAGCAGCAGGGTGTTGATGTGCTGGCCGTCGACGTCGGCGTCCGCCATCAGAATGATCTTGTGGTACCGGAGCTTCTCGATGTCGAAGTCCTCGTGCACGCCCGTGCCGAACGCGGAGATCATCGACTGGACCTCCTGGTTGTGCAGGATCTTGTCGATACGGGCCTTCTCGACGTTGAGGATCTTGCCGCGGATGGGAAGGATCGCCTGGTACCGCGGGTTGCGGCCGGACTTGGCCGAGCCGCCGGCGGAGTCGCCCTCGACGATGAAGATCTCGCTTCTCGCCGGATCGTTGGACTGGCAGTCGGACAGTTTGCCCGGCAGGGCCGCCGATTCCAGCAGGCCCTTACGGCGGGTCAGGTCGCGTGCCTTGCGGGCCGCCAGCCGGGCGGTGGCCGCCCGGGTCGCCTTGCGGACGATGTCGGCCGCCTCGTTGGGGTTGCTGTCGAACCAGTCCGTCAGGTGCTCGTGCACGACCTTCTGCACGAACGTCCTGGCCTCGCTGTTGCCCAGCTTGGTCTTGGTCTGGCCCTCGAACTGCGGCTCACCCAGCTTGACCGAGATGATCGCGGTCAGCCCCTCGCGGATGTCCTCACCCGTGAGGTTGCCGTCCTTCTCACGCAACAGCTTCTTCTCGCGCGCGTACCGGTTGACGACCGTGGTCAGCGCCGTGCGGAAGCCCTCCTCGTGGGTGCCGCCCTCGTGGGTGTGGATGGTGTTGGCGTAGGAGTAGACGCTGTCGGCGAACTGGCTGTTCCACTGCAGCGCGACCTCCACCGACAACAGCCGCTCGGCGTCCTCGGCGGCGATGGAGACGACGGAGGGGTGGACTGGCTCCCCCTTGCGGGTGTTGAGGTAGGCGACGAAGTCGGTGATGCCGCCGTCGTAGCGGTAGGAGACCGTCTTCGCCGCCCGCTCCCCGGCGGTGTCCTGACCCACATCGTCGGCCGCGGCCGTCGCGCGGGCCGACTCGCGCTCATCGGTGAGCGTCAGGGTCAGCCCCCGGTTGAGGAAGGCCATCTCCTGAAACCGGCGGGCCAGCGTCTCGAAGGAGAACTCGGTGGTCTCGAAAATGCCGCCGTCCGCCCAGAACGTCAGAGACGTGCCCGTCTTCGAGGTGGCCTCGTGGCGGGCCAGCGGCGCGGTCGGCGCCCCGTACTCGTACTCCTGGGTCCACCGGTAGCCGTCGGTCCAGATCTCCGCAGACAGCCTGGTCGAGAGCGCGTTGACCACCGACAGACCCACACCGTGCAGACCGCCGGACACGGCGTACCCGCCGCCCCCGAACTTGCCGCCCGCGTGCAGCACCGTCAGCACCACCTCGACGGCCGGCCGCTTCTCCACCGGATGCATGCCGACGGGGATGCCGCGCCCGTTGTCGATCACCCGCACGCCGCCATCGGCGAGGATCGTCGCATCGATCCGGTCGGCCATTCCGGCCAGCACCTCGTCGACCGAGTTGTCCACGATCTCCTGCACCAGATGGTGCAGACCCCGCTCGCCTGTGGAACCGATGTACATGCTGGGCCGCTTGCGTACCGCGTCCAGCCCGTCGAGAACGGTGATCGCGGTGGCGTCATACGCGGCAGACGCGGCATGGCCGTTCTGTTCGACGAAAGTAGTCACAATGCTCTCTTTTCGGGCACGCCAAACCGCGCTCCCGCGACGCGCGGCGGCGCGAGGACGGTCGGATCGCTGGACGGAAAAACGTGTCGCGGGCAGGACGAAGAGGACCCCCAGGGCCCGCGGATCCCAGCGCCGGGAAGGCGCCGAGACCCTGCCAGAATACCGAACATCCCACGTGAACCCGGGGCAAGGAGCCTCTCAATCACCCTTCTCCCTGTCGCGAAGTGAACGAGTCAATCCCCCCCACTCGGTAGACCAGAAAACCCCGGAGAGCGGCACACAGGGGCTTTCCGGGTGCTGTGCCGCCCTGGGCTACAGCGGCTTTTTCGAGCAGTGACGCTCCGCGGCCCCGTTTCTCCGTCAACGCACGACGTCGCGTGGTGGCGCGCAGGTAGGCGAGGGAGGCGGTGGCCAGGGCGGCGCCGAGGAAGTACACGCTGGTCGCCCCCGCGCTGATGGTGATCCCGCTGAGGAAGGTGCCGGCGCCGATGCCGAGATAGATGCAGGAGGCGTTGCGCGCCACCACCAGTCCGGCCTCCTGGGGAGCCGCGTCGATGAGTCGGTGCTGCTGGGCGGGGGTCTGGCACCAGCTGGCCGCGCCCCATGCCGCGGCGAGCAGTCCCACCAGGGGGCCGCCCGGGTGTGGGTGGTGGCCAGGGCGCCCATGATCGCCAGCGCCGCCGCCATGACCAGGTAGCCGCCGGTCAACAGGCGGGTCGCTCCCCACCGGTTGGTGACGTATCCGGACGACAGGCTGCCCCGACCGCGCCGACCCCGTACAACGCGAGCACCCACGCGGTCGAGGACGCGCCGACGCCCAGCGCCTCGAACGCCGGGACCGCGTAGGCGTAGACGACGTGGGCAGCCCCCATGCCGAGCACGGTCAGCGGGAGCGTGGCCGCGACGGTCCGGTTGCGCAGCACCGACAGCCGGGTGGCGAGCGGGATCCGCGGGCCGGCCGGCACGAACGGCACCCAGGCCGCCACGCCGGCGGCAGCGAGCAGGCGCAGCGCGGCGACGGCCGCCAGGGCTGATCGCCAGCCCAGCCACTGTCCGAGCACGTCGCTGAGCGGCACGCCGAGCGCGGTGGCGATCGTCAGTCCGCCCACGACCACGGCCAGGGCACGGGCTCGCGCCTCGGGCCGGACCATCGCCGAGGCGACCGCCCCGGCGTTGGGGGTGAGGGCCGCCGCGCCGACGGCGGGCAGGATGCGGGTGGCCAGCAGGAGCCAGAACGTGGCGGCCACGGCCGAGGCGAGGTTGGCGACGCCGAGCACGATCAGGGCCGTCACCAGCAGCGCGCGGCGGGCTACCCGCGCGGTCGCGGTGGCGAGCAGCGGCGAACCGAGGGCGTACGCGGCGGCGAACGCGGTCACCGCCGTTCCCGCCGTCGCCGTCGACACGTCGAGCTCGGCGGCCAGGTCGGGCAGGAATCCGGCGAGGACGAACGCGTCGGTTCCCACGGCGAAGGCGCCAAGGGCCAGGATCAGGGTGCGCGGCGGACCGTTCGGCCCGCTGGCCGTCTCGGCCGTGACCGGACGTGACGCGACCGGGCCAATCGGGATACGAGCATCCCGGTTCTCCTCTCAAGAAAACCCGGCCGGGAGGCCGGGTGTTTCTCCGCCGTGGTCGACGGCGCTCAGGCCCTCATGCCCTCAGGCGCTCGTGGAAGCGGCGGGCTCGCGACGGAGCGCCCGCGGGCGCCTCGGCCATCAGGTCGGCGATCGTCTGGGCCGCCAACTCGCGCCGCCAGGCCAGCTCCGCGCGGCGCATCACCTTCGCGATTCCGCACGGCTCGGCGAACTCCGCGGCGGCCGCCGTGGCGCCGGAGCCGCGCTGGCGGATCTCGGTGCACCGGAACGCGTCCTCACACCCCTCGATCGCCGCCACGACATCCATCACCGTGACGCGCTCCGGACCGCGCCAGACGGTAACCACCGCGCGCGCCGGGCGTGGACTCGAGGATTCCCTCGCGCACCAGCGGCTGCAGGCGCTTCTTGAGGTACTCCGGCGGCAGTTCGAAGATCTCCGCCAACCGCCCGGTGGCGATCGGGGCCCGATCGTCGAGCCAGGCCAGCACCAGGCAGCAGTGCAGACCCCATTCGATGCCCTCGCTCATCATCATGAACCGGGATACTGCAGGTCCCGAATAGGCGGTCGCCTCGCTCAGGGCGACCCACACCGCGAGCCGTCAGAGCGGGCTGAGGCGGGCCCTGAGCAGGCAGAACTCATTGCCTTCCGGATCGACGAGAACGTGCCAGGGCTCCTCGCCCGTCTGGCCGATGTCGGCCGGGCGCGCCCCGAGCCCCAGGAGGCGTTCGAGCTCGGCGTCCTGATCGCGGTCAGTGGCGTTGACGTCGATGTGCAGCCGGGACTTTCCCGGCTCGGGCTCGTCCCTGCGGCTGAGGATGATCGTCGGCTGCGGGCCGCCGAAGCCTTCCCGTGGCCCGATCTCGAGAGTGCCGTCCTCTTCGCGGTCGAGCACCACGAAGTCCAGGACCTCGCACCAGAACCGCGCCAGCAGCTCGGGGTCGCGGCAACCGAGCACAAGCTCACTGATACGACATGCCATTGACGAAACCTGCTCTCAGCGTGGGAACTGCCGTCGCCGCCGCGCGCGGAGCCCTCAGGCTCCCCGCAACGGGAACACGCCCGAGACCGTACCGGGCGAGGCGAGCAGGTGCCAGGCGTTTTCGGGGCCCTCGCCCCGCCCGGACGGGCCGCCGGGCGAGGACCGTGGGCCGCGCGGTGGGGCGGCTGACATCGGACGGGCCAGGGCAGGGCCTAGATGAATGAGTCCAAGGGGTGTCGTTGCGGTCAGTAGTCATAGGCGATCAGTGATCGCTTCACCGGCTGACCGGTCTTGTCGTTGTGCCAGATCGCCGCGGTGAGTGCGAGGACACGCGTCAGGATCCGAACGGCCACTCCTGCCGGGCT
>NZ_SMKC01000148.1 GCF_004348315.1 Streptomyces sp. 8K308 | reverse complement strand
GGCTGGTTGCCGATGCGCAGGCGGTCAGAGAGGGCCTCGATCAGCCGCAGGCCGCGCCCGCCGGGCAGCAGCTCGCGGGGCTCGGCCCTCGGGACGGCGGCGTCGTCGGGGAAGCCTGGGCCGCAGTCGGTGACCTCGATGCGGCACATGTCGCCCAGGATCGAGGCGGTCACCCGGTAGACCTCGGATCGGTCGCCGCCGTGCTGAACGGCGTTGGCGCAGGCCTCGGAGAGGGCGACCGAGAGCTCGTGGGAGATGTCGGCGTCCACCCCAGCCGTCTCCATCGCGCCGAGCAGCAGGCGCCGGGCCAGCGGGACGCTGGCCGCCTCCCGGCGCAGTTGGAGAGACCACCAGATGCTCATGCTCCAGCCTCCTGGCCGCGGCTCGACATATCTGTAGGTATTGCCTACCGGCACCACAGGTAAGCGCGGTCCCGGTCCAACACCCCCCGTTCGGCGGATGTATCAGGACACAAGCATGGATATAGCGACACCTCGGCACGAGTGAAGGTACGTACTCGCGTGCGAGAATCCGGCCCCCGCGCCCGGGCGGCGGCGGGGCCGGTGAGATGATGACGCCGCCATGCGTGCCGGAGCCGATCTGCGACTGCTGCGAGCCGCGGTCTTCGCCGCGGCCTGCGCGACGCTGGCCGCGGCCGGTCACCTCTCGGCCGGCGGCCCCGGGGTGGCCGGCTGGGCGCTTGCCGCCGGCTGGCTCGCCGCCTTCGCGCTCGCCGTGCCGCTCGCCGGCCGCGAGCGCCGCTCCACGCCCGCCTTCGCCGCCACGCTCGCCGCCGGGCAGCTCGCCCTGCACGCCCTCTACGGCCTCGGCCAACACGGCTCGGCCGCCAGCGGCGGCCACTCGGGCGGCGGGAGCGCCGTCGAGCAGGCCAGGCGGCTGCTCTGCAACGACCAGCTCATGGCGCTCACCGAGGCCAGGGCGACGCGGATCGTCTCCGCCGCCGGCCTCCGTCCCGACGCGCACCCGGGCGGCGCGGCCGCGGCCCACGACTGGCTGCCGTCCTGGCCCATGCTGCTCGGCCACCTGGTGGCCGCCGTATTCGCCGGTTGGCTCCTGCGCCGCGGCGAACACGCGCTGTGGCGGCTGCTCCGCCTCGCCCGGTTCGACGGCGCCGCGCTCGACGTCCTCGACGTGCTGGCCCCGCCGCTCAGGCGGGCGCTGCGCCTCGCGCGGCTGCTCCGCGCCGGCGCGCTGCCGCGGCCGCCCGCCGCGCGCCGCCCGCGCCCCGGAGACCGCCCGCACCCCGCCGTCGCCGGCATCGCGCTGCCGCCCGCCCTGACCAGGCGCGGCCCGCCGCGCGCCGGGGGCGCGGCGGAACTGGCGCTCGCGGCCTGACGCACTCCCCGGGAAGACCGGGCAGGGGTGCGGCGGCGCCGTGCGCCCGAGGCCGCCCACGCGCGCCGCGCGCCCCCGGTCCCCGCCTGTCTTCCGTATCCCTTCCTTCCGTATCCCTTCCTTCCGCATCCCTTCCTTCCGCATCCCTTCCTTCCGCATCCCTTCCTTCCGCATCCCTTCCTTCCGTCTCCGCGTCCACGTGGCGCGGGGCTCACCGTGGAGTGCTCATGAAGCGCACGCGCATGGCCGCCTGCTCGGCGATCGGCGCCGCGGCCGTCCTCCTGACCGTCGCCACCCCCGCCGCCCAGGCCCATGTCACCGTCGACCCGAGCGAGGCCGAGCAGGGCGGTTACGCCGTCCTCAACCTCCGGGTGCCCAACGAGAGCGACACCGCCTCGACCACCAGGCTCGAGATCCACCTCGACCCCGAGCACCCGCTCGCCTCCGTGCGGCCGCAGCCGGTCCCCGGCTGGGACGTCGAGGTCCAGACGGCCGAGCTCGACGAGCCGATCGAGCTGCATGGCAGCCAGGTCACCGAGGCGCCCACCACCATCATCTGGACCGGGGGCGAGATCGAGCCCGGGATGTTCCAGCAGTTCCCGATCTCCGTGGGCCCGCTGCCCGAGGACGTCGACCAGCTGCTGTTCAAGGCCGTCCAGACCTACGACGACGGCGAGGTCGCGCGCTGGATCGAGGAGCCGACCGACGACGGCGTCGAGCCGGAGAACCCGGCCCCGGTCCTGGCGCTCACCCCAAGCGAGGGCGGCCACCACGGCGCCGAGTCAGGCGCGGACACGGGCGCGGACGCCGAGTCCGCCGACGAGGCGGCGCACGACGCCGAGCAGGCGGCTGACGAGGCGACCACCGACACCACGGCCCGGGTACTGGCCGGCGTCGGCATCGCGGTCGGCATCGCCGGCGTCGCCTTCGGCGTCCTCGCCGGCCGCCGCCGGAACGCCGCCGAAGACGGCGACCCGACCGCCGCCTCCTGACCGTCCGTAACCCGTGAGACCACGCGGGGCGGAGCCTCCTCCGCCCCGCGCCACGACCACCACACCAGGAACACTCGATGCACCTGCGCAAGATCAGCACCACCGCCGCGGCCCTCGCGGCCACGCTCGTCCTGGCAGCCTGCGGCGGCGACCCGGCCGGCGGCGACGGCGACGGCGACGAGGCCGCCGCCGAGGTCCGCAGCGCCCACGCCGCGGACGAGGGCACCGTCCTCGACGCCCCCTTCGACAAGCCGGAGCTCGTGCTCACCGACACCAACGGCGAGGAGTACGACTTCGTCGAACGCACGGCGGGCCGGGCCACCCTCCTCTACTTCGGCTACACCCACTGCCCCGACATCTGCCCGCTCACCATGAGCAACATCGGCATCGCGAGTGCCGGCCTGACCGAAGAACAGCGCGCCCAGCTGGACGTCGTCTTCGTCACCACCGACCCGGAGCGCGACACCCCGGAGTCGCTGGGGCCGTGGCTCGAGGCCCAGGGCCCCGACTTCACCGGGCTCACTGGCGACTTCGCGACGATCCAGGAGGCCGCCCGCTCGCTCGGCGTCCACATCGAGCCGTCGACCGAGGACGAGAACGGCGACATCATCTCCACCCACGGCACCCAGGTGATCGCCTTCCTGCCCACTGACGACCGGGCGCACGTCGTCTACACCGAGGGCGTCACCAGCGACACCTTCGCGCGCGACCTCCCGGGCCTGATCGAGGGGGAACTGCCGTGACCCGCGGGTCGGCGGCGACGGCCGCCCTCGCCGGCGCGCTGGCGCTCGGCCTCGTCGCCTGCTCGGGCGGCGAAGGCGACGAGGCGCGGCCCGCGCTGCGGGCGACCGGCGCCTACGTGCCGCAGCCACCCACCCAGGAGGTCGCCGGCGCCTTCCTGACCATAGAGAACACCGGCGACGCGGACGACACCCTCGTCTCGGTGAGCAGCGACGCGGCCGGCACGGTCGAGATCCACGAGACCGTGGACAACCAGATGCGCCAGGTCGACTCGCTGCCCGTGCCGGCGGGCGGCGAACTCGACCTCGCCCGCGGCGGCAACCACGTGATGTTGCTCGACCTCTCCCGCCGGCTCGTCGAAGGCGAGACCGTGAGCCTCGAACTGCGCTTCGAGACCTCGGACCCCATCACCGTCGACGTGCCGGTCGAGTCGGCCACCCACACCGGGGAGTGACACCTGCGTCATGAGAGCCACGACCACCCTTCCCCGCCCCCTCGTCACGCTGCTGCTCGGCGCCCTGGCCACGGTCGCCGCGCTCGCCGGCCTGCTCGCCGGCGCCGGCCCCGCCGCGGCCCACGCGGCGCTCGACGACAGCACGCCGGGGGACGGGGAGGTGGTCGCCACGGCCCCCGACGAGGTGTCCCTCACCTTCACCGAGGGCGTCTCGCTCGCGCCGGACGCCATTCGCGTCCTGGCCCCCGACGGCGAGCGCGCCGACACCGGCGAACCCACCGGATCAGGACGCGACCACGCGGTGGCGCTGCGCCCCGGCCTCGCCGACGGCACGTACACCGTGGCCTGGCAGGTCGTCTCGGCCGACAGCCACCCCGTCTCCGGCGCCTTCACCTTCTCCATCGGCGCACCGTCCGAGACCTCGGTCGACCCGGCCGGCGTGACCGTGAGCGGCGACGACGGGCTCGTCGGACTGCTGTACGACATCGGGCGCTACGCCGCCTACACCGGCTTCCTGCTCCTCGTCGGCTCCTGCGTCTTCGTGCTGGTGTGCTGGCCGGCCGCCGCCGCCCGCCGGTCCGTGCAGCGAGTGACCCTGGCCGGCTGGATCGTGCTGACCGGCGCCACCATCGCGCTGCTGTGGCTGCGCATCCCCTACACGGGATCCGGCGAACTGGCCGACGCCCTCGACCCCACCAGGCTGCGGGACGTCGTCGCCACCAGGACCGGCACCGCGCTCGTCACCCGGCTGCTGCTCGCCGCGGCGGCCGGTCTCTTCATCGCGCTGCTCTACGGCTCCTACGCCAGGCTGCGCGCCGCCGAGCGGGAGCGGCCGGCAGCCGACCCGGAGGACGAGGAGCACGGGGCGGACGCCGAGTACCGCGCCGTCCGGCTGCGCGACCTCACGTTCGGCCTCGGCATCGGCGGCACCATCATCGCCGTCGGCATCGCCGCCACCTGGGCCACCTCGGAACACGCCGCGACCGGGCGGCAGACCGCCCTGGCCATCCCCGCCGACGTCGTCCACCTGCTGGCCGTCGCCATTTGGCTCGGCGGCCTCGTCACCCTGCTCGTCCTCCTGCACCGCACGTCGGGCGGGCCGCCGCGGGCCGCCGTCCGCCGCTACTCGGCGCTGGCCACCGGCAGCGTCGCCGCGCTCGCCGTCACCGGGCTCTACCAGTCCTGGCGGCAGGTCGGCCTGTCCTGGACGGCGCTCACCGACACCTCCTACGGGCGCCTGCTGATGCTGAAGGTCGCGCTGGTCGCCGTGGTGCTGGCGGTCGCCGTGGCCTCCCGGCGTTGGACGGCCCGGCTGGCCGACCCGGCCGAGCCGGCGGACACCGCCCCCGAGGCCGCCCCCGAGACCGTCCCGGTGGGCGGCGCGGTCGGCGGCGAGAACGGCGGCGAGGTCGCCGACGGCACCGACCCGGCGCGGGCCAGACAGCTCGCCAGACAGCGCGCCGCCATCGAGCGCGCCGCCCGCCTCCGCGCCCGCGACGCCGACCCCGTCCGCTCAGGGCTGCGGCGCTCCATGCTGGCCGAGGCGGCGATCGCCGCCGTGCTGCTCGGCGTCACGACCGCGCTCACCGCGACCACCCCGGCCCACACCGCGGCCACCGAGGCGGCGGCCGACACGGCCGGCGGCGGCGCGGCGGACCGGCCGGCCGGCGAACCCCTGTCGCTCTCCCTCCCCTACGACACCGGCGGCGAGGACGGCAGCGGCCAGGCCACGATCGACCTCTCACCGGCCCGCGCCGGCGACAACACCCTGCACATCCGTCTCACCGACCCCGAGGGCCTGCCCACCACGGCCGACGAGGTCCGGCTCGCCCTGACCCTGCCGGCCGAGGACATCGGCCCGCTGCGCCACGATCCCCTGCACGTCGACGTCGGCCACTGGACCGTCACCGACCTCCAACTGCCCCGCCCCGGCACCTGGGAGCTGGCCCTGACCATCCGTACCTCCGACATCGACCAGGTGACCGAGACCACCTCGTTCACCATCGACTGAGCCCACCCAGAGTCCACCCGAGCCAACCGAGCCAACCCGAGCCAACCCGAGCCAACCCCGACCAACCAGTGGCAGACCATGACTGACATCTCCCGCCGCCGCCTGCTCACCACCGCCGGCACCGCGGGCGCCGCGGGCCTCGCGCTCGGCACCGCCGGCGGCGCCGTCGCGCACGCCGCCGTCGCCGCCCCGGGCGAACCGGCCCTCACCACCCTCGGTGCCACCGCCGTCCCGTTCCACGGCACCCACCAGCCCGGCATCACCACGCCGGCCCAGACCCACGGCCACCTCGTCGCCCTCGACCTCGCCCGCGACGCCGGCCGCCGTGAGGCCGCCAACCTGCTGCGCCGCTGGTCCACACTCGCCGCCCGGCTGATGGCCGGCGAGACGCCGGTGGACGACACCGCCGTCGCCCGGGACGCAGGGCCCGCCTCCCTCACCGTCACCATCGGCCTCGGCCACGGCTTCTTCGACGCCACCGGCCTCGCCGACGCCCGCCCCGCCGCCCTCGACCCGCTGCCCGTCTTCTCCAACGACGCCCTTGACCCGGCGCGATCGGACGGCGACCTGTGGCTCCAGATCGGCGCCGACGACGCGCTCGTCGCCTTCCACGCGCTGCGCGCGCTGCAGCGCGCGGCGGCGGGCACCGCGGCCGTCCGCTGGCAGATGACGGGCTTCAACCGCAGCCCCGGCGCCACCGCCCGCCCCATGACCAGCCGCAACCTGATGGGGCAGATCGACGGCACCAACAACCCCAGGCCCACGGACGACGACTTCGACCAGCGGGTCTTCGTGCCCGAGGACGGCGCCCCCGGCTGGATGGCCGGCGGCTCCTACGTCGTGGTCCGCCGGATCCGGATGCTGCTCGACGACTGGGAGCGGCGGAGCGAGGCCGAGCAAGAGCGGGTGATCGGGCGCCGTAAGTCCGACGGCGCCCCGCTCACCGGGGGCGACGAGACCACCCCCGTCGACCTGGAGGCGGCCGAGGCGGACGGCAGCCCGGTGATCGCCGCCAACGCTCACGTTCGGGTCAGCGCGCCCGAGACCAACGGCGGCGCGGCGATGCTCCGCCGCCCCTTCTCCTTCCACGACGGGTTCCTGGACGACGGCAGCCCGGACGCGGGGCTGCTGTTCGTCTGCTGGCAGGCCGATCCGCTGCGCGGCTTCGTGCCGGTGCAGCGCAAGCTGGACCGCGGCGACGCGCTCTCGACGTTCATCAGGCACGAGGCGAGCGCGCTGTTCGCGGTGCCTGGCGGGGCCGCCGAGGGCGAGTACGTCGGCCAGCGGCTGCTCGAGGGCTGACCCGGTGGCCGGCGGGCGGGGTGAACGTTCGAAGGCTGATACCGCGACGCGGGCGCCCGCGCGCCGCGGCTACCGTGGCGTCATGACAGCAGCGAGTCGCTACACCTACCTGGGCCCCGAGGGCACCTTCACCGAAGCCGCGCTCCGCACCCTGCCGGAAGCGGCCACCCGCGAGCTCGTACCGATGATCTCCGTGCCGGCGGCCCTGGACGCGGTGCGCTCCGGGGAGGCGGCGGGCGCGCTCGTGCCCATCGAGAACTCGGTGGAGGGCGGCGTGCTGGCCACGGTGGACGAGCTGGCGTCCGGCGAGCCGCTGATGATCTACCGCGAGGTGCTGCTGCCCATCGCGTTCGCGCTGCTGGTCAGGCCGGGCACGAGCATCGAGTCGATCAAGACGGTCACCGGGCACCCGGTCGCCCAGCCGCAGGTGCGGGACTGGCTCAGGCGTTTCCTGCCGGAGGCGCAGTGGGAGTCGGCGGCGTCCAACGCGGACGGCGCGCGGCTGGTGCAGGAGGGCCGGTACGACGCGGCGTTCGCCGGCGAGTTCGCGGCCGCGATCTACGGGCTCGAGCCGCTGGTGACCGACATCCACGACGCGCACAACGCCACCACCCGGTTCGTGCTCGTGGGTCGGCCGGCGCGACCGGCGGCGAGCACCGGCGCCGACAAGACCTCGGTGGTGCTGTGGCTGCGCGCCGACCATCCTGGCGCGCTGCTCGAGGTGCTCCAGGAGTACGCGGCGCGCGGCGTGAACCTGACGCGGATCGAGTCCCGGCCCACCGGCAAGGGGATCGGGCAGTACTGCTTCTCCGTGGACTGCGAGGGGCACATCTCGGACCGGCGTGTGGGCGACGCGCTGATGGGGCTCAGGCGGCTCTGCTCCGATGTGCGCTTCCTCGGCTCGTATCCGCGCGCCGACCACGTGGAGCCGACCGTGCGCGCCGGCACGACGGACGACGACTTCCTCTCGGCGGCCGACTGGCTGACCCGGTGCCTCGACGGCCGGCCGGGCGGCGCGGGGCGTACGGCGTCGGAGCGCTGAAGGCCGGGTGTCCGGTGGGTGCCCGGTGGGTTATCCACGAGTTATCCACAGGGCACCCTCCGTGCCTGTGCATAAGTCGACACGACCAATCGGACATCATCGACATATCGCCCCGAGGTGCGCCAAGCCGTCCACAGCCCGCCGAATCCCTTTTCGTCACCCAAAACGACCGGCGCCCCTCCGGCGAGTGAGGAAATTCTCTTCAATTTCCCCCGTAAGAGAGTGTGAGCGGGGTTTGAGCGGGGAATTCTACGACCCCACGCCAGGAGCCCCCAGGAGGCCGTCCGGTTATCCACAGGGCCGCGTCCACCCCTGTGGATAACCCGGTGGACGACCCGCTGACCTGTGGATTTCCACAACCTCACCTTTCGCCGGATTTCACTGGATTTCCGGCAAAACAGGCAAAAGCCTCATCGGGCGTCGCGGCGCGCCGGCATCCCCGAATTCGGATTCAGCGCCAAGGACCGCCCCCGGTAGCCTGGTGCCGTGATTGACCTACGGCTGCTTCGCGAGGAACCGGACCGAGTGCGCGCCTCCCAGCGCGCCCGTGGAGAGGACGTCGACCTCGTCGACGCGCTGCTCTCCGCCGACGAGCGGCGCAGGTCGTCCAGTTCCCGCTTCGACGAGCTGCGCGCCGAGCAGAAGCAGCTCGGCAAGCGCGTCTCCCGGGCCGCCGGAGAGGAGAAGGCCGAGCTGCTGGCCCGCGCCGGCGAGCTGGCCGCCGCGGTCAAGGCGGCCGACGCCGAGCGCGACGAGGCCGCGGCCGAGGCCCAGGAGCTGCTGCTGCGGCTCGGCAACGTCGTCCACCCCGACGTGCCGGTCGGCGGCGAGGACGACTTCGTGGTGCGCGAGACGCACGGCACCATCCGCGACTTCACGGCCGAGGGCTTCGAGCCCAGGGACCACCTGGAGCTCGGCCAGACGCTCGGCGCCATCGACACCGAGCGCGGCGCCAAGGTCTCGGGATCCCGCTTCTACTACCTGACCGGCGTGGGCGCGCTGCTCGAGCTGGCCCTGGTCAACGCGGCGATCGCGCTGGCGACCGAGGCCGGCTTCGTCCCGATGCTGACCCCGGCGCTGGTCAAGCCCCGCGCCATGGAGGGCACCGGCTTCCTCGGCCAGGCCGCGCAGGACGTGTACCGCCTGGAGAAGGACGACTTCTACCTGGTCGGCACCTCCGAGGTGCCGCTCGCCGCCTACCACATGGACGAGATCCTGGACGCCGGCGAGCTGCCGCTGCGCTACGCCGGCTTCTCGCCCTGCTTCCGCCGCGAGGCCGGCTCCTACGGCAAAGACACCAGGGGCATCTTCCGGGTCCACCAGTTCGACAAGGTGGAGATGTTCTCCTACGTCGCGCCGGAGGACGCCGAGGCGGAGCTGGCCAGGCTGCTGGAGTGGGAGAAGCAGTGGCTCACCGCGCTCGAACTGCCGTTCCGCGTCATCGACGTGGCGAGCGGCGACCTGGGCGCCTCCGCCTCGCGCAAGTTCGACTGCGAGGCGTGGATCCCCACCCAGGGCAGGTACCGGGAGCTGACCTCCACGTCCAACTGCACCGAGTTCCAGGCGCGCAGGCTGGGCATCAGGGTGCGGACCAAGGACGCCGGGGTGCGCCCGCTCGCCACCCTCAACGGCACGCTGTGCGCCGTGCCGCGCACCATCGTCGCACTGCTCGAGAACCATCAGCAGGCGGACGGCTCGGTGCGGGTGCCCGAGGCGCTGCGGCCCTACCTGGCGGGGCGTGAGCTGTTCGAACCGGTCGCCAAGCCGGCCGCGGGGGCGGCACGGTGACCCTGCCGACCACCTTCCCCTACCGGCTGGTCGCCACCGACCTCGACGGCACGCTGCTCCGTAGCGACGAGACGATCTCCCCCCGGACCCGCGCGGCGCTCACCGCCGCGCAGGCCGCCGGGGCCGAGCACATCGTCGTCACCGGCCGCAGCGTCGCCTGGACCCGGCACATCCTCGACGACCTCGGCTACCTGGGCCTCGCGGTCTGCGGCCAGGGCGCACAGCTCTACCACGCGGGGGAGCACCGGCTGCTGACCTCCGTCACCCTGGACCGCGAGCTGGCGCGCGCCGCCGTGGCGCGTCTTGAGAAGACGTTGGGGCCGCTGCACATCGCCGCCAACCGGGACGGCCTCGACGGCCAGGTGGTGATGGAGGACGGCTTCCACGAGACGGTGGGCAGCACCTACGGCACCCACGGCGACGGCAACCCGCTCCCGGTGCGGGCCGCGGCACGCGCCGAGATCTTCGCCGAGCCGGTCATCAAGCTCTACCTGCACCACCCGGCGATGACGGACGACGAGCTGACCGCGGCGGCGCTCGACGAGCTGGGGGACGCGGTGGGCTTCGTCGTCTCGGGGGAGCGGCTGGTGGAGATGCTGCCGCTCGGCCTCACCAAGGCGACCGGCCTCTCGCTCGCCGCGCGCCGGCTCGGCGCGAAGGGCTCGGAGACGATCGCCTTCGGCGACATGCCGAACGACCTCCCGATGTTCGACTGGGCCGCGCACAGCGTCGCCATGGCGGGGGCGCACCCGGACGTCAGGGCCAGGGCCGACGAGGTCACCGCGGGCAACGACGAGGACGGCATCGCGCTCGTCCTCGAGCCGCTGCTCGACCAGCCGGCCGACGGCTGACCACCCCAACAGGCTCCTCACGCCGGCTAGTTATCCACAGCCTGTGTATAACTAGCCGCACGGTGGGACTCGTTGGGCTCAGCCCGGGAAGCGGAGGAAGGCGACCGGCACGGCCTCCGTGAGCCACACCCCGTTGTCGCTGCGCCAGAACAGGTGGCCGGCGGCGTGCATCGCGCCCGCGTCGACCGAGAGCACCACGGGCCGGCCGCGCTTGGCCCCGACCCGGGTGGTGGTCTCCCGGTCGGGCGACGGGTGCACGTGCTGACGGCCATCGGGCGCAGGCCCTCCGCCCCACGCGGCGGAGCCGCATATCGACAGCAGCGCGGCTCGAACTCACCCGTACTCGCGCGCGGCGTCGATATGCCCCACGCTGCGGAGCCGCATATCGGCACCGCGCGGCGCCAGGCAACGCGGCCAGCCGAAATGCCTGGGGGCTCGTCGCGAGCCCGCGAAGATCCGGAAGACAGGCCCCAGAGCCACCGGGATGGTGTGACCCCGGCTGGCCCTGATACGCCGGCCGGTCGGGTCGGTAACGAAGCGGCGCTTGTCGTTCCTGGCGACCGCCTCGTCCAGCTGGGCCCGGCTGACACGCATCCCGCGCCGCTCGCAGGCGGCGGCCCTTCGGGCGGCCGCCCGGCGGCGGCCGCCCGGCGGCTCAGCGCTCGCCGGCGATGGTGAGCGCGGCCAGCCTCCTGGCCGAGTACCAGGTGCCGAGCACGGTGGCCACGGCAAGCAGCACGAGACCGGTGCCCAGCGAGACCTCCGAGGTGATGTCGGCGCCGGGCTCGGCTATCCGCTCGGCGATGGCCATCGCCCACTGCTGGATGCTCAACGTCCGCGCGCCGGGCACCACGCTGCCGAACAGCGTCTCCCAGACCAGCGCGTAGACCAGGCCGAAGACCACCGCGTTCCTCGAGACGGTGCCGAGCAGCAGGAACACGGCGCTGTACGCCACGGAGGCGACGGCCGCGGCCACCGCGAAGGCGCCGGCGATGGTCTGGCTGTTGCCGTTGAGGATGAAGCCGGCCAGCAGGATCGGGATCGTGGTGAAGGCCAGGGTGACGCCGATGGCGACGATCAGCTTGGTGGTGATGATGGTGCGCCGGTCGAGCGGCTTGGAGAGCAGGTAGACGATCGAGCCGTCGTCGATCTCCGGGGCGATCGCCCCCGTGCCGGCGATCACACCGATCAGCGGCACCATCGAGGCCAGCGCGAAGCCGCCGAGGATCTCGGTGGCGGCGCGGTCGTCCGCCCCGTTGAGCAGGCGCACCGCGACGGCGATGACCAGCAGCAGCGCCGGCAGGGCGCTCAGGATCAGCGCGCGGCGGCGGCCGAGCAGGGCCCGGTAGGTGAGCCGGGCGACGGTCGGGTTGTACATCGCGATCGGGCTCCTTACGCGCTGACCAGGTAGGAGAAGACGCTCTCCAGCGACTCGTCCGAGGGCGAGACGGTGAACAGCCGGACGCCGTGCTCGCGGGCGAGCAGCGGGAGCCGGGTGGTGAAGCGGAGGAAGTCCACCGCCTGCACCCGCAGCGCGTTCTCCGCGGTGTCGAACTCGATGCCGCTGGTGGACGGGTCCGCTATGAGCGCCGCCGCCAGCGCCCGGTCGTCGCTCGACCGGACGAGGTAGCGGTGCGGCCGGTCCGTCATCAGCCGGCGGATCCGCCGGTAGTCGCCCGAGGCCGCGTGCCGGCCGGCCACGACGACCTCGATGTGGCTGGCGAGCTGCTCGACCTCCTCCAGGATGTGGGAGGAGAACAGCACGGTGCGCCCCTCCTCGCCCATCCGCCGGAGCAGCTCCATCAGATGCATGCGCTGCCGCGGGTCCATGCCGTTGAACGGCTCGTCGAGCAGCAGCACCGACGGCTGGTGCACCAGCGCCGAGGCCATCTTGACGCGCTGCCGCATGCCCTTGCTGTAGGTGGAGACGCGACGGTCGGCGGCGCCGGTCATCTCGACCGTCTCCAGGGCGGCGCGGGCCGCCGCTCCCGGGTCCGGCAGGCCGTGCAGCTCGGCGTTGGCCAGCACGAACTCGCCGCCGGTCAGGTAGTCGTACATCCCCTCGCGCTCGGGGACGAGGCCGATCTGCCGGTATGCCTCCGGGTTGCGCCAGATCGGCCTGTCGTCGAGCGTGACGGCGCCGGCCGAGGGCGCGAGGAAGCCGCTCATCATGTGGATCAGCGTCGACTTGCCCGCGCCGTTGGGCCCGAGCAGGCCGGTGACGCCGGGGGAGATGTCCATGGTGACGTCGTTGACCGCGACCACGTTGCCGAACCAGCGGGAGGTCTTGGAGATGTGGATGGTGGTCATGGCCTACAGACCCGCCTTCCGGTAGCGGCGGACCAGCAGCACGTAGCTCAGGGCCGCGAGACCGACGGTGAGGATGAGGTACGCGACGCCGGCCGCCGTGGACGGGCCCTGCTCGTCGGGGAAGCCGCTGGTGCCGTCGAGGAACGCGGCCTGCAGGCCGTCGATCAGGGTGCCGGGCGAGAACAGACCGAGCCAGCCGATCGCGTCGGACTCGCCCTGCTGGTTGGCGATCTCCTGGACCGCCGTGACGGCGACGAAGGGGATGGTCAGCGCCGCGATGATGGCCGCCACGCCGAAGCCGCGCCGCGGGGTGCGGGAGGCCACCACGAGGGCAAGGCCGGCGTGCGTCACGGCGAGCACGGCGGTGGCCACCAGGCCGAGCAGGTACCCGCGCGTCTGGTCGGCGAAGCCGAGCTCGGCGAGCAGGCCGCCGGCGTAGGCGATGGTAAGCGGGACCGCGACGAAGAGGAAGAGGGCCGAGGAGAGCGCCGCGAACTTGGCCCGCACGTAGTCGGTGGGGGTCATGGGGCGCGAGAAGTAGAGCGGGATGGTGCGGAACCGCAGGTCGAGGGAGACCATCTGGGGCGCGGCGAGCGCGATGTAGAGGCCGAGGATCGGCTGCAGTGCCAGCCCGTACCCCTGGTACTCGATGGGCATCTCGTCGAGCCCGGAGAACGCCGCGACGGCCACCATCACCACGGCGGGCAGGCACATCACGGCGAACAGGCTGAACGGCAGCACCTTGGAGCGGGCCGACCGGCCGAGGCCGAAGGCGCCGCGCAGCGAGTGCGAGAAGAGCGCGAGCCGCGCCTGGCTCGGGCCGAGCCGCTCGCCCTCGTAGCGGCGGTAGCCGATGTTGTGGATCCGCGCGTCCTGCGCGGCGGACGGGGTCACGGCTGTGCCTCCTGGAAGACCTCGGCGATGCGGTGGCGGCGCTGCTCCATGCGCACCAGGCCGAGGCCGAGCTCGGCCACGGCGTCCCGCACGGTGTCGTAGACGTCGTCCGCGGCGGCCTCCACGAGCAGCAGGTGGCCGGGGGCCGGGGCCGCGTCGAGACCGCGGGCGGCCAGCGCGGCGCGCAGCGCGGACGCGCCGTCCGGGTGGGTGTCGGAGTCGGTGACCTCGACGGCCAGCAAGGCGGTGGCCTCGGTGAAGCTGGCGGTTGTCTGGGAGCGCAGCAGCCGGCCGCCGTCGATGACGACGATGTGGTCGCTGGTGCGCTCGAGTTCCCCGAGCAGGTGCGAGGTGACGAGGACGGAGATGCCGAAGTCGGTGTGGATGCGGCGGATCAGGCCCAGCATCTCGTCCCGGCCGGCGGGGTCGAGCCCGTTGGTCGGCTCGTCGAGCAGGACGAGACGCGGGTCGTGCACCAGCGCCTGGGCGAGCTTGACGCGCTGCTTCATGCCCGTCGAGTAGCCGCCCATGGGCCGGTACCGCTCCTCGTAGAGCCCGACGTGGCGCAGCGTGTCCGCGGTGCGCTCGCGGGCCGCGGTGCGCGGCAGCCCGGACATCCGGCCCATGTGCACCACGAACTCGGTGGCCGACACGTCGGGCGGGAGGCAGTCGTGCTCGGGCATGTACCCGACCTGCTCGCGGATGGCCCCGCCGTCCGACTCGGCGTCGTGGCCCAGCACCCGGGCGGAGCCCTCGGTGGCCGGGGCGAGGCCGAGCAGGATCTTGATCAGGGTCGACTTGCCCGCGCCGTTGGCCCCGACGAGGCCCGTCACGCCCGGGCCTATGTCGACCGAGAGGCCGTCGAGGGCGGTGACCTTGGGATACCGCTTGGTCAGTCCCCTGGTGCTGATGACGCTCGCCCCGGCCCCGCTCGCCGGGCCGGCGGTGCCCATACTCGTAGTCACGCTCACGGGTAAGACGCTAGTGCCCCGCGCCGGGTGCGCGCGTCCCCCTTTGGTAGCTCTTTTCCCCTACCTTGTGCATAAGCCGACCGGGTGAGCCCCTAGGGGACCGTGACCTGGGTGACGATGCGCTCGAAGACCGCCTGGTCGGTGGCGAACACCGAGTCCGGCACGGGCCAGTGCAACACGACCTCGGTGAAGCCGAGCTGGGCGCAGGTGCCGGCGTACTCCGCGAACGCGTCGACCGAGGCGAGCGGTGAGACGCCGCGCGGCGCGAAGGCGCTGGTGTCGAGCAGCACCCGGCCGAGCGTCGACGGCTCCCGCCCGATCTCCTCGCAGACGCCGTCCAGGCGCTCGACCTGGCGCGCCAGCGACCGGTAGAAGTCGGCCGCCGTGGAGCCGGTCGAGGTCGGGTCGCCGGTGGTCACCCACGCCTGGCCGTGGCGGGCGGCGAGCCGCATGCCGCGCGGCCCCGTCGCGGCCACCGCGAAGGGCAGTCGGGGACGCTGGACGCAGCCCGGCACGTTGCGCACCTCGTGCGCCGCGTAGAAGTCGCCCTGGTAGGAGACGCCGCTGCCGCCCTCGCTGAGCAGCAGGTCGAGCAGGCCGACGAACTCCGCGAACCGGTCGGCGCGCTCCCGCGGCGGCCACGCCTCGTTGCCGAGCGCGGTGGCGTCGAAGCCGGTGCCGCCCGAGCCGATGCCCAGCGTCACCCGGCCGTCGGTGACGTCGTCCAGGGTGATCAGCTCCTTGGCCAGGGTGACCGGGTGCCGGAAGTTGGGCGAGGTGACCAGGGTGCCGAGCCGGAGCCGCTCGGTCGCGGTCGCCGCGGCGGTCAACGTGGGTATGGCGCCGAACCAGGTGCGGTCGCGGAAGCTGCGCCAGGAGAGATGATCATAGGTGTACGCGGTGTGGAACCCGAGTTCCTCGGCGCGCTGCCAGGTCCGCCGACCCTCGGTCGACCAGCGGTACACGGGCAGGATCACGGTGGACAGTCGCAGGGGAAGCGCCGACGAGACAGCCATGGGCAGCAAGCGTAGGCCCTTTCGCGCCAGCCTTGCGCCGCTTCCCGACAGGTTCCGGGTGCACGCCGGGCGTGGCACATCCGAGTGAGCTGTCGCACGAATGTGCCTGCATATGCTGGTGGACTGTGCCCACACCCTCCCC
>NZ_SMKC01000147.1 GCF_004348315.1 Streptomyces sp. 8K308 | reverse complement strand
GCCGGGTGGGGGTGCGGGGCGCGGCGACGGCCTCGGCGAGCGGGCCGTTGTCGGCGAGGCCGACGAGGGCGCGGGCGGCGCCCTCGTCGATGGCGGGCAGCCGGCGGGAGCGCAGCAGCCGGCCCGCGGTGGTGTAGCAGGCCGCGAAGCCGCTGGCGGCGAGCAGCACGACGAGGGTGACGCGGGGGGTGGTGACCGCGGTGAGCAGCGCGATGAGGGCCCAGCGCTCGCCGATGGGCAGCACGATCATGCGGCGGGCCCAGACGGTCCAGCCGATGCGGTCGAGCCGGCCGGTGAGCGCGGCGGACGCGGCGGCCGAGGAGGCGCCCTGGGTGGTGGTGTGCGCCTCGTTGAAGGCGAAGTCGACGATGTGACGACAGGACTGGAGCACCATGGCGCCGAGCGCGAGCGCCCACACGTCGTCCCCGCCGCGGGCGGCGCCGAGGGCGAGTCCCGCGTAGTAGGCGTACTCCTTGGCCCGGTCGAAGGTGGCGTCGAGCCAGGCGCCGAGGGTGGAGTACCGGAGCGAGTACCGGGCGAGCTGGCCGTCGGTGCAGTCGAGCACGAAGGAGAACAGCAGCAGCAGGCCGGCGGCGACGAAGCCGCCCCTGGTGCCGGTGGCGGCGAAGCCGGCCGCGACCAGGGCGGTGACCAGCGAGGCGGTGGTGACCTGGTTGGGGGTGAGGCCGCGGCGGGCGCACCAGCGGGCCAGGTAGCGGGAGTAGGGGCTGACGAAGTGGGTGGTGAAGAAGCCGTCGCGCGACTTGACCGCGGTGCGCAGCCGGACGGCCTCCTCGTCGACCCCGGCGACGGCGGCGGCGGCCGCGTCCCGCTCGGCGCCGGTGGTGGGGACGGCCGCGACCAGCGTGCCGAGCTCGGGGCGGTGCACCCGGGTGCCCTCGGCCTCGACCCGCGCGGCGAGCCGGTCGGGCAGGCAGTCGGCGGCCGGCGGGGCGGCGACCGAGCCGCTGCCCTCGGCCCGCTCGGCGGCCGGGCGCTGACCGCCGTCCTGGCTGGCGGCGGCGGTCAGCGCGCCGCGCTCGCCGGGGAGTACGGTGACCGCGCCGGGAATGGCGGCCACGCTAAAGCGCGGGTCGGTGAGGCCGAGGCGGAGGCTGTGCCGGTGTCCCACGAAGCGCGGGTCGACCACGGCGACGCGCTGCCCGGCGGGCACCGCGGCCAGGGCGGGGGCGAGATCGGCGGGCCGCTCCGCGACCCGCACGGCGAATCCCAGCGCCGTCAGGTCGTGTTCGAGCGATGACCCGGGGACGGGCGGACCGGTGAGGATCGCGGTCGACAGCTGACTCACTCCTTGAGGCGGGGCCGCGCTCTGCGACCCGCACGTCGGCAGAGATTATCTGATGAGAACCCTGCGGCAAGAATGGCGTTGGCCCCAGGAAACCCGGAGTTCATGTCGCCCCTCGCCACGGGTGCGGATGCGACCCTACGCGATCAATCGGACACGGTGCGCGCCCACCGTTAGGCTGCGGCCATGAGTTGGCTGATCACCGGTGGCGCTGGATACATAGGGGCACATGTCGTGGAGGTCCTGCGGACCGCCGGGGAGCGGGTCGTGGTGTTCGACGACCTCTCCACCGGGCTGGTCGAGCGGCTGCCGTCCGAGGTGCCCGTGGAGGTCGGCTCGGTGCTCGACCGGGCGCTGCTCGACCGGGCGCTGACCGAGCACGGGGTCACGGGGGTGGTGCACCTGGCGGCGCGCAAGCAGGTCGCGGAGTCCGTGGCCGACCCGCTCGGCTACTACCGGACCAACGTGCACGGGCTCACGGTGCTGCTCGAGGCGGTCGCGGCGGCGGGGGTGCGCCGCTTCGTCTTCTCGTCCTCGGCGGCCGTCTACGGGATGCCGGAGGCCGGCGACCTGACCGGTGGCCTGGTGACCGAGAAGACCCCGTGCCGGCCGATGAACCCGTACGGCGAGACCAAGCTGGCCGGCGAGTGGCTGGTGCGCTCCGCCGGCCGGGCCCACGGCATCGGCACGGTCTGCCTGCGCTACTTCAACGTCGCCGGCGCGGCGCGGCCCGAGCTGGCCGACGCGGGGGCGGCCAACGTCATCCCGATGTTCTTCGAGCGCCTCTCGCGGGGCGAGGCCCCGGTGATCTTCGGGGACGACTACCCGACGCCGGACGGCACCTGCGTCCGGGACTACGTGCACGTCTCCGACCTCGCCGAGGCGCACCTCGCGGCGGTCCACCACCTGGAGCGCGCCGCCGACCCCGCGGCCGCCGGCGACCTGACCGTGAACATCGGCACCGGGCGCGGCGCCTCGGTGCGGGAGATGGCCGACCTGGTGGCGGAGGTCACCGGGGTGCGGGAGCCGGCGCCCGAGATCGCCGGCCGGCGCCCCGGCGACCCGGCGCGGGTGGTGGCCTCGGCCGCGCTGGCGCGCGACCGGCTCGCCTTCGAGGCGCGCCGCGACCTCGCCGAGATGGTCGCCTCGGCCTGGGCCGGCTGGCGCGCGCGGCACCCCGGACCGGCCTGACCTCGGGCTTCGCGATCGGTCAGGAGCACCGCTGTCGAACACGGAAAACTCGCAGGTCAGGGCAATGACAACGGTGTTCAGTGCCGCGTTGCCATATACCCCCCACCCGTAGTTCACTGAGGTCGCGACGCCGGATCGACTTCAGGAGGGCGACGGCATGGGAGCCGGACACAACCACGGCCGACACCAGCACCACGGGGGCTCAGGCGGCACCGCGGGCGCGGCCTACGTCGGGCGGCTCCGCTGGGCCCTCGCGCTCTCCTGCGCGCTACTGGTCGCCCAGGTGGTGGGCGCCGGGGTCACCGGCTCGCTCGCGCTGCTCGCCGACGCCGGCCACGTGGCGACCGACTCGGTCGGCGTCGCCCTGGCGCTCTTCGCGATCCACGTCGCCAACCGGCCGGCCAGCGAGCGACGCACCTTCGGCTTCGCCCGGATGGAGATCCTGGCCGCGCTGGTGAACTGTCTGCTGCTGCTCGGGGTCGGCGGCTACATCCTCTTCGAGGCGATCGAGCGGCTGCGCGAGCCGGCCGAGGTGCCCGGCGGCCTCACCGTGCTCTTCGGCGTGGTGGGCCTGGTCCTCAACTGCGTAGCGTTGCTGCTGCTCATGCGCGGCCAGCGGGAGAGCCTGAACGTGCGCGGCGCGTTCCTCGAGGTCCTGGCCGACACCCTGGGCTCGGTGGCCGTGGTGATCGCCGCGGTGGTGATCATCACCACGGGCTGGCAGCGGGCGGACACGATCGCCTCGCTGGTGATCGCGGTGCTGATCGTGCCGCGGACGGTGAAGCTGGCGCGTGAGGCGCTCGACGTGCTGCTCGAGGCGGCGCCGAAGGACGTGCGGATCGCCGAGGTCAGGTCGCACATCCTGGAACTGCCCGGCGTCGAGGACCTGCACGACCTGCACGTCTGGACGATCACCTCCGGCATGCCGGTGCTCTCCGCCCACGTGGTGGTCGACCAGGACACCCTGGACGCGGTGGGGCACGAGCGGATGCTGCACGACCTACAGGGTTGCCTCGGCGAACACTTCGATGTGGGGCACTGCACATTCCAGTTGGAGCCGCGGGGTCACGCGGCCCACGAGGCCGGTCTCTGTCACTGACCCGGTGCGGCACACTGGTCGGAGCCGAACCGCGCGACCAGGAAACACCGGGAGACCCGCTATATGCCCCACTGCACAGCCGTTGAGCCCGGTCAGATCCTGCTGGAACTCGTCGACGAGAACGGCGCGACGATCGGCACCTCGGAGAAGCTGGCCGCCCACCGGGCGCCCGGGCTGCTCCACCGGGCCTTCTCGGTCTTTCTCTTCGACCCGGCCGGGCGGCTGCTGCTCCAGCGCCGCGCGGCCGGCAAGTACCACTCCCCCGGCGTCTGGTCCAACACCTGCTGTGGGCACCCCTATCCGGGCGAGCCGCCGTTCCTGGCCGCGACCCGGCGCACCTCGGAGGAGCTAGGCGCGGCGCCCGCGCTGCTGCGCGAGGCCGGCACCGTCAGGTACCACCATCCGGATCCCGCCTCGGGCCTGGTGGAGCGGGAGTACAACCACCTGTTCGCCGGTCTGGTGACCGAGCCGCTCCGGCCCGACCCGGCCGAGGTCGACGAGACGGCCTTCGTGACCCCGGGGGAGCTCGGCCGGCTGATCGACGGCCGGGCGTTCTCGGTCTGGTTCCATACCGTGCTCGACGCGGCCAGGCCCGTGATCAGGGAGCTGACGGGCGCCACCGCCGGCTGGTGAGGCGGCCGGCCGGGCCCGGCTCAGACCCGGTCCACCGGGAGCGCGGCCCAGACCACCTTGCCGCCGGTCGCGGTCGCCGTCACCCCGCAGTCCCCGCCGGCCTCGAGCGCGGTCGCCTTGACCAACAGCAGGCCGCGCCCGCTGGTGTGGTGCTGGTCGGGCGCCACGTCCAGGGCACGCGGTCGGTAAGGGTGCCCGTCCTCGACCGAGAGCCGGACCCAGTACGCGTCGAAGCCGACCTCGACGCCGATCTCGGTGGTGAGCAGGGCGGCGTGCCGGGCCGAGTTGGTGACCAGCTCGGAGAGGATCAGCAGCACCCCGTAGAGCCGGTCGGCCGTGAGTGGTGCCTGTTGCCGGCGGAGCAGATCGCGCACGGCATGCCTGACGTGCGGCACCGCGTGCTCGACCGGCGGAACGCTGAAGCGCCAGATCCCGGCGTGGCCGGAGGTCGGGGGGAGCCCGGAAAGCGGCAGGGCGCCTGATCTACTGTCCATGGCTCCGAGTCTTGGCATGTGCCAGGGCGACATGACCCAGTGACCTCAACTCGCCATAAAAAGGGTGCAATTCGATCGCACCGTTTCGCATGCGATCGAATCCCGACCAGTCTTCTTCGGAGGACTTCGGGAGGGGGCACGCCACCCCGCGCGGCCACCCGAGCCGGGCTTCACCCGACCGGCCGGGGCGCACCGTTGCGAACCCGTAGTGGGCCACCGCCCTGGCGCGAGCGCCGGAGTGCGCCGCCGCATGTGTCGCGACTATACGCAAGTTGAGAAATAGGACCGCTGGGCGGCCACACAGCGACTGTTTCGAAAGGGTCGGCACCATACATGGTTACTATCACCATGTATATGAATTAGCCCGAACCATACGGAATAGGGCGGAGACCACTCGCTATCGACATTTCGGAGAGTGTTCGAGCCATCTGCCGGGCAAGGTCATCCCGACTCATTCCCTGGACGTTGGAGTGCTGCTGTCATGGCTCTTCCGCAAGGTCCCCTGGAACACCGCTACCAGGGGGAACATCCGGTGCGGACCCTCGCCTATCTCTTCCGGGAGTCCCGCCCGCGGCTCCTGGTCGCCGTGCTCGCGTTCATCGTCAAGCACAGCCCGGTCTGGCTGCTCCCCCTGGTCACCGCCAACATCATCGACATCGTCGTCGAGCGCCGGCCCATCTCCCAACTCGGCGCCAACACCGTGGTCCTGGTCGTCGTGCTGCTGCTCAACTACCCGACCCACCTGCTCTACGTCCGCTGCATGCACGGCAGCATCCGGCGGGTCGGCACCGGGCTGCGATCCGCGCTCTGCCGCCGGATGCAGGAGCTGTCCATCGGCTACCACTCCCGGGTCAGCGCGAGCGCCCTGCAGACCAAGGTGATCAGGGACGTGGAGAACATCGAGCAGTCCGTGCAGCAGAGCGCGGACACCGGGCTCGGGGCCATCATCACCCTGGTCGGCGGCCTGGTGGTCATCGCGGTGCGGGTACCCGAGGCGCTGCCCGTCTTCCTGGTGATGGTGCCGGCCACCACGCTGCTGGTGCGCAGGCTGCGCGGCCGGCTGCGCTCCCACAACGAGCGGTTCCGCCGCCAGGTCGAGCAACTCTCCTCCCGTGTCGGCGAGATGACCAGCCTGATCCCCGTCACCCGGGCCCACGGCCTGGAGCGCACCGCGCTCGTCCGAGTCGACGGCACCCTGCGCCAGGTACTCACCGCGGGTATACGGCTCGACCTGATCAACGGTCATTTCGGCGCCCTGGCGTGGATCCTGCTCCAGGCCATCGGCATCGGCTTCCTCGCCGGCGCGGCGCTGGTCTCGTACTACGCCTGGCTGCCGATCAGCCCCGGCGACGTGGTGATGCTCAGCACCTTCTTCACCACCCTCACCGGCTCCATGACCATGCTGATGAGCCTGGCCCCCGTCATCTCCAGGGGCCTCGAGTCCGTCCGCTCGGCCGGCGAGGTGCTGCAGGCCCCCGACCTGGAGGTCAACGCGGGCAAGGCCCAGGTCACCGCCGTCAAGGGCCGGATCGACTTCGAGAACGTCGACTTCCGGTACGACGGCGAGGGCCCGGCCGCCGTCACCGACTTCACCCTGCGGGTGCCGCCCGGCCAGACCGTCGCCCTGGTGGGCGCCTCCGGCGCCGGCAAGTCCACCATCCTCAACCTGCTGATCGGCTTCATCCGCCCCGTCTCAGGACGGATCCTGCTCGACGGCAGCGACATGGCCACCCTCGACCTGCGCAGCTACCGCCGCTTCCTGTCCGTGGTGCCCCAGGAGTCCGTCCTCTTCGAGGGCTCCGTCCGGGAGAACGTCGGCTACGGCATGCCCCACATCGACGACGAAACCGTGCGCGACGCGCTGCGCGACGCCAACGCGCTGGAGTTCGTCGACCGGCTGCCCAACGGCCTCGACACGGTCGTCGGCGAGCGCGGCGCCCGGCTCTCCGGCGGCCAGCGGCAGCGCATCGCCATCGCCAGGGCGCTGATCCGCGACCCGCGGATCCTCGTGCTCGACGAGGCCACCTCGGCCCTCGACACGCGCTCCGAGGCGCTGGTCCAGGAGGCCATGGACCGACTGATGCGCGGCCGCACCGTCTTCGTGGTCGCCCACCGGCTCTCCACGGTGCGCGGCGCCGACCGGATCGTGGTGCTCGAACGGGGCCGGATCCAGGAGGTCGGCAGCCACGCCGAACTGCTGCGCCGCGGCGGCGCCTACGCGCGCCTCCAGTCCAACCAGCTGACCTGAACGGCGTGGCTCCCCGAGGGGCGAGCCGCGGGGCCGGTAGGGCGAACCGGCCCCGCCGGGGGTCACAGCGGTTCGACCTCAGTCAGCTCGCCGTCCAGGGCGAGCCAGCGCGTGACGCCGAGCTCGCGCAGGAACGGTAGGTCGTGGCTGACCACGAGCAGCGCGCCCCGGTAGGAGTGCAGCGCCGAGGTGAGCTGCCGGACGCTGGCCAGGTCCAGATTGTTGGTCGGCTCGTCCAGCATCAACAGCTGCGGCGCGGGCTCCGCCAGCATCAGCGCGGCCAGCGAGGCCCGGAAGCGCTCCCCACCGGAGAGGGTGCCGACCAACTGGTCAGGGCGGTCCTTGCGGAACAGGAACCTGGCCAACTGGGCCCTGATGTGCTGCGGGGAGGCCCCCGGCGCCAGCCGGCGCACGTTCTCGGCGATGCTGACCGACTCGTCGAGCAGGTCGAGGCGCTGCGGCAGGTACCGCATCGGCACCTGCACCCGCACCTCGCCGGAGACCGGCGCCAGCTCGCCGGCCACCGCCTCGAGCAGCGTCGTCTTGCCGGCGCCGTTGCCGCCGGTCAGCGCGATCCGCTCAGGGCCGAGCACCTCGAGCGCGGCGCGGACGCCGCCCCGCAGCTCCACGTCCGCGAGTTCGAGCACCCGGCGCCTCGGCGGCACGGCCGTGTGCGGCAGGTCGACGCGGATCTCGTCGTCGTCGCGCACCGCCGACTCGGCCTCGGCGAGACGCTCCCGGGCGCCGGCGAGGCGCTCCTCGTGCAGACCGCGGTGGCGGCCCGCGTTCTCCTGGGCGCGCCGCTTGCGCGCGCCGAGCAGGATCTTGGGGGCCCCGCCACGCTCGGCCTCCCGCCTGCCCTGCCCGGCCCGGCGGGCCAGCTTCTCGTTGGCCTCGATCAACTCCCGCTTCTGCCGTCGGACGTCGGCCTCGGCCACCCGCACCATCCGCTCGGCGGCTTCCTGTTCGACGGCCAGCGCGGCCTCGTACTCCGAGAGCGTGCCGCCGTACCAGACGACCCTGCCCTCCCTCAGGTCGGCGATCTGGTCGACCCGCTCCAGGAGTTCGCGGTCGTGGCTGACCACCACGAGCGCCCCCGACCAGCCGGCCACGGCCGCGTAGAGACGCTCGCGGGCCCGCAGGTCGAGGTTGTTGGTCGGCTCGTCGAGCAGCAGCACGTCGGGCCGGCGCAGCAGCAGGGCCGCCAGGCTCAGCAGCACGGTCTGGCCGCCGGAGAGCCGGCCGACGGTGCGGTCGAGCTCGACGCCGGCGAGGCCGAGCTGGTCGAGGGTGGCGCGGGTGCGCTCCTCGACGTCCCAGTCGTCCCCGACGACTCCGAAGTGCTCCTCGGCCACGTCGCCCGACTCGATGGCGTGCAGGGCGGCCCTGACCTTCTCGATGCCGAGCACCCGGTCGACGCGCTGCGCGGTGTCCAGGGTGATGTTCTGCGGCAGGTAGCCGAGCTCCCCGGTCACCCGGACCGTGCCCGAGGTGGGGGTGAGCCGCCCGGCGAGCAGCCGGAGCAGTGTCGACTTGCCGCTGCCGTTGAGGCCGATCAGGCCGGTGCGGCCGGGTCCGGCTGCGAAGTCGAGGCCGTCGAAGAGCCGGGTGCCGTCCGGCCAGGCGTAGCCGAGGTCGACACAGGTGATCTGCGCGGTGGTGTGGGGCATCTCGGAGCTCCAGTGCTTGTCACGAACGGTGGGCGACACATGGAGACACCGGGCCCGGGGCGGCCGGGACTGGCTGATCGGAGGGAAGGCGTGGCGGGCGACGGGTGGCCGGCTCAGCCGAGGTCGATCGCGCGGCGCGGCACCACACGTCCGGTTCGGAACGCGCGGCGCGACGGGCTCGCGGTGTCTGCGACCTCAGCTGTCCAACGGGCCCCCTCATGTCGACGACAGGCCGGGTAGCACCCTAGGGAGGGCCGGGTGGCGGGCGCAACCGAATTACGCCCTGTCCGGGCGGGCCGGCCCACCGCCCGGCGGAGCGTGCGACGGCTCAGGCCTTGCCGCGGGCGGCGAGGCGGGCCTGGCGGGCGGCGAGGCGCTCGTCGAAGAGGCTGGCCTCGCTGTCCAGGCCGTCGAGGAACCGGCCGAGCTCCTCCTGGGCCTTCAGGCCCTCGGCGCCGAGGCCGCCGACGTCGAGCGCCCTGAAGAAGCGCAGCACCGGCTGGAGCACCTCGTCGTGGTGGATGCGCAGGTTGTAGATGCCGCCGATGGCCATCCTGGCGGCGGCGCGCTCGAAGCCGGGGATGCCGTGGCCCGGCATGCGGAAGTTGACCACCACGTCCCTGACGGCCCGCATGGCCTGGTCGGGGGCCAACTCGAAAGCCGCCTTCAGCAGGTTGCGGTAGAAGACCATGTGCAGGTTCTCGTCGGTGGCGATGCGGGCCAGCAGCCGGTCGCAGACCGGGTCGCCGGACTCGCGACCGGTGTTGCGGTGCGATATGCGGGTGGCCAGCTCCTGGAAGGCGACGTAGGCCACCGAGTGCAGCATGGAGTGCGCGTTGTCGGACTCGAACCCCTCCGACATGTGCGCCATGCGGAAGTTCTCCAGCTGGACCGGGTCAACGGCGCGGGTGGTCAGCAGGTAGTCGCGCAGCACGATGCCGTGCCGGCCCTCCTCGGCGGTCCAGCGGTGCACCCAGTTCCCCCAGGCGCCCTCGCGGCCGAAGATGGTGGCGATCTCGTGGTGGTAGCTCGGCAGGTTGTCCTCGGTGAGCAGGTTGACCACCAGCGCCGTGCGGCCGATGTCGGTCACCTTGGACTGGTCGGGGGCCCACGGCTCACCGCCCAGCGGGCCGTCGAAGTTCCGGCCCTCGCTCCAGGGCACGTACTCGTGCGGCATCCAGTCCTTGGCCACTCCCAGGTGGCGGTTGAGCTCGCGCTCCACCACCTCCTCCAGGGCATGGATCAGACGGACGTCGGTCCACTCGTCCGAACTGGTCAGAGGGGTGGGGCTGAAGGTCACTGAAGCTCCTGGCGGGTAACGCGAATACCTACGAGACCGTAGGTTACGGCACCGTAAGTTGTTACCCGCCGGTCTGGCAAGGGAATGGCCGTAAAAGGCGGGCCACTTCACAGCGCGGCGGCCCGGACCGCGGTCGGTCCGGGCCGCCGGGTGGGCCGTTCGCCCTGGATACCCCTCGGATCAGCGCTTGCCGCGCTCGGGGCGCACCAGCCCCGCACGGCGCAGCGCGTCGGCCATGGCGCTGTTCGCCGGCGGCGCCTCCCGCCGCTGGCCACCGCCGCCACCGCGCCGGTCCCGCTGCCTCGGGGCGCCACCGCCGCGCTCGCCGCGCTCGCCACGCGGCCGGCGCTCGTCCCGGCCGCCGCGCCCGCCGCCAAAGCCCGGCTCCTCGTCGAGCCGCAGGGTCAGCGAGATGCGCTTGCGCGCCACGTCCACGTCGAGGACCCTCACCTTCACGATGTCCCCCGGCTTGACCACCTCGCGCGGGTCGGACACGAACTTCTTCGACATGGCCGAGACGTGCACAAGACCGTCCTGGTGGACGCCCACGTCCACGAAGGCGCCGAAGGCCGCGACGTTGGACACCACGCCCTCGAGCACCATGCCGGGCTTCAGGTCGCCGATCTTCTCGACGCCCTCCTTGAACCGCGCGGTGCGGAAGGCCGGACGCGGGTCGCGACCCGGCTTCTCCAACTCCCGCAGGATGTCGGTGACCGTCGGCAGCCCGAAGGTGTCGTCCACGAAGTCGGCCGGGCGCAGCGAGCGCAGCGCCGACGCGTTGCCCACCAGGCCCTGCACGTCGCCGCCGGTGGTCGCCGCCATGCGACGCACCACGGGATACGCCTCCGGGTGCACCGCCGAGGCGTCGAGCGGGTCGTCCCCGCCCCTGATCCGCAGGAAGCCCGCGCACTGCTCGAACGCCTTGGGGCCGAGCCTGGAGACCTGCTTGAGCGCACCCCGGTTGGTGAAGGGCCCGTTGAGATCGCGGTGGGACACGATGTTCTCCGCGAGGGTGGTGCCGATGCCCGACACCCGGGCGAGCAGCGGCACAGAGGCGGTGTTGACGTCGACCCCGACGCCGTTCACACAGTCCTCGACGACGGCGTCGAGCGAGCGGGAGAGCTTCACCTCTGACAGGTCGTGCTGATACTGGCCGACGCCGATCGAGCGCGGGTCGATCTTCACCAGCTCGGCCAGCGGGTCCTGGAGCCGGCGGGCGATCGAGACGGCGCCGCGCAGCGACACGTCGAGGTCGGGCAGCTCCTGGGCCGCGTAGGCCGACGCCGAGTAGACCGAGGCGCCCGCCTCGGAGACCACCATCCTGGTCAGCCCGGCCTCGGGCATCCTGGCGATGAGCTCGCCGGCCAGCTTGTCCGTCTCCCGGGAGGCCGTGCCGTTCCCGATGGCGATCAGCTCGACGCCGTGCTCGAGGGCGAGCGCCTCCAGCCTGGCCAGCGCCTCGTCCCACCGGCGGTGCGGCGCGTGCGGGTAGATCGTGTCGGTGGCGGCGACCTTGCCCGTGGCGTCCACCACGGCGACCTTGACGCCGGTGCGCAGACCGGGGTCGAGCCCCATGGTGGCCCGGGTGCCGGCCGGCGCGGCGAGCAGCAGGTCGCGCAGGTTGGCCGCGAAGACGCCCACCGCGTCGTCCTCGGCGGCGGTGCGCAGCCGCCCGCGCAGGTCGATGCCGAGGTGGACCAGGATCCGGGTGCGCCAGGCCCAGCGCACCGTCTCGCCGAGCCAGGCGTCGGCCGGGCGGCCCCGGTCGGCGATGCCGAAGCGGTGGGCGATGGCGCGCTCGAACGACGACGGCTCGGCACCACTCCGCTCCTCGTCGCCGGCCGGCTCCTCGGGCTCCAGGGTGAGGTCGAGGACCTCCTCCTTCTCGCCGCGGAACATGGCGAGCACCCGGTGCGACGGCAGCTCGGTGAACGGCTCGGAGAAGTCGAAGTAGTCGGCGAACTTGGCGCCTTCGGTCTCCTTGCCCGACCGCACCCTGGCCACGAGACGGCCGCGCTGCCACATCCGCTCGCGCAGCTCGCCGAGCAGGTCAGCGTCCTCTCCGAACCGCTCGGTGAGGATGGCCCTCGCGCCGGCGAGCGCGGCCTCCGCGTCCGGCACGCCGCGCGCCTCGTCGACGAAGGCGGCGGCCGCGGCGACCGGCAGCACGCTCGGGTCGGCCAGCAGCCCGTCGGCCAGCGGCTCCAGGCCGGCCTCGCGGGCGATCTGGGCCTTGGTGCGGCGCTTCGGCTTGTAGGGCAGGTAGATGTCCTCGAGACGGGCCTTGGTCTCGGCGCCGCGGATCGCGGCCTCGAGCGCCGCGCCCAGCTTGCCCTGGGCGCGCACCGACTCCAGCACGGCCTCGCGCCGCTCCTCGAGCTCGCGCAGGTAGCGCAGCCGCTCCTCCAGGGAGCGGAGCTGCGTGTCGTCGAGCGCGCCGGTGGCCTCCTTGCGGTACCGGGCGATGAACGGCACCGTCGAGCCGCCGTCGAGCAGCCCCACGGCCGCCTTGACCTGCCCCTCCCCTACGCCGAGCTCCTCGGCGATCCTGGCCTCGATGGACCGTCCTGCGACGGACTGTGTCACGATCTCGCTCCGCATTTCCCGCGCTTTCCCGGCTTCCCGGCGCGCACTCCGCGCCGTGCGGAGCATTGTGACAGGCGGCACCGACATCCGACCGGCCAGCCGGGCCCCCGTGTCGGCCGGGGCGCACGCCGCGCGGTCAGCCGGCCGCGGCGCGCTCCCGCTCCCGGCGCGTCAGGTCGTACGCCTCCTGGGCCTCGGTGATCTCCGGCATCCGCAGCTCAACCAGCCGGGTCAGCGCCCAGACCCGGTCGGCGAACTCCCGGCCGAGCGGGGTGAGCGAGTAGTCCACGTGCGGCGGGATGACCGGGCGCGCCTCGCGCAGCACCATGCCGTCCCGCTCCAGGGTCTGGAGGGTCTGGGCGAGCATCTTCTCGCTGATGCCCCCGATGGCCCGGCGCAGCTCGCTGAACCGCTGCCGCTCGGTGTCGAGCAGCAGGGCGAGCACCAGGACGCCCCAGCGGCTGGTGACGTGCTCGAGCACCACCCGGGAGGGGCAGGTGGCGGCGTTGACGTTGGGCGGAATGCTTACTGTCATACCAGTACCTTACTTCAAAGTGGGTACTTTCTCTTGGTTAGCGTGCAGCTTAGGGTCGGGTTGTCAGAACGGACAACACCGAGGAGACATCGATGTTCGTGGTCACCGCCGCCACCGGCCACCTGGGCCGGCTGGTCGTCGACGCCCTGTTGGAGAAGGTTCCCGCCGACCAGGTGGCCGTGGTGGTGCGGAACGAGGCGAAGGCCGCCGACCTCGCGGCCCGCGGCGTGACCGTGCGGGTCGCGGACTACGGCGCCCCCGAGGGCCTGGCGAGCGCCTTCGGGACCGGCGACCGGGTGCTGTTCATCTCGGGCACCGACGCGGGGCAGCGGGTCCCCCAGCACACGGCCGTGGTGGAGGCCGCCAAGGCGGCGGGCGTCGGCCTGCTCGCCTACACGAGCGTGCTCGGCGGCCCCGCCGCCACCTTCACGCTGGCCGACGACCACCGGGCCACCGAGGAGGTCATCACGGCCTCCGGGGTGCCCTACACCCTCCTGCGCAACGGCTGGTACCACGAGAACTACACGGAGCAGCTGGCCCCGGTGCTCGAACACGGCGCGGTGGTGGCCAGCGCCGGCGACGGCCGGGTGGCCTCGGCCTCCCGCGCCGACTACGCGGCCGCCGCGGTGGCCGTGCTCACCGGCGAGGGCCACGAGGGCAAGGCGTACGAGCTGAGCGGCGACACCGCCTGGAGCCTCGCCGAGTACGCGGCGGAGCTGTCCCGCCAGACCGGCAGGGAGATCAGTTACACGCCGGTCACCCCCGAGGAGCACCTGGCGATCCTGACCGGCGCCGGGCTGCCCGAGCCGTTCGCCGCCATCCTCGTGGACGTGGACACCTCGGGCATCGCGCGGGGCCTGCTCGCGGACACCAGCGGGGACCTCGCCCGGCTCATCGGCCGACCGACCACGCCGCTGGCCGACGCGATCGCCGTGGCCCTGAAGGCCGCCTGACCAGGGGCGCGGGGGGCGTCGCTCCGCCGCCTCCCACGCGGTTTCGGCCATCCGCGCCCACGGGAGCGCTCCCGCCACCGACCGATCTGAGCGTTGTCAACTCCACCACTCGTTCGAGTGATATGAACTCCACACGTGCAGCTGAATTCCTTGCGGACTGCCGGGAGTTAGGGGCAGGGTGCGAGACGTAACGCAGCGCACCCAATTCCTGACACCGCGTGCAGCACCGGAGGGATCATGACGCTCACCAGCCCGGACGCCGAGATCCAACGCCTCTCGTACAGCTGGTTGCTGACGGCCAGGCGCGAGGATCTGGCGCACTTCCGGCGGCTCGCCTCGCTCGCCATGCGAGAGTGGGGGCAACCGCAGCGGGTCACCGAGGTCGTGTTGCACGGGGTCACCGAGCTGCTGTCCAACGTGGCGCGGCACGTGGGCGATCCGCGCTGCACCCTGGAGCTCTCGTTGCTCGGCAACGCCGTGCAGGTCTCGGTGAGCGACCGCTCGACGGAGCTGCCCAAGATCACGCTGCCCGACTGGACGGCCGAGGAGGGCCGGGGGCTCTGGCTGCTGCGGGAGATGGCCGACGGGCTCGGCTACGCGCTCACCGAGGACGGCAAGCAGGTGTGGGTGCGGGTCAGCACCGATCCGCCCAGCTCCTGAGCCGCCCCGCCCCCGGCCGCGCTCACTCCTCGGGCGGCTCGACGGGGCGCCGGAACCGCACGCCGTCCGCGGACGCCCGGTAGAGATAGCCGAGCGGCCCGCCGCCGGCGTAGCCGCCGCCCGAGTCGAAAGCCAACGGCCGGCCGAGGCCGTGGTACTCGGCGCCGCGCAGCTGCGCGAGCAACGAAGCGCGCGCCGGCCCGGCGGCCTCGTGCTCGAGCGCCCGCATGGCGTCGACCACCATCCGCGCCGCGTCGTAGCCCTCGACCGCGTAGGGCTCGACGATGCCGCCGAACCGCTCGCGGTGCACGGTGGCGAAGCCGCTAGCGTCCGGGTCGCCAAGCGGGTCGGTGTAGGTGGTGACGAAGTACCAGCCGGCCGCGTCCTCGCCCGCGAACTCGAAGAACTCCGGCCCCAGCGCCTCCTGGGTGGCCACCACGACGCCCTCGTACCCGGCCTCGGCCAGCGCCCTGGCCAACCGCCCCGCGCCGTCCGCGAACCCGCCGTACACGACGGCGTCAAGACCGGCCGCCGTGAACCCCTCGGCCACCTCGGCGAAGTCCCGGGTGCCGGCCGGCAGCACCCGGGGCGTGAGCTCGACGGCGCGCCGGTCCACGGCGTCGCTGACCGCCCGGGTGACCAGCCAGCTGTACTCGTCGGCCGTGCGGTCGTCGATCAGGCCGACCCGGCGGGCCCCGAGATCGCCGAGCACCAGCGGCACCGCCCGCGCCGCCGTCGCCGTGTCGGGCCGGCCGAGCAGCAGCGTGTCGTCCTCGGTGCGCGGCTCGAAGCTGCCGGCGGAGAGCGCGAGCAGCGGCACGCCGGCCGCGCCGTACGCCTCGGCGGCCGTCCGCGCGACGGCATCCCCGGTGGGCCCGATGACGACGAGCACCTCCGGGTCGTCGATCAGCGCCCGCGCCACCTCGGCCGCGCGCTCGGGATCGCCGCCGTCGTCCAGGGCGCGCAGGCTCACCGTGAAGCTGAGGTTGCCCAGTTGGTTCAGCTCCTCGACGGCCATGGTGACGCCCCGCCGCTGGCCCTTGCCGTACTTCTCGTGCGGGCCGCTGAGGTCGGCGTGCAGGCCGATCGTGTAGTGCCGGCGGCCCTCGGCCGAGGCGGCGCCGCCGGAGCGCGACACGAGCAGCCTGGCGGCGAGCGCGCCGCCGAACAGCACCAGTCCGCCGCTGCCGAGGGCGGTCAGCAGCCGGCGGCGGGTCGGCTCCGGCTCGGGCGGCGGGGGCGGCTGCGGGGCGGCCCTCGGC
>NZ_SMKC01000146.1 GCF_004348315.1 Streptomyces sp. 8K308 | reverse complement strand
GGTCGGGGCCGGGGGGTGGTGGTTCCCAGTGGCGGAGGGCGTTGGCCTCCAGGTCGATCTGGTCGTGCAGCGCGTCGAGCGCGTCCGCGTCGTGGCGGTGCGCCCGCTCCTGGGCCGCGAAGCGGAGGGCGTCGGCGGAGCGGCGAATCCGGTCGGCGCGGGTGCGCAGCTCGGGGAGCCGGGCCGCGAGCCTGGCGCGGTCCGGTTCGCCGGTCATCAGCGCCGACAACTCCCGGTCCAGTTGCTCCGCGTGGCCGGTGAGCTGCTTGAACAGGGCGCGCGCCTCCGTGAGCGTCGCGTCGGCGCGCAACGCGGCGCGCGTGCTGTCGAGGGTGGCGCGCAGTTCCCTGCGGGTGCGCGCCGCGTCGCCGATAACGCCCGGCTGGGCGGCGCGCGCGTTCAGCACGGCGTCGGTGAAGGTGCGGCGGAGGTCCGCGCGGGCCCGGGCCGCTCTTCGGCCCACCGCGCGGACCCCCCACACCACAAGCCCGGCGAAGACCAGGAAGGCGAGGAACGACAGGCCAAGCAGCGTGATCAGGATGT
The DNA here is from genome assembly GCF_004348315.1 of Streptomyces sp. 8K308. Lineage (GTDB taxonomy): Bacteria > Actinomycetota > Actinomycetes > Streptomycetales > Streptomycetaceae > Streptomyces. Next base: position 15,386 of record NZ_SMKC01000146.1, on the reverse strand, counting down.
CCATGTCCGGCGCACCTCCGCTCCCCAGGGTAGGGCCATCGCCCCGGGATCAGGCCGGGACGATGTTCACCAGCTTCGGGGCCCGGACGATGACCTTGCGGATCCCCGCGCCGCCCAGCGCCGCGACCACCGCCGGCTCGGCCAGGGCCCTGGCCTCCAGGTCGGCGTCGGCGATCGCCGGCTCGACCTCGATCCTGGCCCGCACCTTGCCCCTGATCTGGACGACGCAGGTCACCGTCTCGTCCACCAGGTAGGCCGGATCGGCGACCGGGAAGTCGGCCCGGGTGACGCTGGTCTCGTGGCCCAGACGCCGCCACAGCTCCTCGGCGATGTGCGGGGCCAGCGGCGCGATCAGCAGCACCAGGGCCTCGGCGACCGGGCGCGGCACCTCGGCCAGCTTGGTGACGTGGTTGTTCAGCTCCGTGATCTTGGCGATGGCGGTGTTGAAGCGCAGCCCGTCCAGGTCCTGCCGGACGCCGTCGACGGCCTTGTGCATGGCCCGCAGGGTGTCCTCGGTCGGCTCGGCGTCCACGACGGTGACCTCGCCCGTCGCCTCGTCCAGCACGTTGCGCCACAGCCGCTGCAGCAGCCGGTACTGGCCGACGACCGCCCGGGTCTCCCAGGGGCGGGACACGTCCAGCGGGCCCATCGCCATCTCGTACAGGCGCAGCGTGTCGGCGCCGTAGCTGGCGCAGATGTCGTCGGGCGAGACGACGTTCTTCAGGGACTTGCCGATCTTGCCCAGCTCACGGCTGACCGGGGCGCCCTCGTAGTAGAAGCCGCCGTCCCGCTCCTCGACCTCGGCGGCCGGGACCGGGAAGCCACGCTCGTCGCGGTAGACGTACGCCTGGATCATGCCCTGGTTGAACAGCTTGTGGTACGGCTCGGCCGAGGACACGTGGCCCAGGTCGAACAGCACCTTGTGCCAGAAGCGGGCGTACAGCAGGTGCAGTACGGCGTGCTCCTGGCCACCGATGTACAGGTCGACGCCGCCGGTGGGCAGGCCCTCGCGCGGGCCCGTCCAGTAGCGCTCCACCTCGGGGTCGACCAGCGCCTGGTCGTTGTGCGGGTCCAGGTAGCGCAGGTGGTACCAGCAGGAGCCGGCCCAGTTGGGCATGGTGTTGGTCTCCCGCCGGTACTTCCTCGGCCCGTCGCCCAGGTCCAGGGTGACGTTCACCCACTCCTCGTTGCGCGCCAGCGGCGGCTCGGGCTGGGTGTCGGCGTCGTCCGGGTCGAAGGTGCGCGGCGAGTAGTCGTCGACCTCCGGCAGCTCCAGGGGCAGCATCGAGTCGGGCAGGGCATGCGCGATGCCGTCCTCGTCGTAGACGATCGGGAACGGCTCGCCCCAGTACCGCTGGCGGCTGAACAGCCAGTCGCGCAGGCGGTAGTTGACGGTGCCCTCGCCCAGTCCGGCGGCGGTCAGCCACTCGTTCATCCGGGTCTTGGCCTCGGCCACGGTCAGCCCGTCCAGCGAGACGGCGTCGCTCGCCGAGTTGATCAGCCGGCTGTCGTAGGAGGAGTACGCGTCGTCCCAGGTGGCGGGGTCGGCGGAGCGACCGTCCATGGGCTCGACGACGGCGCGGACGGGCAGGTCGAAGGCGCGGGCGAACGCGAAGTCGCGGCTGTCGTGCGCCGGGACGGCCATGATGGCGCCGGTGCCGTAGCCGACCAGCACGTAGTCGGCGATGAAGACGGGGATCCGCTCGCCGTTGGCCGGGTTGACGGCGTAGGCGCCGGTGAAGACGCCGGTCTTCTCGCGGGCCTCGGCCTGCCGCTCGACGTCGGACTTGGTGCCGGCCTGCTTGCGGTAGGCGGCGACGGCCTCGGCCGGGGTGGCGTGGCCGCCCGTCCAGGCGTCGCGGGTGCCGGCCGGCCAGGCGGCGGGCACCACGGCGTCGACCAGGTGGTGCTCGGGGGCCAGCACCATGTAGGTGGCGCCGAACAGGGTGTCCTGGCGGGTGGTGAAGACGGTCACCGTGCCGCCGTCGCCCTCCTCGCCGACACGGAAGTCGATGCGGGCGCCCTCGGAGCGGCCGATCCAGTTGCGCTGCTGCAGCTTGATCGCCTCGGGCCAGTCGACCGTGTCCAGGTCGTCGGCCAGCCGGTCGGCGTAGGCGGTGATCCGCATGTTCCACTGGCGCAGCGTGGACTTGAAGACCGGGAAGTTGCCGCGCTCGGAGCGGCCGTCGGCGGTGACCTCCTCGTTGGCCAGCACGGTGCCCAGGCCGGGGCACCAGTTGACCGGGGCGTCGGCGGCGTAGGTCAGCCGGTAGCCGTCCAGCACGGTGGCGCGCTCGGCCGGGGTCAGCTCGGCCCAGGGGCGGCCGTCCGGGGTGGGGCGCTCGCCGGCCTCGAAGCTCTCGACCAGCTCGGCGATGGGCCGGGCGCGGTCGGCCTCCCGGTCGTACCAGGAGTTGAAGATCTGCAGGAAGATCCACTGCGTCCAGCGGTAGTAGTCCGGGTCGATGGTGGCGAAGGACCGCCGCTGGTCGTAGCCCAGGCCCAGGCGGCGCAGCTGGCCGCGGTAGTTGGCCATGTTGGCCTCGGTGGAGACCCGGGGGTGGGTGCCGGTCTGCACGGCGTACTGCTCGGCGGGCAGGCCGAAGGCGTCGAAGCCCAGGGGGTGCAGCACGTTGTAGCCGGCCATCCGCAGGTAGCGGGCGTAGGCGTCGGTCGCGATGTAGCCCAGGGGGTGGCCCACGTGCAGTCCCGCCCCCGAGGGGTACGGGAACATGTCCATGATGAACTTCTTGGGCTTGGCCGCCTGCTCCGGGTCGCCGGCCAGGTCGCCGCTTGGGTTGGGCGTCTCGTACGTGCCGTGCCGCTCCCAGTACTCCTGCCAGCGCGCCTCGATGTCCGCGGCCAGTGCGGCGTCGTACCTGTGTGTCTCGCTCATCGTCTTCGGAACTCCATCGATCGTCTCCGCCACGTCATGAAGAAACCCCTCACTCAGGAGGGGCCGCCGCGCTGACGTCTTGCCTGGTCAGCGCGGCCACGCAAGCAGAAGGCGTACGGCACGCATAGCGTCAGGGTAGCGCACCGGGCCATGCGGGCGCCCGGCTTCGGGCCGGGCGGGCGACGGCCCCGAGGCCGGTCAGCCGGCGGCGGTGAAGCGTGCCTCGAAGGCGGCGCGGTTCGCCGACTCGGGGCCGCGGCTCCAGACGGCGAAGACGACCCGGGTGAAGGCGGCGCCGTGCGTGGTGAGGGCCCGGTCGAAGGCGGCGGCCACCTCGGCCGGGTCGTTGCGGAAGACCCCGCAGCCCCAGGCGCCGAGCACCAGTTCCCGGGCGCCGTGCCGGGCGGCGACGGCCAGCACGCGTTCGGCCCGCTCGGCGAGCAGTTCGGCGAGCTCGACCGGCCGCCCGCCGGAACGCGCGGCGAGCTGGCCGGCGTTGGGCGCGGGCGAGGTCAGGAACGAGACGGGGTAGGGCCGCTCGAGCAGCGCGCCGCGGTCGTCGCGGATCACGGGGACGCGCGGGGACCAGATGACGCGGTGGCTGTAGCGCGGGTCGCGGGAGGCGCGGTGGGCCGCGTAGTAGTCGGGGGCGGCCAGCAGGCAGGGGTGGAGCAGGGCGCCGCGGCACAGGTCCTCCTCCTGGGCGCGGGCGCCGCGCAGGTAGCCGCCGCCGGGGTTGCGGGCGGAGGCGAAGTTGAGGACGGCGCCGTGGTCGGCGCCGTCGTCGGTGAGCCGCCTGGCGGCGGCGAGGCTGCCCTCGCCGGTCACCTCGGGGCGGCCGGCGAACGGGCCGCGGGCACCGCCGGTGACGTCGGCGTCCGGCGGGTAGGAGACGGTGTCGGCGCGGGCGGCGGCCAGCGGCTCGCCGATGGCCACGAGCGTGCCGGTGGCCGTTCGGTAGGTCCCTCGCTGGGCGATCTCCTCGTTCTCGGTCGCGACGGACCGCAGTCTGCTCGACATGTGCCGGACCCTAGCAAGGGCTTCGCGTCAGTTCGACGAAATAAGCTCGGCCGGGAGAACGGCCGGGAGAACGGAGGACGGAGTATGGGTGACACCACGGCCGCCGCCAGGGAGCTCGCGGCCCGCCTGGGCGACGAACTGATCGCGCTGCGCCGGGCGTTGCACGCCGATCCGGAGGTCGGGCTCCAACTGCCGCGCACCCAGCGGCGGATCCTGGACGCGCTCGCCGGTCTCGGCCTGGAGATCGGCACCGGCACCGCGACCACCTCGGTCACCGCCGTGCTGCGCGGCGCCCGGCCGGGGCCCACCGTGCTGCTGCGCGGCGACATGGACGCGCTGCCGGTCACCGAGACGACCGGGCTGCCGTACGCGTCCGCCAACGGTGCGATGCACGCCTGCGGGCACGACCTGCACGTGGCGGGACTCGTCGGCGCCGCCCGGCTGTTGGCGGCCAGGCGCGGCGACCTCGCGGGCAACGTGCTCTTCATGTTCCAGCCGGGCGAGGAGGGGTACGGCGGCGCCGCGATCATGATCGAGGAGGGCGTCCTCGACGCGGCCGGCGAGCCGCCGGTCGCGGCCTACGGCGTGCACGTCTCGGCCGAGATCCCGCGCGGCACCGTCACCACCAGGCCGGGGCCCCTGATGGCCGGCTACTCGGTGTTCGACGTGACCGTGCGCGGCCGGGGCGGCCACGGCTCCCGGCCGCACAACGCGCTCGACCCGGTGCCGGTGGCGGCCGAGATCATCACGGCCCTGCAGACGTATGTCACCCGCCGGTTCGACGTGTTCGACCCGGTGGTGATCACGGTCGGGGAGGTGTCGGCCGGCTCCGCGCCCAACATCATCCCGGAGACGGCCAGGCTGCGCGCCGGGGTGCGGACGTTCAGCACCGAGACCGACGAGCGGCTCGCGGCCGAACTACCCCGCCTGGCCCACCACATCGCCACCGGCCACGGCCTGACCGCGGTGGCCGCGTACGACGCCCGGCTGCCGGTGACCGTCAACGACGAGGCGGCCGCCGCGCGGTACGCGGCCACCGCGACCCGGCTGTTCGGCGCCGACCGCTACCGGACACTGCCCACCCCGCGCACCGCCTCCGAGGACTTCTCACTGGTGCTGGAGCGCGTCCCCGGCTCCTACGGGTTCCTGGGCGCGGCGCCGCCGGCCGCCGCCGACCGGCCGATCGAGGGCAACCACTCCCCCAACGCGCTCTTCGACGACTCGGTGCTACCCGACCAGGCCGCGCTCCTCGCCGAGTCGGCCCTCGGCCACCTCCACGCTGCGGCGGGCTGAGCGCTCCGCTGGAAGTGCCGCGATATGCCGTCGGGCGGCAGCCGGTGCACGACCGACGCCCGTCTGATGACCCGAACATGCCATCGGTGCCACGGTAAGCGCATGCCCCACGCGTTCGATCCCGAGTTGGCCGCCGCGCTGACCATGATGGAGCCGACGGACCTCTCCGACCTGGCCGCGGCCCGCGCCGCCCAGAAGGCGCGACTGGCCGCGGCCGTCGCGGCCGCCGACACCACCGGCGTCACGGTCACCGAGCTGCCAGGGCCCGGCGTGCCCCTGCGTCTCTACCGGCCGGCGGCGGCCGGGAGCGCGCCGCTGCCCGCCGTCTACCGGATCCACGGCGGCGGGTTCACGATGGGCCATCCCGACGTGGATCACGAGGCCAACCTGCGGCTGACCCGAGCACTGCCGTGCGCCGTGGTCTCGCCCGAGTACCGGCTGGCGCCGGAACACCCCTACCCCGCCGGGCTCGACGACTGCTACGCGGGCCTGTGCTGGCTGGCCGAGCACGCCGCCGAGTTGGGCGTACGGCCCGAGGCCCTGGCCGTGGCGGGCGACAGCGCCGGCGCCTGCCTGGCCGCCGCCGTCGCCCTGCTCGCCAGGGACCGGGGCGGGCCGTCGCTGCGTCTGCAGTACCTCGACAGCCCCTCGCTCGACGACCGGCTCACCACCCCGAGCGCGCTGCGGTTCATCGACACCCCGATCTGGAACCGGCCGAGCGCGCTGCTCAGTTGGGACGCCTACCTGGGCGCTGGGGTGCCTGGCTCACCCGACGTGCCGGTGACGGCCGCGCCGGGCCGGGCCACCGCGGCCGAGCTCGCGGGGCTGCCGCCCGCCCACGTCACTGTGATGGAGCTCGACCCGCTCCGCGACGAGGGCATCGACTACGCCCGCGCCCTGCTGGCCGCCGGCGTCACCACCGAACTGCACCTGTACCCCGGCACGTTCCACGGCTCCGCGCTGGTGCGGCACTCGGCGGTGGCACGGCGGATGGCCGAGGAGGAGGTCGCCGTGCTGGGCCGGGCGCTCGCGTGGTGAGCGCTCAGCCGTCCCCGGCGGTCAGCGACAGACGCCGGGCGTACAGGGCAAGTTGGGCGCGGAAGCGGTGCGCCGGATCGCGCAGCCGCCAGCCCGTCGCGGCCTGCACGTGGCCCAGCCTGGCGGCCACCGAGCTGTGGTGGAGGTGGAGTTCGGCCGCCGCCTGGCGCAGCGAGCCGGTGCGGCAGAAGGCGGCGAGCGCCGCCAGGTTCAACTCGCCGCCGTCGCGCGCCGCGAGCTCGCAGAGCCGCCGCACGTCCGGCAGTTCGCCGAGCCGCGCGGCCGGCACCTCGGCGAGCACCGCGGCCGGACCGAGCTCGTCATGGTCCACCACCGCCTCGGCCGGCGGTCCGGCCGCCGCGAACCGCAGGGCCACCGACGCCTGTTCCAGCGACTGCCCGGCCAGCGGCGCCTCGACGCCACCGCCGACGCCGACCCGGACGCCGCCGCGCACCGCCGCGCGCAGCCCGGGCACCGGCGATCCGGAGCCGGCCGCCCGGTCCTGCAACAGCGCCACGCCGAGCCCGCCGAGACTGGCCACCCGCAGCGTGCCGGGCACCGCGCCCCTGCCGAGCAGCGCCAACGCCGCCACCTCGGCGTCGCCGCCGTCGCCCGCCGCGAACGCCAGGACCCGCAGCCGCCCCTCGGGCGCCAGGCCGAGCAGCCGCAACGCCCTGGCCCGGTCCGCCACCGACTCGCGCGCGGAGAGCGCCACCTCGACGAGCGCCGGGTCGGCCACCCGCAGCGGGTGTTCGAGGGTGTGCGCCGCGATGGCCAGCCACTCCAGCAGCAGATCGTCGAACGGCCTGGCCGCGCCGGGCCGTTCGAGCCAAACGCGGCCAGTGGGTCGCAGCGCCGCCTGCCCCGAGGCCCGCCCGGGCGGGCCGGCGAGCCCCGCGCCGTCGGGACCGGCACGGAAGGTCCGGCCGTCCGCCAGCTCCACGCCCACCGGGCACTCGGCGAGGCCGGCCGCCGATCGGGCCAGGGCCGCCGGGTCGAGCCGGCCGGCCGCGAGCAGCGCCTGGAAGTGCGCGATGACCCGGACGGCGGCGGCGGCGTCGGCGTCAAGGGACGACAGGCGCAGCAGCAAGCCCTTCACAACCGCAAGTTTAGAAAAGGATGTCGAAAGGACAAGGACACCGACATGCTCAACAGAGCCGCCCGACACATACGTTCACTGCTCGCCGCGTTATTCGCCGGCGTGCTGCCGCTCCTCGCGGCGCTCCTGGTCACGGCGCCCCCGGCGCAGGCCGCGACGCTCACCGAGGTCACCAACTTCGGCACCAACCCGAGCGATCTGCGCATGCACCTGTACGTGCCCGACACCGTCGCGACCCGGCCCGCCGTGCTGGTGGCCGTCCACTACTGCACCGGCTCGGGCCCGGCGTTCTACTCGGGCACCGAGTTCGCCTCGCTCGCCGACCGCCACGGCTTCATCGTGATCTACCCCTCCGCCACCCGCAGCGGGAACTGCTTCGACGTGTCATCGCCGCAGGCGCTGACCCGGGGCGGCGGCAGCGACCCGGTCGGCATCCGGTCGATGGTGGACTACGTGCAGCGCACCCACAACACGGACCCCGCACGGGTGTTCGTCACCGGCGCCTCGTCTGGCGCGATGATGACCAACGTCCTGCTCGGCGTCTACCCGGACGTGTTCCGGGCCGGCGCCGCCTTCGCCGGCGTGCCGTTCGGCTGCTTCGCCACCACCGACGGCTCGGGTTGGAACAGCGCCTGCGCCCAGGGCCAGGTCTCCCGCACCCCGCAGGAGTGGGGCAACGCCGTCCGCAACGCCTACCCCGGCTACTCGGGCGCCAGGCCGCGCATGCAGATCTGGCACGGCACCAACGACGACACGCTGCGCTACCCGAACTTCGGGGAGCAGGTCAAGCAGTGGACCAACGTGCTCGGCGTCAGCCAGACCCCGTCCTACACCGACACCCCGCAGGCCAACTGGAACCGCACCCGCTACGGCGGCACCGGCGCCCAGGCCCCGGTCGAGGCCATCAGCCTCCAGAGCGTCGGCCACAACGTCCCGCAGTCCGGGATGGCGGCCCGGGTCATCGAGTTCTTCGGCCTCGACTCCACCACCACACCGCCGCCCGGCGGCGGGGAACCCGGCACCCCGGCGGCCTGCCGCGTCACCGCCACCACCAACTCCTGGAACACCGGCCTGACCGCGTCCCTCACCATCACCAACACCGGCAGCACCCCGCTCAGCGGCTGGTCGCTGCGGTCCACGCTGCCCGCCGGGCAGACCATCACCTCGGGCTGGAACGCAAGTTACAGCCCGAGCAGCGGCGCGGTCACCGCCACCAACGTCACCCACAACGCGACCATCGCGGCCGGCGCGAGCGTCTCTATCGGCTTCCAGGCCTACCACACCGGCAACGCCGGCGCACCGACCGCGTTCACCCTCAACGGCGCGAGCTGCGCCACCAGCTGAGAGGCAGGACCGACACATGAAGGGGCGCGCTCCCATGAGAGAGCCGAGAAGAACGACGCCGAGAACGACGCCGTGGCTCGTCCAGTTGGCCGCCGTGGCGATGCTCGCGGTCGCCCTGGTCGCCGCGTCGTCGGTAGTCGGCGCCTCGGGCGCGGGCAACGCGGCACCGGGCGGCCGACACTGGGTCAACACCTGGACGGCGATGCCGCAGCTCACCGAGCCGGGCAACATGCCGCCGCCCCCGTTCACCCAGGACGGTCGGGTGCTGGCCGACGCCACGCTGCGGCAGACGGTCCGGGTCACGGTCGGCGGTGAGCACGCGCGGCTGCGCTTCTCGAACGCCTTCGGGGGCGCGCCCCTGCCCATCACCGCGGTCTCGGTGGCGCTGCCGCGCGACGGACTGGCCGGCGTCAGCGCCATCGAGCCCGGCACCGCGCGGCAGGTCACCTTCCAGCGGCAGCCATCGGTGACGATCCCGGTCGGCGCGCAGGCCGTCTCCGACCCGCTCGACCTCGACCTGGCGGCCGGCACCAACCTCACCGTCACCCTCTACCTGGCCGAGGGCCAGGCCTCCACCGACATCACCTCGCACCCCGGTTCGCGCACCGCCTCCTACCTGCTGGCCGGCGACCACGTGACGGCCGATGACCTGCCGGGCGCCACCCGCACCGACCACTGGTACTTCCTCAGCGGCGTCGAGGTGTGGTCGCCGAGCTCCACCGCCGCCGTGGCCATCGTCGGCGACTCGCTGACCGACGGCCGGGGCTCGACCACCAACGGCAACGACCGCTGGCCCGACCAGCTCTTCGACCGGCTGCGCGGATCGACCGCCGTCCTCAACCAGGCGGCCGGCGGCAACCGGGTGCTCGACGACGGCCTCGGCCCCAACCTGCTGGCCCGCCTCGACCGCGACGTGCTCGCAACCAGCGGCGTCTCCTGGCTGGTGGTCTTCGAGGGGATCAACGACATCGGCACCGCGCCCGCCACCCCGGAGGCGCAACGCGCGGTCGGCGACCGGCTGATCGCCGCCTACGAGCAGATCATCACGCGCGTCCACGCCCAGCGGATCCGGGTCTACGGCGCCACGCTCACCCCGTTCGACGGCAACTCCCTCTACGACGACCCGGGCGGTCTTCGGGAGGCCACCCGGCAGCGGGTCAACGACTGGATCCGCTCCAGCGGCCGGTTCGACGCGGTGATCGACTTCGACGCCGCCGTCCGCGACCCGGCAGCGCCCGAACGGCTGCTGCCGGCGGCGGACGTCGGCGACGGCCTGCACCTGAACCCGGAGGGCTACCGGATGCTGGCCGCCGCCGTGCCCGCCCGCCTCTTCCGGCCGGCGCCGCTACCCGTCGACTTCGGCTTCGAGTGAGCGCCGCGCGGCGCTGGTCGTCACCGCCCGCCGAGCGCCTCGAGCGGGAAGGCGGCGGCCAGCGCCGCGTTGCCGGCGTCGTTGAAGTGCAGGTGGTCGCCGGCGTCGTAGGCCGGGTTCAGCCGGTCCGGCTGGGCCGGGTCGCGGACTGCGGCCTCGAAGTCGGCGACCGCGTCGAACTCGCCGCTGGTCCTGATCCAGTGGTTGACCTGCTGCCGCACCTCCTCCTTGGCCGGGTTGTAGAAGCCGAGGGTGTCGTCGCGGAACGGGGTGATGGTGGCGCCGATCACCTGGATGCCGCGCTCGTGCGCGCGCCTGATCAACTGCCGTTGGCCGGCGATCACCTCGGCGGCCGTGACCTGTTCGGACGCCGGCGCGGAGCGGGTGCCCGGCTGGCCGATGTCGTTGATGCCGAGGAACGTCACGAGGTGCGTCACGCCCGGCTGCGTCAGCACGTCCCGGTCGAAGCGGGTGATGCCGGCCTGCCCGAAGTACGCCGCCCACGCGTGCGCGGGCGAGCCCGCCGGCGGGTTGGGGTCGCGCAGCAGCCGGTTGCCGCTGATGCCGGCGTTCAGCACCCCGGTGCCGGACAGCCGTCCCGGCTCGGCCCGCAGCCGTTCGGCGAGGAAGTCGGTCCAGCGGTGGTTGCTGTTGAGGCTCGATCCGACGGTGAGCGAGTCGCCGAGCGCCACCACCGCGCCGCGCGCCTGGCCGACGACGCTCACGCCGGTGAGGAAGTACCAGCGGTCGGTGGTCCCGGTCGGGGTGATGGCGGTGCGGGCGGCGACGTTGCCGTCGGCCAGGTAGTTCTCCTGGTTGGCGTAGGCGTTGAGGGTGGCGCCTGGGGTGCGCTCCGGCAGGTAGACGCTGATCAGCAGGTCGGCGCGGGCCGGGATCCGCAGCGCGACGGGGTCGCTGACCAGCCGCTCGCCCGGCGCCACGGTCACCCGGGTGCGGCCGTCGAACGTCAACCGCCGGTCGCTGCCCGACAGGGCGCTCGATCCGTCGCCCGCCGGGTCCCGCCTAGCGATCCTGGCCTCACCGATGACCAGCGGCTCGGTGCCGAACTCGTTGGAGAACCTGACCCGCGCGGCGGCGCCGCCGACGCTGGCGCGCACCACCTGCCGGATCGTCTGGTCCTCGAAGGTGGTGGTGTCACTGGCGGGCCGCGTGGTGGGCGCGGTCGCCCACGTCCCGACCCACGGCTGACTACCGGACGCGGACGCCTGCGCCGACGCCTGGGCGGCGGACGCCTGCGCGGCGGGCGCGAGCAGCAGGGCGCCCAGCGCCAGCGCCAACACGGCGGCCGCCAGGCGGCCGAGGTATCTCAAGGGCTTCAACGGTGTTCCCTCCGCTGCGGTTTCGCGCCGGACGGCGCGAAATCACCGTCACCGTGCCCTGCGGCTCGCCGCCGCACACCCGACGTCTGTCGGCCTCCGCGACGAGCGCCGCAGGCGCTCGGAAGGCCGGAGGGCCGACGGCGCCGGCCATGCGGCCGAGGACCCTGTCCGCCGAACGGCAGGCGCGGCACACCGGCGCCCCGGCCACCGTGCGCCAACGGGCCTGGTCAAAGCGGAGCCTCTGACTCGGCCCGGTCCGGAAGCCACGCGCCCGGCCCCAGGCGCAGCCGGCCAAAGGCCGCCACGAGCCGGCGCCGAGCGCGGCCTCGGCCTCCGGCCAGACCGGCCCTCGGCGTTCGCCACGCTGGTTGGCCGGCCCTCTGGGCCGGCGCCAACCAGCGGGCGGCGGCGGTCGCCGAGGCCCAGCGACAGCGCGACGTCACCGCACCAGGGCCGGTCGCTTGGGGTCGAAGGTCCAGTCCGGCACCAGGTAGCGCATCGCCGTCGTGTCGTCACGGGCGCCGAGTGCCTTCTCGCGGTACAGCTCGTGGGCGGCGAGCAGCCGGTCCTCGTCCAGTCGGACGCCGAGTCCCGGCGCGTTCGGTATGGCGACCTCGCCGCCCACGATGCGGGGCGGTTCGACCGTCAGCCGTTCCAGGCCCTCCTGCCAGATCCAGTGCGTGTCGAGCGCGTTGTAGTCGCCGGGCGCGGCCGCCCCGCAGTGCGCCACCATGGCCAGGGAGATGTCGAAGTGGTTGTTGGAGTGGCATCCCCACGTCAGCCCCGTCGCCTCGCACAACTGCGCCACCCGGACCGAGCCGCGCATCGTCCAGAAGTGCGGGTCGGCCAGCGGGATCGACACCGACTGCAGGGCGAGCGCGTGCGTCAACTGCCGCCAGTCCGTGGCGATCATGTTGGTGGCCGTCGGCAGCCCGGTGGCGCGCCGGAACTCGGCCAGGATCTCGCGGCCCGAGTAGCCGTCCTCCGCGCCGCACGGGTCCTCGGCGTAGGCCAGCGTGCCGAGCAGCGGCCGGCACAGTTCGACCGCCTCGCGCAGCGACCACGCGCCGTTGGGGTCGAGGGTGATCCGCGCCTCGGGGAAGCGTTCCTTGAGCGCCCGGATCGCCCGCACCTCCTCCCGCCCCTCGAACACCCCGCCCTTGAGCTTGAAGTCCCGGAAGCCGTAGAGCTCGTAGGTGGCCTCGGCCTGCCGCACGATGGCCCCCGGGGTCAGCGCCTCCTCGTGTCTGATCCGGTACCACTCGGCGTCGGCGTCCGGCTCGCGCGCGTACCCCAGGTCGGTGCGGTCCGGGTCGCCGACGTAGAAGAGGTAGCCCAACACCCTGACGGAGTCGCGCTGTTGTCCGTCGCCGAGGAGCGCGGCCACCGGCACCTCCAGGTGCTGCCCGAGCAGGTCGAGCAGCGCCGACTCGACGGCGGTGACGGCGTGCACGGTGGTGCGCAGGTCGAAGGTCTGGGCGCCGCGCCCGCCGGTGTCCCGGTCGCCGAACCGGGCGCCGATCTCGCGCAGCACGCGCTGGTAGTCGGCGACCCTGGCGCCCACCACGAGTGGTTCGGCGTCCCGCAGGGTCCGGGTGATCTTCTCGCCGCCCGGCACCTCGCCGAGCCCGGTGCGGCCCTCGGAGTCGGTGAGGACGACGACATTGCGGGTGAAGTAGGGGCCGTGGGCGCCGGAGAGGTTGAGCGCCATGCTGTCGCGGCCGGCTACCGGGTAGACGGCGAAGGCGGTGACGGTCGGCTGGGGGCTCATGTGCGCGGTGCTGCCTTTCACGCGTGCTCAGACGTTGAGGAGGTCGAGGGCCTGTTCCATCGCCAGGACGCCGCCGAGGCCGAGCACCGCGAGGACGGTGGTGTAGGTGGTGCGGGCCTTGAGGGCCTGGACGACGGTGAGGTTGAAGTACTCCTTGAACATCCAGAACCCCGGGTCGTTGACGTGGGAGAAGGCGATCGAGCCGCAGGAGACGGCGAGCACCATCAGCTCGGGGTGTACCCCGCTGCCGGCGAGCAGCGGCTCGACGACGCCGGCCGCGGTCACGACGGCGACCGTGGCGGAGCCGAGCGCGATGCGCAGGATGACGGCGATCAGCCAGGCCAGGATGATCGGCGAGACGCCCCAACCGTCCGTGAGGTCCTGGATGTAGTCGGATATGCCGCCCTCGACGAGGACGTTCTTGAACGCGCCGCCCGCGCCGATGACGAGCAGGATCATCGCCATCGCCCTGACGGCGGATGAGCAGGAGTTGGCGACCTCCTCCAGGCTGCGGCCGCCGCGGGGGCCGAACGCCCAGACGGCGAGCAGCAGGGTCAGCAGCAGGGCGATGGGGGCGGCGCCGACGAAGGTGACGAACGGCAGCGCGGCGTCGTCGTCAGGCACCGACATGTCGTAGACGGCGGCGCCAGCGATGAGCACGACGGGCACCAGCGCGACCGAGAGCGACCAGCCGAGCCCTGGCATCTCGTCCTCGGTGAACTCCCGCTCGGTGACGAGCCCGGTGGGGACGGCCGGGTCCATGCGGCGGATGAACGGCAGCCGTGGCCAGACCAGGGCGATGGCGGCGCCGATCGGCACGGCGAAGAAGAGCCCGTAGAACAGCGTCAGGCCGACGGACGCGTCGAACGTGGCGGCCACGGCCGTCGGCCCGGGGTGCGGCGGAAGGAAGCTGTGCATGGTGGACAGCGCGATGGACATCGGCAGCCCGACCCACAGCAGGTTCTGGCGGGTGACGCGGACGATGGTGAACGCGACGGGCACGATGATCACGAAGGCGACCTCGTAGAACATGGTGACGCCGATCAGCATCGCGGTCACCACCATGGCCACCTGGACCCAGCGCACCCCGAACGAGTCGACGAAGTGTCCTGCGATGCGCTGGGCGGCGCCCGAGTCGCCCAGGACCCGGCCCACCATGGCGCCGAGCCCGACGACCAGCATCGTGTCGCCGATCTGTCCGCCGACGCCCTCGGCGAGCACGTCCGATATCTCGGCCAGCGGTATGCCCTGGACGAGCGCGACGCCCACGGCGACCAGCAGCAGGGCGACGAAGCCGTTGAGCTTCAGCCTCGTCATGAGGAGCAGCAGGACCAGCACGCTGATCCCGACGACGACGAGTGGCATGCGGGGTTCTCCTTCGAACCGCGTGGATTGACCGTGTGGATCGTTCTCAGGCGCCGACCAGCCGGAGGTCGGCCTCGACCAGGGAGACGGCGTATCCGGGTGTGGTGTCGCGGAGTTCGACGAACGGCACGTAGCAGTCGCGCAGCAGCCGCTCGATCGTCGCCTCGTCGAGCGCCGTGAACTCGCCGGTGCCGTCGCGGAGCCGCACCACGTTCTCCATCATGAACGTCATCCTCATACAGAAACCCTGTCCACGTATGAAGATGAAAATTAGGCTTGTGACCCCGCGAGGTCAAGAGGCGAATGTCACCCTCCTGGTCACCGACTTACGATCTGGCCATGAAGGTGAAGTCGGCGATGAGAACCGTCGCCCTCCTCGAACTGCTCGCGGCCCGCGGCGACCGCCCGTCCCGCCTGCACGAGCTCGCCGAGGAGTTGGACGTGCCGCGCAGCAGCATGTACGCGCTGCTCCAGACCCTCGTCGACCAGGGCTGGGTCCGCACCGACGTCACCGGCGCCCTCTACGCCATCGGCATCCGCGCCCTACTCACCGGCACCGGCTACCTGGACAGCGACCGCCGCGTCCACCTGGTCCGGCCCTTCCTCGACGAGGCGTCCGACGCCCTCGGCGAGACCATCCACCTGGCCCGTCTCGACGGCCCGAACGTCGTGTACCTGGCCACCCGCGAGTCCCACGAGTACCTGCGCACCATCGACCGCGTCGGCCGCCGCGTCCCCGCCCACGCCGGCGCCCTCGGCCTGTCTCTTATACACATCTCCGAGCCTACGAGACGCTCAAAAAAAAAAAAGAAGATAGATTGTTATTTGGTACTTATATCTCAGATGAG
>NZ_SMKC01000145.1 GCF_004348315.1 Streptomyces sp. 8K308 | reverse complement strand
CCCCCGGGCCGCGCCCAACTCGTCTCCCGCCGCCGGGACAACCCACTGGTGCAACTGGGGTGGCTGCCGGAGGAGTGACGGGAAGTACGGTTGCCGGGTGTAGCGAGGGGTTAACTACGATGGTGGTCGCGCCGGCTTGGCACCGGACGTCGTGGAGGGGGCGGTCGGGATGGGCGAGTTCGAGCGGTACACGCACGAGCAGCTGGCCGGTTTGCTGGCAAGTGCGGATCCCGAGCAGTTGACGGCCCGGGCGGATGTCCTGCTAGCGATGGCCCGAGGGTTGAACGGCGCTGACAAGCAGGTCCTTGTCCAGATGTCTCAGGTTGAGTGGCAGGGCGAGAACGCGAAAGCTTTTCGGGCCTGGGGCCGGCATCTGGTCCAGGAGTCCGCCACGCTGGCCGACTACGCCCGGACCGTCGGCAACGCGCTGCAGGACGCCGGCCAGGCGTTGAGCGAGGCGCGGGCGGCCATGCCGCCGACGCCCGAGCGGCCCGCACCGGTGTCCGAGACGGCGATCGCTTCGGTGTCCGAGGAGTTGGAACGGCAGGAAGCCATCCACGTGCTGGAGCGGCTGTCGTCAAGTTACCGCGCGGCGGCGGACGACATGGCGGGGGCGCAGGAGCCTCGGTTCAGACCAGTGATGCTGGAGGACTTCGAAGGCGGCAAGGAAACACGCAGTCCGTCTCAGTCTTCCGCACCGGTCGAGCCAAGCTCATGGAAGGACCAGAGCCCCGTCAACGCCGCTTCCAGAGAGATAGCTTCCAGCGAAGGCCGAGAAACGAGCCCAACCCAACAGGTTGGCCTTCCGAGTGCGGGCGAGCGTGCTACGGAGGTAGCCACGCCTCCTCTCGCAGTCATCGACGAGCCCATGAGTACCTCGCTCGATTCAACGGCACCAGTGCTGGAGCCTCGGCTCCCCGCTGCGGAGACAGCCACACCTGTGGCCAGGTTGAATCCCGCGATTGATGGAGGCGATGAGTTTGTGGACCGAGCACCTCAACCGGGGACGGTCGGGCCGCTTCCGCAGCGTCGAAACCTGTCGGATGGTCCCCTGACTGGCCCTCGATCCCCTAGTGTGGGGCAGCCGCCCGTTGTGCCGGGCGCGGAGGTCAGGGGGTTTCCCGCCTGCCCGTGTGGCGGCCGGGTGGCGAGACTGGACCCGCGGTCGCGGCTGCACCGGGCAGTGGTCACGGGCCGGCGGTTGGCCGTCCGCCGCTGCAGGGCCCTGTGGGGCCCTTGAGCATGGAGAATTCCCGCGGAACGCAGTCGCCGAGCGGCGTCGTTGGCGGCATCGCCCGCCGTCCGCCCAGTGCTGGCCGTGGCCTGCCGAACAGCACCGCCATAGGAGCCCAGTCCGAGATGGCTTACCGCGATCCGACGACTGGCCTTGTTCGCGGACCCGGCGGTGTGCCAGTCATGAAACGTGCCAGGGAGGCGAGCAATCGTCCTTCGGCGCCCTCCGGTGTATCGGCAAGGGGCTCGCGGTCAGGGGACCATCCCGCGCGGCGGAGCAGAAGGCGGCCCGACCCGTCGGCGAACGACGACCGTGGAACGACTCAGGATGGGAAAAGCTGAAGCGATGGCGGAGACCCATCGCTCGGGCAGCCGGCGCCGTTGGGGCGTTTGGATCTGGCCGCTCGTGGCGATCCTGTGGTGCCACGGGCTTGCCGCGCCAGGCGCGACTGCTGATGAGGCGACCAGTGGCTGGCAGTTGGGGGCCCTGCGGGCCGAGGAGATCTGGCAGCACACTCGTGGTGAAGGCGTCACTGTGGCCGTCATCGACAGTGGAGTGGATAATTCCATTCCCGAACTGCGCGGACAGGTCCTGGAGGGAGCTGATGTGACGCGCTCCCCCGAAGGAGCGAACGTCGACGAGCACGGGCATGGAACCGACATGGCGTCTCTCATCGCCGGCACGGGGGCAGAGGGTGGAGTTCAAGGGCTCGCACCAGGTGCCAACGTCCTCCCCGTTCGGGTGCAGCAGACGCAGAGCGACCTCGATTTCCAGCATGAGGAGCGTTGGGCTGAGGCGGTCTCCTACGCGGTTGAGGCCGGTGCCCAGGTCATCAGCATCTCCCTCAGCATGCCAGACCTGGGATTTGCGAGCGATCAGCTCGACGCTGCCATAGCTGAAGCTGTGAGACATGACGTCCTGATCTTCGCTTCCACTGGAAACTCTGGTGGAGAAGACAACCGCTCTACCTTCCCGTCCAACCAGGAAGGCGTGGTGGGCGTCGCAGCCGTAGACCCCGACGGGGAGCACGCCACGTACTCCACCTATGGCCCGCAGGTTGCCATCGCCGCGCCAGGCACGGATATCCCCCTGCGGTGCGGGATCGGCAGCTCGGAGATGTGCCTTGGGTATGGCACGAGCAATGCCACCGCCATCGCCTCCGCCTCCGCCGCCCTGATCTGGTCCGCGCACCCGGACTGGACGAAGAACCAGGTGTTGCGGGCCGTGATCGATACGGCCAGCGGGGGTGGGCAGCGGGATCAGTATGTGGGGTACGGGATGATCCAGCCGGCCCGGGTCATCGTGGATGGGGAAGGCGAGCCGGGGGATCCAGACGTCAATCCACTGTTCGAGGCGTATGAGGCGTCGCTCGATCCACCTGCCACGCCGGAGCCGCAGCCCGTCGAGGACGAGCCAACGCATGGCTCGGGGGAAGAGCAAGAGGCGGAGCCGGTGGAGGCGCCCACAGAGAGCGGGGGAAGCCAGGCCCTCTGGTTGGTGATCGGGGGCGGCGGACTGGCCATAGGGGCTGCCGTAGTTGCTTGGGTGGTGTGGAACCGGCGGCGGCAGCGGTTGGGGACGGTATACGTCGGCACTGCGTCGCCACCAGGCGAGAGATAAGGGCTGGTGGCGCGCCACGCGTTGCCAAAAGCGTCACCACGCCCGTCAACGCTGGGGCTGCCGCTCCCACGCGTGTCCGTCCGCCCCGCGCTCTCCAGTTGGTCAGTCGGCGAGCCGCTCAGGCGTGCCCTCAGCCAGACCTGATTCCTCCAGGCACCCGAGCCTCTCGGCCACGGCGCGGGAGACGGAGTTAAGGATCGCGATGTGGCCGTCGCCGGCCGCCACGTCGTAGGTGAACAGGTCGCCGGCCAGGTAGCCTCCCGGAACGGAGTCCACCGGGCATGCGAACTCGAGGAAGGCGGAGCCGTCCTGTGTATAGGCGTACTCGCCTGTGGCATACGCAACTTCGGGCGGATCCGTTTCGCCGTTTGACGTCACCGCTTCCCGCCAGCCGAATTCGAGGGTCGCGATCGGGCGTTCCTCGTCCGCACCGTAGACGCGGCAGAATCCTTCCCAACGGCTCGCTGAATCGCGGAGGACTTCGAGGTACTCAGCCAGGTCCGGGGAGGTCGCTGACCGGTACGACCTGTCGCGGAATTCGTCGCGACCAGTGATCTCCTCGAAGTCGCCCGCTGCGGCTTGTGAGATCGTCCCGTCGCAGACCTGCGTGGCCGGCACGCTGCTCGACGGCTCGGTGGCCGAAGCGTCGTCTTCGGGTTCCGACCCGCAGGAAGCCACCGTGAGCGCGCTGGCGATCGCCCACGAGGCGAGCAACCGCGTGCCGTACTGAGACCTCGAAGATCGAGTGGTGGACATATCAGCCTTCATTCGGTTGCTCGTCATACTGATTACTCACATCGACACCGTTCCAGTATTGGTTCTTAACGTCGTCGTGGAGATTGTTCGCATCCAGGGACGCAGCAGCCCTCTCCTCGTACATCCCGGCGAGGTCACCCAACTGGATCTCGGTATCCTCGCGGAGGTCTCCGGTCATCATGTCTTGAGCTCCGCGATCGGCCTCCACGCCTGCCGAACCATCGATCGTCTGACCGAAGAACTCCCCGAGGAAAACACCAGCCGTCGAGGCGGCGATGGGCACCACCACGGCCACAGGGCCTGAACTGCCTGCCACGGCGGCCGCAGCCGCACCGGTACCGATACCGATGAGAGCATTGCTACCGGCTTTCCACCAACTCGCCGCTTGTTGCTCGGCTCCCCTCGCAGCATCGGTGCCCGCCCCATAGTCCGCCTCGATCTGGCTGATCCGTGCACCGTCGAGGATTCCACGCACCTCAGCGGCGGTGCGCAAAGAACGCTCGCCTCGTGCGAAGGCTTCTTGGTCATCGGGGGGAAAGGCGTCGAGATTGCCAAGCGTGTAAACATGTTGGGCCTGGCTCATGACGCGGTGGGATTCCTCGTGATGCCCCAAAGCGTCCAAGAACTCGATGGTGGCTCGGCGGCTGTTGTCGAGCCGGCCGTCGTAGGGGGAAACGAAAGCGCTGTCCGATACCTCCGGAGCGCTTTGCCCAGCCATCGAGATCACGTAGTCGATATCGTCCACGTACGCGGCGGCCATGAGGCCCAAACGACCGGCCATCTCGGGTTGTTCGTCGAGCAGGCGCGGATCGTGGGCGCCGTAGAGCTGGACCACCTGTTCCATCACGGCAGAGGTATGGGTAGAACGCAAATCGGTGACGAGCGCTGTTTCTCCGGCTCCGCCGAGCAACTCAGCTGACGCATGCCCGGTGGTGGCTGCCAGGAGTGCGTTGCCCAGCGACGGATGCGCGGGACGGGGGTCAGGGTGCCCTTGGTGATCCACGCTGGTCCACCATTCGCGCTCGATGGCCAGATAGGCGAGGTGGTTGTTGAGGCGGTCACGGTTCTCGCGTACCGAGTCCGCGTCGGTGATGTCCACGCTGGCCGTCGGGTCGAAGTCATTCGGCGGTGCGAAGAACTGCGTGGAGGCGTCAGGGTTGTGGCCGAGGGCGTTGAGGAAGCCGATGACCGGGTCGTGGCCGATGTTGCCGGAGTCGATGAGGTTGCCCTCATCGTCGCGTTGTGTAGGGAAGTTGAACGGAGGGAGGTAGGGGCTATCCCAGAGCTGGGCGGCGGCACGGTCGTCGGCGCGTTCGCAGGTCATGAGCTTGTCGCCATAGGCAAGGAGGAAGTCGGTGTCGTACTCGCCCGCGTTCATCAGGGCGCTCATCACCTGGAAGCCGTAGGGGCCGTCGGCGCCACCCACGCGGTTGGGGGCAAGGGAGAGCATGCTCTCCTCCCAACGCTCCATAGCAGAAGAGTCAGAGCGGGTGGCGGCCCCGAGGACCGTGCCGAGGTTGGTCTGGATGTCGGCGAACGTCTGCCAGCTGGCGGTGCCCTCCCGAATGTCCCGGGAGACGGTGGCGCCAAACCAGAAGTCCAGCGTGCCCTGGGGGCCAAGCGCGGTGGTGACGCGTTCGGCAAAGGCCGGGTCGTCGGCGTGCTGGCCCAGGAGGGTGGCGACGTAGGCGAGTTGTTCGTCCGAAAGGTCGCTGCCCTGTTCCATCAGGCGGAGTGCGGTCTCGGCGTCCCGGTACGCCGACTCGGCCTCGTGGAGCGAGCCGTATTCGACGGGGCTGAAACGGTGCGGGTCGGTACCCATGGCGTCGCGGAGGGCCCGGGCGATGATCGCGTCATCTTCGGAGACCTGGGTCAGGATGCGGTCGATCTCGGCGGAGATCGCGATGACGGCGTCCTGACGCTCGCGGCGGGTCACGTCATCGAGACCGTCGTAGTCGGCGGTGACCTCACCAGAGGCCCGGACGTGGACGCCGTGTGCCGGGGCCTGGACCTCTATCACCTCACGTAGGTCTTCCTGCCGGGCCTTCAGACAGACATACGCGTCGTGACACAGTTCGCGCAGCGTACGGGCCTGGATAAGGGCGGCGTCGAACTGCTCGGCCTGCTCGGTCACATAGGGGAGGGTGACGGAGGCGTTCGCGCCGGTCCAGTTGACCGTCCGGGCCCGCTGGGCCATGGTCGTGGCCCTGCTCACCATGCCCTGATCGCTTTCGAAGGCGCGGACCTGGTTGTCCCAGTCCTCAACGGCCTCGTTCAGCTTCTCCAGTCGCATGTGTAGAACGTCTTCGAAGCCTGGCATCGCGCTCCCCGTCTATGCCGCGCCGGTGAGGCGGGGGTTCAGCCCCGCAGTCGTCTGGCGTACGGCGGCGGCCGTGTCCTGCTCGACCGTGGCGTGCGTCCGCACCGTGTCCTGGAGGTGCCCGGAGATGCGCCGGCAGGCGTCACGCAGGGAGTCCGCCTGGGACTGCCACCGGGTGGCCACCTCGACCAGGGCGTAGCCCGTCTCGAAACCGGGGGTGCGTAGGAAGATACCGGCCACGTGGGTGTGGTTCTCGGCGGTGTGCCCTGACGCGTCGAGGTCGTTGGCCAAGTCGTCGGCGCTGCCCTGGATGTCGGCGAGCTCCGCGCTGTGGATCTCGAGGTCGGCGCCTCCGTCGCCCTGGCCGGCGGTGCTGTTCAGCCGCGTGCGCGCGCTCTCCTCGCGGGCCCTGGCCTGGATCGCGGCCCACTCCTCGTGAAAGGACATCCCTGGTGACTCCTGGAAAGAGCGGGGTGGTACCGGCGTCTGCCGCTACCACCCACACGACCATCGCGTCAGATCGACCACTGCGCGGTCTGGCTGGCACCACGGCGATCCGCCGCCGCGTAGTCCGCGGCCGAGTTGGACAACTGGTTACCCGTCCGGCCGAGGACCTGCGCCAGGTTCTCCAGCTCCCGGGTGAAGATCACCATGTTGTCGTGGAACGCCCGCTGGGCCTCACCCGTCCAGCCCGCGCCCACGGCCCTCAGCTGGCCGTGCAGGTCCTCGATCTTCCGGAGGAGCTCCCGCTCCTGCCCGGTCAGCCCCTCGGAGCCGGCCAGGAGCGCCTGGTACCTCACGCTGATGTCGGTCATACCAATTCCCCTCCCTGATCAGCGGCCGGCGATGCCCTGGTTGAGGCCGGCCGTGGCGGCCCGCATCTGCGCGGCCTGCTCCTGTTCTTCCGCGGTGAAGCCCTGGCCGCTCATCTGGACGAGCTCCCGCAGGTTCTCCAGCGCGGGAATCATCCGGCCAAGTACCGCGTCCATCTCGCCGGCGCCCCTGACAAGCTCCCTGGCGGCGTCACCGCTCCAGCCGGCCTGGGTGTCGGCGCTGGCGCCGCTAACTCGCGAACGCACACTGCCAAGTTCGCTGATCACGGCATCCAGATTTCCCTTCAGCCGCTCGACCGGATCGGAGCTGTACAGCAGATTCGGGTCAGACATGCTTCTCGTGCCTCCTCGCGTTTCCTGGCTTCTCGTCCCCGGCGGCGATGTGAACGGCGGACTGCCGTCTCACAGCGTGAGCCCCACGCCGCCGCCGACTCCGCCCTGACTGGTGGTGGTAGCCGCCGCCTGCTGCGTGGCATACCGGCTCTCCCAGCCGCCCATGATCTGTTGGAGGCGCCGCAACTGCTCGTCCTCGACGGCCTCGTAGCCGCGCTCGGACAGCAGCGTCACGATCGCCAGCGCCTCCATGGCCTCCTGCCGGGTGCGCACGAACTCCTCAAGTCGTGTTCGCACGGCCTCATAGCGGCCAGACAGCTGGCTGACGGCGGGGATCGCCGCACCGAAGTGGCTTTCGGCCATCGCGAGCCTGGCCACGCTGTCCGGCGTCAGCCCGCTGTCGCGGAGCCCTATCTCGATCTCGTCCAGTCGGCCGGCGAAGCCGCTCAGTGCGCCGTCGCCGACGTGGAGGTCCGCCTGTCCCGTCGGCGCACGCGGATCGTCAGTCACCCCGCCCCCCTCTTCAACACCTCGTGCCCCCTCGATCACCGAGAGCCACTCATCCTAAACCGGTCACCCCGGGCCCGGGCAACGCGATTGCGAACAAGCGTTATAGGGATGAGAGTTACCGTACCGTCCGGTCACATCCGTGCCAGTACTCAGATGCCGCTGAGTACCTGCAGCGCAGCTGGCCAAACGGCCTATGCTGCTGTCGTGACTTCGACACAGCAGGGGCTCACCCCGCGCCAGGCGCGCCGGCTGCGGATGGGGATCGCCGCGGGGGCGATGGTGGCGATGGCGGTCCTGCTCGTCGTCCAGCTGGGCGACGGGTCGTCCCTGCGGTCCCTGGGTCTGTACGGCGCGGCGTTCGTCGTCTCCGGGTCGGTCATCGAGATGAGCCGCCGGGGACGGACGCGGTTGGGGATGGCCGTGTTGGTGGCCGGCTTCGTGCTGCTGCTGGGGACCGACTGGTGGCTGCGCACCTTCTGAAGCGGCTACGCCTTCATCTCGCACCACACCGTCTTGCCGCCCCCTTCGCCGAGCCGGGTGACGCCCATGGCGTCGGTGACCGCGGCGACGAGGTCAAGACCTCGGCCTGACTCCCGCCAGACGTCGTGCGGTTGCACCACGGGGAGGACGGGGTGGCGGTCGGTGATCTCGATGCGGATGCCCTCGTCGTGGCGGAGCAGGGTCAGCCGGCACCAGCGGTCGGGGACGTGTCGGATGACGTTGGCGAGCAGCTCGGATGTCGCGATCTCGGCCGCGTCCGTCAGGTGGGGCAGGCCCCACAGTCGCAGGTAGCCACGGACGATGCGGCGGACGTGGGCGGGTGAGTGTTCGCCGCAGGTCATCTCGAAGCCGTGGCGGCGGGGCGGGACCGGGTCATCGTCGGGGGCGCACGTTGTTCCGTTCACCCCACAAGACTGCGCTCGCGTGGCTACTTTGAGCTATGGGGGGAATGCAATGCGCAGTCGGTTTGAGTTGCGGTCGGGCAGGGAGTGGCCGATGGTGAACATCAAGGAGCTGGATCCGGGGGCGTCTCCGCTGGCGTACTTCGGTTCCGAGCTGCGGCGGTTGCGGACGGGCGCCGAGCTCACGCTGGACCAGCTGGGCAGGGCGGTGTTCCTGACCGGCTCGCAGATCGGGCAGTTCGAGAACGCGGTGTTGATGCCGAAGCTGGAGCATCTGGAGCGGCTCGACGCCGCGTTGAACGCGGACGGCGCGCTGCTGCGGCTGTGGCCGCTGATCAGCCGTAGCGCCTTGCCGAAGTGGTTCCAGAAGCAGGCGAATCTGGAGCAGAGGGCCACGGAGATCTACACGTTCAACCCGCAGTTGGTGCATGGGCTGCTCCAGACCGAGCGGTATGCGAGGGCGGTGCTGGGGGCGATGCACAGCAACGATCTTGACACGCGGGTGGTGGCTCGGTTGGAGCGGCAGAAGATCCTGAAGCGGGACGAGCCGCCGGTGCTCTGGGCGGTGTTGAGCGAGGCGGTGCTGTACCAGGAGATCGGTGGGAAGGAGGTGATGCGGGAGCAGCTGGCGCGTCTGCTGAGCTTCCGGGCGAACGATCTGGTGAACGTGCAGATCCTGCCGTTCAGCGCTGGGATGCATGCTGGGCTGCTGGGCGCCTTCACGGTGTTGCGGTTCGCGGACACGCCGGACGTGGCCTATCAGGAGGGCTATGACGGGGGCGTCGCGACCGTCGACGGGGCCAAGGTTCGTGACCGTGCGCTGCGGTACGATCACCTACAGGCCGCCGCTCTGTCGATCGAGGAGTCGGCGGAGCTGATCGCCCGGGTGATGAAGGAGCGCTATGGAGAAGGCCCTGAGGTGGCGTAAATCCAGCTACAGCGGTGACACCGGCGGCGAGTGCGTCGAGGTCGCGGCGGATGGCGCCGCCGTCGCGGTGCGGGATTCGAAGCGTGCCGAGGTGGCGTGCGCGGGCGTGACGGTGTCCGCCTGGCGGGCGTTCGTTGACGCCGTGAACGATGAGGAGTTGCGCTGATGGCCGCGACCGAGACGCCGGAAGAGATCGCCGCGCGCAAGGAGCGCGAGCGGGACGAGTTGTACTCCCGGGACATCTCGGGGGTGGAGTGGCTCAGCGCGCCCGACGGGCCGCAGGACGAGAAGGTGGAGATCGCCTACCTGCCGGGCGGCGGCGTCGGCATGCGCAACTCCAAGGACCCGAATACGGTGCTGCGCTTCACCGACGCCGAGTGGGAGGCCTTCGTCCTGGGCGCGCGGGACGGCGAGTTCGACATCGAGGAGCCGGGACAGCCGGCGTAGGCGCTCTGCTGGGTAGTGCCGCGGCGGGCCGTGTTTTCGCCTACGGCACCGTCGTGGCCGGTCGCTCTGCGCCTCTTTCGGGTGCCGCCGCGCCGAAGCGGGCTTCGCCCGATCCGCTCAGCGTCGCAGGCAGGTGTAGGTGCCGAAGAGGCGCCCCGCGAAGTCGACCTCGACGATCTCGAACCCGGCGCGGGTGAGCATCGGTTCGAAGAGCCAGCGGTAGGTGCTGTGTTCGGTGCGGATGTGTTCCGCGTAGTCCTCTGGGGTGTAGCCGTCGGCCGGGTCGCGATGGGCCGCGTCGGCGAACCAGCCGGCGAAGACGGCGTCGGCCTGGGCCGGTTCGAAGTCGTAGATCAGGTCGCGGAGCCGCAGCACGCCGCCGGGGCGCAGGATGGCGGCGATGCGGACCAGGGCGATCGTCTTCCAGAAGTCCGGCAGTTGGTGCAGCGCGTGCCGGGTGTGCACGGCGTCGGCGGGTGGGCCCTGGTGGTCGTAGCTGAGGAAGCCGGCCTGGACGCACTCGAGCGTGGTCAGGCCCGCCTCGACGGCGCGGCCGCGGATGGTGGCCAGCATGGCCGGGGAGACGTCGGCGGCCACCACCCGGCCGAAGGCCCCGACGGCGGCGAGGGCGAAGCGGCCGGTGCCGGCGCCGAGGTCCACCACGGTGGCGTCGGGGGCCACGCCGTGGGCGCGAATGGCGTCGATGTCGTCGGTGGGGTCGGGATAGCCCTGCTTGCGGTCGAAGCCGGCGACGAAGGCCGGGTCGAGGTGTTCGGGCCCGGCGTGGGCGAGTTCGTCGAGCGTCCAGGACGGGTGCGCGTGCGGCATGAGCGCGAGCGTGCCACACGCGGCCACGGGCCGCGCCCGGTTTTCAGGCGCGCCGGCGGCGCCGGTCGCGGCCGACCAGGGCGATGCCCGCGATCACGGCGGTGAGCACCGCGGCGGCCAACACGGCGTAGGTGCCGAGCCGTTCGGCCCGCTCCGCGTGGGTCTCGCCGAGGGCGAGGTCGGGGATCTCCGGTGCCGGGGCAACCGCGGGGGCCTCGTCGGGTACCGGTTCGTCCGGCGGGACGGTCGGGCGCTCGGTGAGGGCGCGCACGGGGTCGACCACGCCCCAGCCGACGTGGGGGTCGGGCCCCGGGATGGCGCGTTCCGCGGTCTGTTGGAGGTGGGCGACGACCTGCTGGGCGGTCCAGCCGGGTTCCGCGGCGCGTAGCAGGGCGGCGACGCCGGCGACGTAGGGGGCCGCGAAGCTCGTGCCGCTGTCGACGCACTGGCCGCCGAGCGGCACGGTGGAGACCATGTCAACGCCCGGCGCGGCGATTCCGACGAAGTCGCCTGACTGCGAGAAGGGAGCGCGCTCGTTGTTGCGGTCGGAGGCAGCGACGGCCAGCACGCCCTCGTAGGCCGCCGGGAAGGTGTCGCGTTGTTCCCCGTCCGCGCCTTCGTTGCCGGCCGAGGCGATGACGACGATGTCGGCGGCGAGCGCGGCGTCGACGGCTTGGCGCAGCGCGGAGTCCTCGGACAGGGCGCCGTCGGTGTCCTGGGAGATGTTGATGATGTCGGCGCCGGCCTGGATGGCGTACTGGATAGCAGCGGTGAGGGTGGCCACATCGCCTTCGCCCTCGGCGTCGCTTGCCCGGATGGGGATGATGGTGGCCCCGGGGGCGAGGCCGACGAAGCCGGTGTCGCCGCTCTCGCGGGCGGCGATGATGCCGGCGACCTTGGTGCCGTGGCCCACCGGGTCGGTGGTCTGGTCGCCCTGCTCGCCGGTGAGGTCGGCGCCGCGCTCGGCCGCGACGGCTTCGGCGAGTTGGGGGTTGCGATTGTCGACGCCGCTGTCGATGACGGCGACACTGACGCCGTCCCCGTGGCTGATGTCCCAGAGCTGGTCGAGTCGGACGCGCTGGAGCGACCAGGGGCGCTCCTCGATCGGTTCGGCCGGGAAGGCGCACTGGGCGCCGGTGGCGTGGGCGGTCGGGGTGCCGCCGACGAGGGTGGCGGCGGTCAGCAGGGCGAGCGCGGCGGCGCGGGAGGGTCGGCGCATGGTCATGATCCCTGCGGCCGGCTGGCGCTCAGTAGGTCGAGGCGGGGGCCGGTCGGCAGGAACCGCGACCAGTGGGCGGGCACCGGAACCGGCGTCACGTCGCCGTAGCCGAGCTTGATCTGGGCCTGTTCCTCGGCCCGGGTGCCGGTGGCGGTTGCCTGCACGGAGTAGCGAAGGCCGGTGTCGGTGACCAGGAAGACGCCGCCGGCCTCGGCCTGTCCGCCCTGCACCTGGCGGTAGAGGAGGCCGGAGCCGGGGGTGACGTAGGCGGTGGCGGCGCCGGAGGCGATGGTGGCCGGGTACTCGCTGCCGGCCCAGGTGGCGACCTCGGTGGAGCCGTCGTCGGGGTCGACGGAGAGCAGCACGGAGCAGACGGTGTCCCGCTCGGGTCCGTTGACCTGGCTGATCATGGTGCGGGGCCAGTCGAGTTCGTGGTCGATGGACTGCTCGGGCGGGGCCGGGCTGAGGCTCGGGGCGCTGACCTCGAAGGCCGTGCCGCGCTGGCCGAGCGACACGGTGTGAGGGCTGTTGAGCATCAGGTGGGCGGTGAACTCTGTGATGGGCACGACCTGCCCCGGCAACACCAGGTAGTTCTGCGGGCCGCTGCCGGTGGCTGCGGTCAGCACCATACCGACCAGGTCGGCGGCCGGTTCGAGGCCCGGCACGCCGGCGGGGGTGCCGACGGGGGCGTCGAGTCGTGGGAAGGCGATCGGGGAGCCGTCGGCGAGGGTGTCGAGCCACTCCTCGCTGACCGGCTGCGGTGGCCGCTCGTCGGTGAGCAGACGGAGCAGCACGGCGAGGTTGGTGGGGTCGGTCTCGCCGATCGGGTATTTGGTGCCGGTTCTGTCGACGAGGTAGCCGCCGTCGTCCTCGGTGGACCGGACGTACAGCACCTCGCCCTCCGCGAGCCGCTGGCGGCCCTCGACGCGGTCGGCGTCGCGGTCGGCGAGGACGAAGGCGGCCTGCTGGTAGCCTCCGCGACCGTCCGGTTGTTGGCAGACGGCCCACCGCTTGGCGTCGGCCGCCTCTTCGGCGGACGGCAGCCGGTCGGGGGCGTAGGGGATGCCGAGGGTGGGGCCGCGGGGGATGGCACCGCTGTCGAGCTCGGCCTCGTCGACGCTGACGATGTCGACCTCGGCCGGGTCGCCGAGGAGGAGGCGGGCGGAGGAGAGGTTGAGCACGGGGTGCAGTTGGGCGCCGCCGCCCTCGGTCTCCAGGACGACGTAGCGGGTGGTGGAGTCGCTGCCGATGATGACGTTGCGCCCCGGCTCGTCCCAGCCCTGGGGTACGGCCGGGCGGAAGAGCCCCCAGGCGCCGAACCCGACCAGCACCAACGCGCCCACCACCATGCCGGGAACGACGGCGCGCAGCGGGCGCGGTGCGCCCTCCTCGGTGCCGGTGGGGCTGGGCTGGAGGAAAGCCGCGACCGTGCGGCGCTTGGCAAACGTGTAGGCGTTCAGCTCGTCCTTCCGCGACGCCATGGTTGAGCGCTCCTCCCCCGTACCGTGAACCGCACCCGTGCGCTTGGCTGTCAGACCTGGGACCTACTATGCCGGGTGACGATCCGATCACGGTGAGGAGGGGGGCGAAGAACATGGCGACGACTGGCGCGACGGCGGTGCGATCCGATGCTGACGGGGCCACGAACCGGGCCCCGGACGCGGCGCGGGCCGGGGTGGTGGCGCCGCGTCCACGGGCCGGCTCCGGCGGGCTGCTCGTGCTCTGGCCGCTGGTGTGCCTCCAGGTGGCCGGCACCCTGGTGCTCGCCGGCCTCGTCGTGGCCGGGCCGGCGCGATGGGCGCTGTGGGCGCTGGCCCCGCTGCCCGTGGCGCTGCTGGTGCTGGTGGTGGCAGCGTGGCGGCGTGGGGAGCCGCTGCCGCTCCTGGTGGGCTCCACGTTGGCGCTCGGGCGACGGAGGCGGCGGGCCGCCGGGCCACTGCCCGCCGGGGATGATCCGTTGGTCTCGCTCGCCGCCGAGTGCGTGCCGGGGCTCGTCAGTCACGCGTTCGCCGGCCGGGACCGGCGGGAGCTCGGCATGGTGGCGGACGGCGGTTCGCTGACCGCGGTGCTGCGCATCGAGGCCGCGCTGGCGCCGCTGCAACCGGGCCACGGGGTGCGGCCGTTGCCGCTCTCGCTGCTCCACGCCGCGCTGGACACGGACGGGATACGGCTGGCCTCGGTGCAGTCGGTGCAGCACACGCAGCCGGCGCCGGCACCGCAGCTACCCGACCGGTCGGTAGCCGGCGCGAGTTACGCCCTGTTGCAGCCGCAGGGGCCGGGCGGGGCGCCGGCGCTGCGGCTGACGTGGGTGGCGTTGCGGCTCGATCCAGAGCTGTGCCCGGCGGCGGTGGCCGAGCGGGGCGGCGGTCTGGAGGGGGCGCAGCGGGCGCTGGCCAGGGCGGTGGAGCAGTTGGCGAGCCGGCTGGCCGGCGCCGGGTTCCGCGCCACGGTGCTGACGGAGGGTGAGCTGCTGTCCGCGGTGGCCGCGTGCGCCAGTTCCGACCCTGCGGCCACCACGCAGCTCGGGCAGGTGGAGGGGCCGCGTCCGCGCCGCACGGCGGAGGGCGCCCGGGTCTGGCGCTGCGACGACCGCTGGCACACGACGTTCCGGGTGGCGCGCTGGCCCGCGTTGGGTCCCGCCGCCACCCCGCTGCCGGGGTTGGTGGCGCTGCTGACCTCGCTGCCCGCGTTCGCCACCACGTTCTCGCTGACGCTGGTGAGCGAGGGGCGGCGGTCGGTGGCGCTCGCCGGGCACGTCCGGGTGACCGGCAGGAGCGAGGCCGAGCTGTGGGCGGCGAGCCGGCGGTTGGTTGGCGCGGCGCGGGGTTCGGGGCTGCTGCTCGCCCGGATGGACCGGCGGCAGTTGCCGGGGGTGCGGGCCACGCTGCCGCTGGGAGGGGTGCGTTGATGGGTCACGGAGGGCATGTGCTGGCCGTCGACGAGCTGGCCGCCCTCGCGCTGCCGGTGGGGGACGACGGCATCATCGTCGGGGTCGACGCCCGGTCGCGTCCCGCGGTGCTGGGGATCCACCATCCCGTGCCGTACGACATGGTGCTGATCGGCGGGGTCTGGGCGGCGCAGGTGCTGGCGCTGCGCGCGGTGGCCACCGGGGCCCGGGTCGCGGTGGAGACGGCGCGGGCTTCGCTCTGGGCGCGGCTGGCGCAGGCGGCCAACGGCGGGGTCGAGTGCATGACGCTGCACGAGGTGGGCCGGGTGCCGCCGTTGGGCGCCACGCTCGGCAGCCCCGTGCTCGTGGTGCGGGACTGCGGCACGCGACCGCCGCGCGGCCGGGTGGCATCAGCCCCCTGGCAGCCGGTGCTGACGCTGCTGCCCTATCTGAGCCCCGCGGCTCCCCCGTTGCTCGAGCGGGCCTCGCTGGTGGGGATCCAGCGGGTGTCGCCCGAGGAGGCGGCCCGGCTTGGGCGCGTCATGGCGCTTCCCACCGTCCAGGCGGAGGCGCTGTCGACCTTCGCGGAGGACGCCGTGCTGTGGTGCACCAGGACGTCGCGGCGGCTGGTGCGGATGGTGCCGACGGACAGCGAGACGGGCCTGCTGGGCGACCCGAGCCGCCTCGATCCCATCGGCTGAGGGCACCGGCGGGACTTCGACCGGGTGTCTCCGGCCGGGCGCTATAAGGCGACTATTCCGCCTATTTCATCCAACTGATGGCCGCTTGGCCGGCGTTCGCCTTGTGAGGGAACCCGCACCTACTGGGGAGGGGTAGGGGAGTTCCGGCGGTGACGACTAGGGTGATGGTGGGCACGTCAGGTGTGCCGTACAGAATGGCCTGAGCCCGTGACGGGGGAACACCGCTCGGGAGATCCGGTCCGTCATCCGCGTAGCGGGCCACACAGATGCGGATCAGAGGCAGAACCAGCAGCGGGAGGCGTCGTGAACAGCGATCGGGACAGGGTTCGCACCGCGGAGGAGACCTCCGCCGACGAACGCCCCGATGACGAGCTCCTCGAGGAGGAGTCGGAGACCACAGGGCAGTTCACCATCGACTACACGCCGCCGGCCTGGTATTCCGGCGGCGGCGCGAGTCAGCCCGCGGCTCCGGCCGGGGGTGGCGCGACCGTGCCGCCTCAGCAGCAACAGCCTCCCGCCGGCCCGCCGGTCGGGCCGCCCACGGCCCAGCAGCCCCCCGCGCAGCCGCCGGCCTTCCCCGGCCCGCCGCCTGCGCCCGGCGCGCCCGTTGGT
>NZ_SMKC01000144.1 GCF_004348315.1 Streptomyces sp. 8K308 | reverse complement strand
CTCTCCGTGAATGCTTCAAAGAAGATCATCCACGAGAACAATTTGATTCTCGCATTGATCAATCAAAAATCTGGCATTGACTTCTTGGCACACTGTTGAGTTCTCAAGGAACGGACGCTACCTTCAGGCCCCTCTCGAGGCCCCCCGGGCTTCCCTTCGTTTGCACCGCCGCGACCGGGGGCCCTTCGGGGTTCCCCCTGCGGCGGTGACGTAAACGTACTTGAGCGGAGCGCCCGGATGCAAATCCGGGCGCTCCGCCGGCAGATGGGGCGTCAGACGTCCATGACCACGGGCATGATCATCGGCCGCCTGCGGTAGGTGTCCGAGACCCACTTGCCCACGGTTCGCCGTACCAGCTGCTGGAGTTGGTGCGGGTCGACGACGCCGTCCTGCGCGGAGCGGGCCAGGGCCTCGTCGATCTTCGGGATGACCGCCGCGAAGTCCGAGTCCTCGATGCCCGAGCCGCGGGAGTGGATGCTCGGTCCGCTGACGATCTTTCCGGTGCTGCTGTCCACCACGACGAAGACGGAGATGAACCCCTCGTCGCCCAGGATCCGGCGGTCCTTGAGGCTCGCCTCGTCGACGTCGCCGACCGAGAGGCCGTCCACGTACACGTAGCCGGCCTGGACCTTGCCCACGATCTTGGCCTTGCCGTCGATGAGGTCGACCGCGATGCCGTCCTCGGCGATGACGATGCGCTCCGGCGGAACCCCGGTCATCGCGCCGAGTTCGGCGTTGGCTCGCAGGTGGCGCCACTCGCCGTGCACGGGCATCAGGTTCCTGGGCTGGCAGATGTTGTAGAAGTACAACAGCTCGCCGGCCGAGGCGTGGCCCGAGACGTGGACCTTGGCGTTGCCCTTGTGGACGACGTTGGCGCCCCAGCGGGTCAGGCCGTTGATGACGCGGTAGACCGCGTTCTCGTTGCCCGGGATGAGCGAGGAGGCCAGGATGACCGTGTCGCCCTCGACGATCCTGATCTGGTGGTCGCGATTGGCCATTCGGGAGAGGGCGGCCATCGGTTCGCCCTGCGAGCCCGTGCACACGAGGACCACCTCGTGGTCCGCGAGATCGTCCAGGGTCTTCACGTCCACCACGAGTCCGGCCGGCACCCGCAGATAGCCGAGGTCTCGGGCGATGCCCATGTTGCGCACCATCGATCGGCCCACGAAGGCGATGCGGCGCCCGTGTTCGTAGGCTGCGTCGACGATCTGCTGGATGCGGTGCACGTGGCTGGCGAAGCTGGCGACGATGATGCGCTTCTCGGCCCGCGCGAAGACCTGGCGCAGGACGCCGGAGATCTCACGCTCGGGCGCGACGAATCCCGGGACCTCGGCGTTGGTCGAGTCCGACAACAGCAGGTCGATGCCCTCCTCGCCGAGGCGCGCGAAGGCGCGCAGGTCGGTGAGGCGGCCGTCGAGCGGGAGCTGGTCCATCTTGAAGTCGCCGGTGTGCACGGCCATGCCGGCCGGGGTACGGATGGCGACGGCCAGCGCGTCGGGGATCGAGTGGTTGACGGCGACGAACTCGCAGTCGAAGGGGCCGATCCGCTCGCGGTGCCCCTCGCTCACCTCGAGGGTGTAGGGGCGGATGCGGTGCTCCTGGAGCTTCGCCTCGAGCAGGGCCAGCGTCAGCTTGGAGCCGATCAGCGGGATGTCGGGCTTCTCGCGGAGCAGATAGGGGACGCCCCCGATGTGGTCCTCGTGGCCGTGGGTGAGGACGATGCCGTCGATGTCGTCGATGCGGTCTCTGAAGGAGCTGAAGTCCGGCAGGATCAGGTCGATGCCCGGCTGCTCCTGCTCCGGGAAGAGGACTCCGCAGTCGACGATGAGCAGCCGGCCGCCGTACTCGAACACGGTCATGTTGCGGCCGATTTCGCCGAGGCCGCCGAGCGGGGTAACACGTAGGCCACCCTCAGGAAGCCTCGGCGGCGGGCCGAGTTCTGGATGGGGATGACTCAATGGACTCTCCTGACCACGCGCGCCACCGCCCCCGGGTGAGAGCCTGTGGCGCGCGTGACTCTGTGCAATGGTCGGTATTCAGTTATCACCTTCACGGTGACGCTCTTGTTTCTCCGGAGTCGCGCTCCGGGCCGTTCTCAGATCTGTACCCCGCCGGCCGCCAGATCGCGCCGCAGCTGCTCGGTCTCGGCCTCGGTGAGGCCGATGAGCGGGAGCCGCAGGGGGCCGCCGGGCAAGCCGCGCATCGCGAGGGCGGCCTTGGAGGTGATGACGCCCTGAGTGCGGAACATCCCGGTGAAGACGGGCAGCAGTCGCTGGTGGATCTCGGTGGCCTTGGCGACGTCCCCACTGGTGTGGGCGTCGACCAGCGCGCGCAGCTCGGGCGTGACGACGTGGCCCACGACGGAGACGAAGCCGATGGCGCCGACCGAGAGCAGCGGCAGGTTCAGCATGTCGTCGCCCGAGTACCAGGCGAGCCCGGTGGTCGCGATCGCCCAGCTGGCCCGGCCGAGGTCGCCCTTGGCGTCCTTGTTGGCGACGATGCGCGGGTGGGCGGCGAGCCTGGTCATGGTCTCGGTGGTGATGGGGACGCCGCTGCGGCCCGGGATGTCGTAGAGCATGACCGGCAGCTCGGTGGCGTCGGCGATGGCCGTGAAGTGCTGGTAGAGGCCTTCCTGCGGCGGCTTGTTGTAGTACGGGGTGACGGTGAGCAGGCCGTGGGCGCCGGCTGCCTGGGCGGCGCGGGCCAGCTCGATGCTGTGCCTGGTGTCGTTGGTGCCGACTCCGGCCACCACATGGGCCCGGTCGCCCACGGCCTCGACCACGGCGCGCACCAGCTGGGATTTCTCCGCGTCGCTGGTCGTCGGGGATTCACCGGTGGTGCCATTGACGATCAGGCCGTCGTTGCCGGCGTCCACCAGATGGGCAGCGAGTCGCTGCGCGCCATCGAGGTCGAGTGAGCCGTCCGCCATGAATGGCGTGACCATGGCGGTCAGGACCCGCCCGAAGGGGGTTTGCGGTGTGGAGGTCGGAGCCATAGGTTCCACGCTACTCGCAGCTCAGCGGGGAGTGGCCCAGCGGGGCGGACAAGCTGTGGATCCCGGCGCTGCCTGCTCGGGGGTTCAGACAGCGCCGGGTCCGTCCAATCACCCTAGACGAGCTTCGCGAAATGTCGCAATACGTGACACTTCTATCAGGTTTTCCGAGGTCCACACGAATGTCGGTCACGCCGGTCAGGGAGCGACCCGGCCGTTGGCGTTGAAGGCGGCGTGTGTGAGCGGCATCAGCTCGGCCCAGGCGCGCTCCATCAGCTCGGCGACCATCTCGATCTCCCGCTGCGGGAACGAGGGCACCCGGGACCGCTCGTCCTTGGTGCGCAGGCCGAGGAAGTGCATCAGGGAGCGGGCGTTGCAGGTGGCGTACATCGAGGAGTAGAGGCCGACGGGCAGGGTCGCCCTGGCCACCTCGCGGGCCACGCCGGCGGCCAGCATCTCCTGGTAGGCCGCGTAGGACTGTCGGTAGCTCTCCTCCATGGTCTTGGCGACCAGGGCGTGCTGCTCGGGGGTGCCGGGGACGAACTCGTACTTGCCTGGACGCCCCCGCTGGACCAGCTTGCGGTCGTCGCCTGGCACGTAGAAGACGGGCTCGAGCCGGCGGTAGCGGCCGCTCTCCTCGTTGTACGACCAGCCGACGCGGTGCCGGTGGAACTCGCGGAAGACGAAGATCGGCGCGCTGATGAAGAAGGTCATCGAGTTGTGCTCGAAGGGGCTGCCGTGCCGATCGCGCATCAGGTAGTTGATCAGCCCCCTGGAGCGCTCGGGGTCCCTGCTGAGCTCGTCCAGCGACTGCTCGCCCGCCGTCGACACGCGGGCCGCCCAGAGCACGTCCGTGTCGGACGCGCTGTGCTTGATCAACTCGACGGTCATGTCGCTGCGGAAACTGGGGGTGTCGGTCACGGCCCCCACCCTAGACGCCGGCACCGACAGCGCTCTCAACCGTCCGGCAAATCGGACTCTCGCCACGGAGTCGGACCTTTCACCTGATAACTTTGTATTGACTCACTCAGGGGAGTCCATTCGGGGGAGGGAGCGACCAGATGACGGATCACGACGACTTTCACAGCAACGTCAGGCGGCCGAGGCGGCCGCGCCCCAGCGTCGGGCAGCTGCTCGGGCACGTGCTGTTCGCTCTGGTCGTGATATCCGGCCTCGTCGGCGCCCTGCTGCTGGCCGGACCCGCCCTCGACGTCGAGCACCAGGCCCCTCCGCAGGCACCGGAGGCGGCCACCAATCCCTGAGCGCGATAGCCTCACCGTTCACAGCCCGTCCCCTGTGTGATCCGACTGTGATACGAACGAGGACCCGTCGTGCCCCTTGCCTTTCTCTCGGCCGACCGTGACGCCGCCGCGACCGGTCAGGAAGCCGTGCCGCACCCCGACCCGACCCAGTGGCGCCGCCCCTACCGGCTCGGCCCGTGGCGCGTCGGCATCGCCGCGATAGCCCTGCTGATAGCGGCCTACATGCTGATATCCGCGCTGATCATCGCGATGGCCGGCACGCTGGCCGGCACCAGCGTCACGGTGGCGATCGCCGCCCTCACCATCCTGTTCTCGCTGCGGCTGCTGCGGATGGGCATCTGGGTCAGCACCCGCGGGCTGCGCCGTGTCGGCCTGCTGACCACCCGGACGCTGCGCTGGCGCGACATCGCCCGGATCAGCACTGTCCAGCAGCCCGTGCGCTGGCTCGGCCTGCCGCGCGGCGTCCAGGGGCAGGCGGTCCAGATCGACCTTCGGCAGGGCGAGCCGCTCGCCACCCTGCTCACCGACCACAGCCTCGACTTCCTCGGCCGGCAGGACCTCTTCGAGCGCGCCGCCGACGTGCTCGAGGCCTGGGCGGCCGAGAACCGCGGCTGACCGCCGGCGCGGTGGGCCCGAAGAGGCTCGCCGGGACGGAGCCTAGGGGCGCGGTGGCCGCCCCGCGTGGAGGGCGATGGCGTGCTGCATCGCCTTGCGGGCGCGGGGCGTGTCCCGGGCGTCGTGGTAGGCGACGGCGAGCCGGAACCAGCAGCGCCAGTCCCCCGGGTTGGCCTCGGTCTCGGCCCGCCGCCGAGCGAACGCCGCGTCGGCCGCCGCCCGGTCGACCCGGCCGCTCGGCGTCCTGGCCAGGTCGTCCACCGGCAGCCCGCCCTCGGCCTCGAGCTCCCGCGCCAGCCGGTTGGCGCGCAGCACGAAGTGAGCGCTGCGCCACAGGAACCACGCCCCGATCAGCGGCAGCACGAGCACCGCGACGCCGAGCGACACGGTGACCCACGTGCCCTCGCCGATCAGCAGCACCCCGCGGTGCCCGACGAGGCCGAAGTAGCCGACGAGCAACGCGCTGAGCAGCAGGAAGAGAAGCCTGTCCCGCACGGCTAGCCGTCCAGGTCCAGGAAGTGTTCAAGGCCCAGGGTGAGCCCGGGGGCGCCGCCGATCCGGCGGATCCCGAGCAACACGCCCGGCATGAAGGAGCCGCGGTTCATCGAGTCGTGGCGGATCGTCAGGATCTCGCCGTCCCCGCCGAAGAGCACCTCCTGGTGGGCGACGAGACCGCTGAGCCGCACCGAGTGCACCGGCACCCCGGCGACGGCGGCGCCCCGCGCGCCGTCCAGGGCACTGGTGGTGGCGTCCGGCTGGGCGCCGAGGCCGGCGGCGGCGCGGGCGTCGGCGACGATCTCGGCGGTGCGGGCCGCGGTGCCGCTCGGCGCGTCCGCCTTGCCCGGGTGGTGCAGTTCGATGATCTCGGTCGACTCGAAGTAGCGGGCGGCCTGCCGGGCGAAGTGCATGGTGAGCACGGCGCCGATGCTGAAGTTGGGCGCGATCAGCACCCCGACCCCGGGTGCCTCGGCCAGCCAGCCGCGCAGCGTCGCCAGCCGCTCGTCGGTGACCCCCGTGGTGCCGACGACGCCGTGGATGCCGTGCCGGACGCAGAACTCCAGGTTGCCCATGACGGCGTCCGGGTGGGTGAGGTCGACGGCGATCTCGGCGCCCGCCTCGGTCAGGGTCTCCAGCTTGTCGTTCCGGCCGAGCGTGGCGACCAGGTCCAGGTCGTCGGCCGCCCCGACGGCGCGGACGGCCTCGACGCCCATCCGCCCGCCGGCGCCGATGATCGCCACCCGCTGCTTGCTCATCGCTTCTCCGTTCCTTCCCCAGCGTTCTTTCCGCGGCCCCGACGCCCCGGGTGCCCCTTCAGGACATCGCCCCGGTCAGGCGCGCGGCCCGCCGGTCGTTCAGCGGGCCGATGACGGACAGCGAGGCACGCTGTCCGAGCACCTCCCGGGCGACCCGCCGCACGTCGTCCGGGGTGACCTCGGCGATGCGCGCCAGCAGCTCGTCGACCGAGAGCTGCTGGCCCCAGCAGATCTCGCTCTTGCCGAGCCGGTGCATCAGGGAGCCGGTGTCCTCGAGGCCCAGCACGGTGGACCCCGACAGCTGGCCGATGGCCCGCTCGACCTCGTCGTCGGCGAGGCCCTTCTCCGCGACCTCGGCGAGCTGCCGGCGGCAGATGTCGAGCACCTGGTCGAGTCGGTCGGGCCGGCAGCCGGCGTAGACGCCGAACAGTCCGCAGTCCGCGTAGCCCGAGGTGTGCGCGTACACGCTGTAGGCGAGGCCGCGCTTCTCCCGGATCTCCTGGAAGAGCCGCGAGCTCATGCCGCCGCCGAGCGCGGTGGACAGCACGCTGAGCGCCCAGCGGCGCTCGTCGTGCCGGGAGACGCCCGGCATGCCGAGCACCAGGTGGGCCTGCTCGGTGCGGCGCTCCACGACGTCCACCCGGCCGGCGGCGCGCACCTCGCGGTGGCCGCCGCGCGGGCCCACCGGCTCGGCCGCGGCGCCGGCCGTGCCGGCCCGCTCGAAGGCGGCCGTCACCAGGTCGACGACGGCCGCGTGCTCGGCGTTGCCGGCGACGGTGACCACCAGCCGGGTCGGGTCGTAGTGCCGCCGGTAGAAGCGGGCGATGCGGTCCCTGGTCAGCGCGTTGACCGTGTCGACGGTGCCAAGGACGGGGCGGCCGAGCGGGCTGTCGCCGAAGAGCGTGTGCGCGAAGAGGTCGTGGACGCCGTCGCTCGGGTCGTCCTCGGTCATCGCGATCTCCTCGAGGATGACGTCCCGCTCGGCGTCCACCTCCTCGGCGGGGATCAGCGAGCCGGTGAGCATGTCGCAGACCACGTCCACGGCGAGCGGCAGGTCGCTGTCCAGCACGCGCGCGTAGTAGCAGGTGAACTCCTTCGTGGTGAAGGCGTTCATCTCGCCGCCCACGGCGTCGATGGCCGAGGAGATCTCCAGCGCCGTGCGCCGGCTCGTGCCCTTGAAGAGGAGGTGTTCCAGGTAGTGGGTGGCGCCCCCCTGCGCGGGGGTCTCGTCGCGGGAGCCCACCCGAACCCAGATCCCGAACGAGACGGACCGCACCCCTGGCACGGTCTCGGTGAGGATCCGCAGACCCGAGGGGAGCACGGTCCGCTGGACGGTCGTGCCGTCGCTGTGGCGTGGACGGGGCACGGCCCGCCCCACTGGATCGGTGGGGCGGGCCGTCTCCGTACCGGTCGGTCGGCTCACTGCTCGGCGGCGTCCTTCTCGGCGGGCTCGGCGGCGGGCTCCTCCTCGTCGAGCACGGGGACGAGGGACAGCTTGCCGCGCTGGTCGATCTCGGCGATCTCGACCTGGACCTTCTGGCCCACGCCAAGCACGTCGTCCACGTTCTCCACGCGCTTGCCGCCGGCCAGCTTGCGGATCTGCGAGATGTGCAGCAGACCGTCCTTGCCGGGCAGCAGGGAGACGAAGGCGCCGAAGGTGGTGGTCTTGACGACCGTGCCCAGGTAGCGCTCGCCGACCTCGGGCATCGTCGGGTTGGCGATGCCGTTGATCGTGGTGCGGGCGGCCTCGGCGGACGGGCCGTCGGCGGCGCCGATGTAGATGGTGCCGTCGT
Organism: Streptomyces sp. 8K308; assembly: GCF_004348315.1. Taxonomy (GTDB): domain Bacteria; phylum Actinomycetota; class Actinomycetes; order Streptomycetales; family Streptomycetaceae; genus Streptomyces. The sequence continues at coordinate 8,224 of NZ_SMKC01000144.1, read as the reverse complement.
CCTCGATGGTGATGTCGGCGCCGGTGTCCTCCTGGATCTGGTTGATCATCTTGCCCTTGGGGCCGATGACCTCGCCGATCTTGTCGACCGGGATCTTCACCGTGATGATCCGCGGCGCGTTGGGGGACATCTCGTCCGGGACGTCGATGGCCTCGCTCATCACGTCCAGGATGTGCAGCCGGGCGTCGCGCGCCTGCTTGAGGGCGGCGGCGAGCACGGAGGCCGGGATGCCGTCCAGCTTGGTGTCGAGTTGGAGGGCGGTGACGAACTGCCGGGTGCCGGCGACCTTGAAGTCCATGTCGCCGTACGCGTCCTCGGCGCCGAGGATGTCGGTGAGGGTGACGTAGTGCGTCTCGCCCTCGATCTCCTGGGAGATCAGGCCCATCGCGATGCCGGCGACCGGCGCCTTCAGCGGGACGCCCGCGTTCAGCAGGGACATGGTGGAGGCGCAGACCGAGCCCATGGATGTGGAGCCGTTGGAGCCGAGCGCCTCGGAGACCTGCCGGATCGCGTAGGGGAACTCCTCGCGACTGGGCAGCACCGGGATGAGCGCCCGCTCAGCCAGCGCGCCGTGGCCGATCTCGCGGCGCTTGGGGGAGCCGACGCGGCCGGTCTCGCCGGTGGAGTAGGGCGGGAAGTTGTAGTTGTGCATGTAGCGCTTGCGGGTCACCGGCGAGAGGGTGTCGAGCTGCTGCTCCATGCGCAGCATGTTCAGCGTGGTGACGCCCAGGATCTGGGTCTCGCCGCGCTCGAAGAGGGCCGAGCCGTGCACCCGCGGGATGGCCTCCACCTCGGCGGCCAGGGTGCGGATGTCGGTGACGCCGCGGCCGTCGATGCGGACCTTGTCGCGGATGACGCGCTCGCGGACCAGCTGCTTGGTGAGCGCGCGGTAGGCGGCGGAGATCTCCTTCTCGCGGCCCTCGAACTGCGGCAGCAGCTTCTCGGCGGCGACCGACTTGATCCGGTCGAGCTCGGTCTCGCGCTCCTGCTTGCCAGCGATGGTCAGCGCCTGGGCCAGCTCGTCGCGGACGGCGGCGGTGAGCGCCTCCAGCACGTCGTCCTGGTAGTCCAGGAAGATCGGGAACTCGCCGGTGGGCTTGGCGGCCTTGGCGGCGAGGTCGGACTGGGCGCGGCAGAGCACCTTGATGAACGGCTTGGCGGCCTCGAGGCCGGCGGCGACGACCTCCTCGGTGGGGGCGGTGGCGCCGCCCCTGACCAGCTCGATCGTCTTCTCGGTGGCCTCGGCCTCGACCATCATGATGGCGACGTCGCCGTCGGGCAGCACCCGGCCGGCCACCACCATGTCGAAGACGGCCTCCTCCAGCTCGGTGTGGGTCGGGAAGGCGACCCACTGACCGCGGATCAGGGCGACCCGGGTGCCGCCGATCGGGCCCGAGAACGGCAGCCCGGCCAGCTGGGTGGAGCATGAGGCTGCGTTGATCGCGACCACGTCGTAGAGGTGGTCCGGGTTGAGCGCCATGATCGTCTCGACGATCTGGATCTCGTTGCGCAGGCCCTTCCGGAAGGAGGGGCGCAGCGGACGGTCGATGAGCCGGCAGGTGAGGATGGCGTCCTCGGAGGGGCGGCCCTCACGCCGGAAGAAGGAGCCGGGGATCTTGCCGGCCGCGTACATCCGCTCCTCGACGTCGACGGTGAGCGGGAAGAAGTCCAGCTGGTCCTTGGGGTTCTTGGAGGCCGTGGTGGCCGACAGGACCATGGTGTCGTCGTCCAGGTAGGCGACGGCGGAGCCGGCGGCCTGCTTGGCGAGGCGGCCGGTCTCGAAGCGGATGGTGCGGGTGCCGAACGGGCCGTTGTCGATAACGGCCTCGGCGTAGTGGGTCTCGTTCTCCACCTTGGTTTGTCTCCTCTGCTCGCCACCGCCGGTGGCGGTGGCGTTGGCGGTGGAGCACCCCCGCACTGGCCGGCCATCGATCGAAGCTCCCGGGGCGAGCCCGGGGGCCACTACCGAGGACCGGCGACGGTTCGGAAGGCGCTCCGCCTCGTACGTGTCTCCTGTGTCCTGTATGGCGCGTGCCGTACGGGACCAGCCTACAAAGGCATCGGGTTCCCGGCTCGGTTTCCACCTCCGGTGGGGGACGCGGGCCGGGCTCGCCGGATCCGGGATCAGTGCGTACGGGATCAGCGGATACCGATCCGCGCGTGCGGATCAGCGGATACGGCGAAGGAGCGGCCGCCGCGTGGGTGGCCGCTCCCTCTGGGGCGTGTTAACGGGCGCCCGCCGCGCCGCGGCGGATGCCCAGGCGCTCGACCAGGGTCCGGAAGCGCTGGATGTCCTTGCGCGCCAGGTACTGGAGCAGGCGCCGGCGCTGGCCCACCAGGAGCAGCAGGCCCCGGCGGGAGTGGTGGTCGTGCTTGTGGGTCTTCAGGTGCTCGGTGAGGTCCGAGATGCGGCGGGAAAGCAGCGCCACCTGGACCTCGGGGGAGCCGGTGTCGCCTTCCTTGGTGGCGAACTCGGCGATGATCTGCTGCTTGGTGGCGGCGTCGAGCGACGACACACGTACTCCTTGAGTGATGAGTGACTGCCACCGAGTGCCCCTGGTCTGATCCGCAGGGGAACTTCCGGAACTCGGGAGGCGGGGTCCGCTGAGCGCTTCCTCCAGAAGACTCCGGGGGCGCGTACGCAAACGGCCAGTGAGCACCGTACAACAGATTCGCGTCCCCTGGCACATCGGGCCGTGGCCAGACGGCGGCCGTCAGTCGCTGGTCAGGCCGCGGGCCCTGGCGTAGACGTCGAGGACGGCCAGGCAGAGCGGGATGAGGGAGAGCAGCACGGCGCCCTCGGCGAGGTCGAGCGCCCGGCCCCAGAACGGGGTCAGGCCGGCACGCGGCACGATCAGGGCGATCGCGACGAGGAGGCAGGCGGCGGCGGTGAGCGCGGCGGTCAGCCACAGGACTCGCACGTCGCCGGCGCCTTCGGCGTCCAGCGCGAAGCCGGCGACCAGCAGCATCAGGGAGCCGAGCCCGGCGACCAGCAGCACCGCCACCTGAACGGCGTAGCGGAAGAGGCGGGCGCGGGCGAGCAGCGCCAGGCCGGCGGCGAGCGCGAGGAGTTGGGCCCAGCCGTCGGCCGAGAAGCCGAGGACGCCGGCGGCGACGGTGGCCAGCGCGGCGCAGCCGCCGGTGAGGCCGAGCAGGAGCTGGTGGCCGCGGCGGGCCTGGGCCGCGATGCGCTCGGTGTCGACAGCGCCGGCCTGGGCCGGCTCGTGGCCCGGGGTCCCGTAGCCGGCGCGTGGCGCGACATAGCCGATGGGGAGCCGGACGACGCCGGCGGCGAGGGCGGGCAGGAAGGCGATCGCACCGAGGGCGAGGGGAACGCAGACGGCCGCGGCCGCGGTGGGGGTGGCCTCGGTGAGGATGGCGCCGAAGGTGGCGAGGGCGCCGAGCGCGGCGGCGCAGGCGGCCGCCGCGAACCAGCCGGCGAGCGCGGGCATGGCGGCGACCAGGGCGGCGGAGATCACGAGGACGGCGAGGCAGCCGAGGAGCAGTTCGAGACGGCCGACGCCGTGGCCCTCGTCGAGCGGCAGCGCGCCGGTGCCGGCGACCAGCGCGTGCGGCAGGGCGGCGAGTCCGGCGGTCAGGGCGCCGGCCGCGTCGTCGTAGGCGCGGGCACGGACGGCGGCGAAGGCGGCGAACAGCACGGCGAGGATCGCGGCCAGCACGCCTGGCAGGCCGTGCGTCTCGTGCCGGACGGGGTCGGCGTACCACAGCACCAGGGCGGTGAGCGCGGCCAGCGCGCCGGCGGCGGTGAGTCCCGCGGCGCGCAGCAGCCGCTCGTTCCACAGCCGCCGGTCGCGGGTGACGGCCTCGGCGATCGCGTCGGTGACGTCGTCGTGGACGGGTGGCGGCAGCGAGTCGGCGAAGGGGCGCAGGCTGAGCACGTCACCGTCGAGCACCCGCTGGGCGCCGAGCGTGCGCGCGCCGTCGAGCACGGTGCCGTCGCGACGCACCAGGTGGTAGCCGACGGGGCCGCCGGGGTCGGGGGCCTGACCGGTGAGGCGGAGGATCTCGGGGTAGAGGTCGGCGAGCGGGATGTCCTCGGGCAGCGCCATGTCGGTGCGGCTGTCGGGCGCGGCGACGGTGACGCGGCAGAAGCCGGTGGCTGCGGTCGTCGTGTTCACGGAACGTATCCCCCTCGTGCCAGGCCCACGGACTGCGGCCGCCAACCCTATCGGCCGCACGGCGCGTGGCGGCGCTGGGGCACACCTGGGGCCGCCGGGGCACAGCTGGGGCGGCCCGGGGCACAGCTGGGGCGAGACGCCCGCTGCACTAGGATCGGTCGCCCGACGACACCAACCGGCTACCAGCCGTCGCGGCGGGGGGACTTGTGAGCCAGATCGTGGTCAAGCGTCCACCGAGGGTGCTACCCGAGCGGGTTCCTGACACGCCCGTGACCCTGCTCCCGCCGCCCGAACTGCCCAAGGGGCAGCAGGAGGGCGTGCTGATGCAGCTCGTGCCGATGCTGGGCATGGGCTCCTCGGTGGTCTTCTTCTTCATGCCTGGCGCCGCGCCGATGATGCGGGTGATGGGCCTGCTGATGCTGGTGTCCACGGTCGGCATGCTGATCGCGATGGTGGTGCGGTTCCGGCGCGGCACCCAGGGGCAGATGGCGCAGTTGCGCCGCGACTACCTCAAGTACCTGGCGCGGACCAGGCAGGAGGTGCGGGAGACGGCGCGCGCGCAGCGGGACACCCAGTTGTACCTGCACCCGGCGCCCGAACAGCTGTGGGCGCTGGTCGCCGAGGGCAGCCGGGTGTGGGAACGACGGCCCGGGGACGCGGACTTCGGCCAGGTGCGGGTGGGCCTCGGCGAGCACCAGCTCGCGACGCCGCTGGTGGCGCCTGAGACGGCGCCCGTCGACGAGTTGGAGCCGCTGACGGCGCGCTCCATGCGGCGGTTCCTCGACACCCACGGCACGATCGGCGGGCTGCCGGTGGCGGTGTTGCTGCGCGGCTTCTACCACCTGACGGTCACCGGCGAGGCCGAGGCGGCCCGGGGCACGGCCCGTTCGCTGGTCGCCTCGCTGGCGGCGCTCCACTCGCCGGAGGAGGTGACGCTCGCGGTGGTGACCTCGGCCGAGGCGGCCGGGGCCTGGGAGTGGGTCAAGTGGCTGCCGCACACGCAGCTCTCGGCGCTGGACGGCGCCGGCACCCGGCGGCTCGTGGGGCGCGGGGTGGCGGAGGTGGAGGAGCGTCTCGCGTCGGGGCTCGAGGGCCGGGGCCGGTTCTCGGCCGGCGGCAAGCCCGTGCTCGACCAGCCGCACGTGGTGCTGCTGGTGGACGGGGCGCGGGTGCCGCCGCACTCGGCGTTCGCGGCGGCCGAGGGCGTCCAGGGCGTCACCGTCGTGGAGATCAGGCCTGGCGACCGGCCGGCCGACGAGCGGCGCGCGGGCCTGACCGTGTGGTCCGGGCCCGGGGAGCTGCGCCTGACGTCGCCGGACGGCTCGTACTACGAGGGCGTGCCCGACGCGCTGTCACTGCCGGCGGCCGAGGCGCTGGCCAGGCAGCTCGCGCCGCTGCGGCTCGGCACCGCGGCCGACGAGGACGAACCGCTCCTGGCCAACCTGGACTTCGCCGACCTGCTCGGCCTCGGCGACCCGGCCGCGGTGGACACGGCCCGGACCTGGCGGCCGCGCGGCGCCGGCGAGCGGCTGCGGGTGCCGATCGGGGTGGACGAGGAAGGCCAGCCGGTGATGCTGGACCTCAAGGAGGCGGCCCTGGAGGGCATGGGCCCGCACGGCCTGTGCGTGGGCGCCACCGGCTCGGGCAAGTCCGAACTGCTCCGCACCCTGGTGCTCGGCCTGGCCGTCACCCATACCTCGGAGACGCTGAACTTCGTGCTCGCCGACTTCAAGGGCGGCGCCACCTTCACCGGGATGGCGGGGCTGCCGCACGTGTCGGCGGTCATCACCAACCTGGCCGACGACCTCACGCTGGTCGACCGGATGGGCGACTCGATCCGCGGCGAGCTGCGGCGTCGCCAGGAACTGCTGCGGGCCGCCGGCAACTACGCCAACCTGCACGAGTACGAGAAGGCCCGGGCCGCCGGCGCCCCGCTCGAACCGCTGGCCTCGCTGGTGCTCGTCATCGACGAGTTCTCGGAACTCCTCACGGCCAAGCCGGACTTCATCGACATGTTCATCCAGATCGGCCGCATCGGGCGATCGCTCGGCGTCCATCTGCTGCTGGCCTCACAGCGCTTGGAGGAGGGCCGGCTCAAGGGCCTCGACACCTACCTCTCCTACCGGATCGGCCTGCGGACCTTCTCGGCCGCCGAGTCCCGCACCGCGATCGGCACGCCGGACGCCTACCACCTGCCACAGATCCCGGGCTCCGGCATCCTCAAGTTCGGCACCGAGAAGATGATCCGCTTCAAGGCGGCCTACGTCTCCGGTCCTTACCGGGAACCAGCGGCCCGACCTGCGTCCGCCGGTCCCCGCCCCGTCCACCGGCACCCAGTGCTCTTCACCGCCGCCCCGGTGCCGGTGCGGTACGAGGAGCCGGTGCCCGGGCCGGCGGCCGGGGCGATGGCGGACGACCCGCTGTCGGAGACCGTGCTCGACGTGATCGTGCGCCGCCTCGAGGGCCGGGGCCCGGCCGCCCACCAGGTGTGGCTGCCGCCGCTCGACTCCGCGCCGACGCTCGACGAACTACTGCCGGACCTACGGGTGTTGGAGGGCCGGGGCCTCCAGGCCACCGGCCGCTCTGGCACCCTCTCCGTGCCGCTCGGCCTGGTGGACAGGCCGTTCGAGCAGCGCCGCGAGGTCCTCTTCCGCGACTTCTCTGGCGCGGGCGGCCACATGCTGATCGTCGGCGGCCCGCAGTCGGGCAAGTCCACGCTGCTGCGCACGCTGATCGTTTCGTTCGCGCTGACCCACACCCCGCGCGAGGTCCAGTTCTACGGCCTCGACTTCGGCGGCGGCGGCCTGGCCGCCGTGGCCGACCTGCCGCATGTGAGCGGCGTCGCCTCCCGCCTCGACCCGGACCGCGTCCGCCGCACGGTGGCCGAGGTCGCGGGCGTGCTCGCCGGCCGCGAGGAGTTCTTCCGCCGCCACGGCATCGACTCCATGGCGACCTACCGCCGGCTGCGCGACAGCGGCCAACTGCCGGAGGAGCCCTGGGGCGACGTCTTCCTGGCGATCGACGGCTGGGCAGCCTTCAAGCAGGACTACGACGCAACGTTGGAGCCGCTGATCACGGACCTGGCGGCGCGCGGCCTCGGGTACGGGATCCACCTGGTCATCACGGCGGCCCGCTACCTGGAGCTGCGTCCGGCGATCAAGGACCAGCTCACGAACCGGCTCGAACTGCGCTTGGGCGACAGGCTGGAGTCGGAGTTCGACCGCAAGGTCGCCGCGGACATCCCCGCGGACGTCCCGGGCCGCGGCCAGACTCCGGACCGACTGCACTGGATCTCGGCCCTGCCGCGCCTCGACGGGGTGGCGCGGGCGGACGACCTCGCGGCGGGGACGGCCTCCCTCGTCACCACCGTGCGCGCCGGCTGGACGGGGCCCGATGCGCCAACGCTGCGGACCCTGCCGGAGCGCCTGCTCGCGCACGATCTACCCAAGGGCTTCGAGCGCCCGAACGAGGGCATCGCGATCGGCATCGGCGAAGCGGACCTGCGACCGGTGTTCATCGACTTGGACCGGGACCCGTTCCTGTTCGTCGTCGGCGAGAACGAGTCGGGCAAGACGGCGGCGCTGCGGCTGATCATGCAGAAGCTCACCGAGCGCTACGGGCCCGACGACGCGGTGTTCGCGATCACGGACTTCCGGCGCTCGCTCATGGCCGCCGCCCCGGAGAACTACGTCGGCGGCTACGCGACGACGGAGGCCAAGCTGGACACGGACGTCCGGTCGCTGCTCTACGTCTTCGAGAAGCGGGCGCCGAAGGACGACATCACGATCGAGGAACTTCGTGCCCGCAACTGGTGGACCGGGCCGCGGTTCTTCGTCATCGTCGACGACCACGACCTGGCCGCGGCCTCGTCCGCCAATCCGCTGGCCGCGCTGGCCGCGCATCTCCCCTACGCCAGGGACATCGGGATTTCGGTGATCGTCGCCCGCAATGCCGCCGGCTTCTCCCGCGCGTCGTTCGACCCGCTCATCCAGCGCATGCGCGACCTGAGCGCCCAGGGCCTGATCCTCTCCGGCGACCCCAGGGAAGGCGACCTCCTCCACGGCACCCGCGCCCGCCCCCTTCCC
>NZ_SMKC01000143.1 GCF_004348315.1 Streptomyces sp. 8K308 | reverse complement strand
GGCCGGTCGTCGTTGGGAACGCTTCTGCAGTCAGGGGGTTGGGGTGGTGGTGGGGAGGCCCGCTCGGCGCCAGGCCTGGTAGCCGCCGGCCAGGTCGATCGCCCGCCGGAGGCCCACCGCCCGGAGGGAGGCCGCCGCCAGGGACGACGCGTAGCCCTCGTCGCAGAAGACGATCCACCGCACGTCCCGATCCACCGCCTCCGGAACCGCCGCGCCGCTCGACGGGTCGCAGCGCCACTCCAGGTGGTTCCGCTCGATCAGCAGCGCCCCGGGGATCGTGCCGCTCGCCGCGCGCTGGAACTCGGGCCTGGTGTCCACCAGTACCGCGCCGGCCCGCCACTCGGCGTGGGCCTCGGCCGGGGTCAGCCGGTCGAACGTCGACCGCACGGCGGCCAGGTGGCTGTCGATGCCCATCGGGTTCAGTCCTCCACGGCGTCGGTCCGCAGCAGCCGCAGCCGTCCGGACGGGTCCGCCTCGTAGTAGTTCTGGGTGGTGAGGGCCGGCGCGTAGGCGTGGATGCTGACGGCCGGGAGCGACCCCGGTTGACGACCCGGTGGACGTGGCGCGGGCCGAACGTCCGCCGTTCGCCGGGGTTCAGCGTCCGGGACGTCCCTGCGGGGTCGAAGGTGTCCTCGCGAGCGTGCCCTGGACCACGCCGAAGGAGCCCGAGGCGCCTCCGTGGTCGTGGATCTCGGTGCCCTGGCCCGGCAGCCAGGTGAGCAGCCAGACCTCGTGGTCCGCGGTGCGTTCGAGGCGCAGGTAGAAGCGCTCCGGGGCGGTGAAGCCGACCCGCGGCCGCCACAGTTCCTGGCGGGCGGCGAACCACCGTACGGTGTCGGCGAGTTCGTTCGGGGTGCGGGGCGCGGCGACGGGCGCGGTCATGCGGGGTCCTCTTCTCCGGTGGTGCGGGTGGGCGTTCGGCGGGGGAAGCCGCGCCCACGGCACAACACCGGGCGCGACCGTCTAGCTCGGACGGTCGCCGCGACACAGCGCGCTGGCCACGCGGACGAGGTCCACGTGCCATCGTGAAAAGAAGCGCTTACCGGTCGGCATGAGGTCAAGATTGACAGTGCCGGGCCGCAATGGTCAAGCGAGGTCATTTTCAGGGAGTGTTCCAGTATTCGAGACCGGCGGGAAATGCCTTGACGGCTGCCCGACGGCGCTGGCATGCTCACCTACCGTGAGTCAAGCTGACTTTCTCGTCGCGCGGCTGCACGTCGACCTCCGGCGGCAGGCCAGCGCCATCTGTGCCGTCGGTCGCTGAGTCCAGCCGACCGACGCTCTTTCGCGCTTGCCACACCTCGCACACCCCGTACGGTCCTTGCAGTCCGTGCGGTTCGCGAATCTTCTCACTTTTCTCCGGTTGATGCGCCGATGATTTCGGCGTAATCGACCGCGTGCCCGCGAGAGCGTTATTTCGGCTGCCTCAAAACGAGATCGGCAACAGCAGATCACCGCAGAAAGGCAGCGAACAGCAATGACCACCACCGGTTTCGACGTCCGCCGGATCGGCGGGCGCATCGGCGCCGAGATCATCGGCGTGGATATCGCCGGCGATCTCGATCCCGCCGTCGTCCCCGAGATCAACTCAGCGCTCCTCCAACACAAGGCCCTCTTCTTCAGGGGGCAGCGGCTCGACGACGCGGCCCAGCTCAGGTTCGCCTCGCTCTTCGGCGAGTTGACCACCGCGCACCCCACCGTCCCCTCGGCGGACGGCCAGCCCAACGTCCTCGCGGTCAACGGCGAGGAGGGCATCCGCTCCAACCGCTGGCACACCGACGTCACCTTCGTCCGCACCCCGCCCAAGGTGACGACGCTGCGCAGCCTCGTCGTCCCGCCCTACGGCGGCAACACCCTGATCGCCAACGCGGCCACCGCCTACCGCGATCTGCCGAAGCCGCTGCGCGCCCTGGCCGACCGGCTGTGGGCGGTGCACACCAACGACCACGACTACGCGGAGCTGAGGACGGCCAAGGCCGCCGAGCACCGCAGGCAGTTTGTCTCCCGGAAGTACCGGACCGCCCACCCGGTGGTCAGGGTGCACCCGGAGAGCGGCGAACGCGGCCTGTTCATCGGCGGGTTCGCGCAGCGGCTGGTCGGGCTCGGGCCCGACGAGTCCCGCGACGTCCTGCGCATCCTGCAGTCCTACGTGATCCGCCCGGAGAACGTGGTGCGCTGGCAGTGGGCGCCGGGGGACCTGGTGCTCTTCGACAACCGCGTCACCCAGCACTACGCGCCCGACGACTACGGCGACCTGCCGCGCCTGCTGCACCGCGTGACCGTGGCCGGCGACGCGCCGGTCGGCGTGGACGGAGAACACAGTCGGGTCGTCGAGGGCGACGACGCCGTGCACTACACCCCAGCCGCCGCGGCCTGACCCGATCCCACGAGGATCCCCAAGGCGCGTCCCACACGAAAGGGAGCCGATGATGCGGCACCTCACCGCCCTCCCCGATCTCACCGAGCTGTCCGACGTGACGAACCTGTCCGACGTGGCCGTGGCGCTGGTTCCTGAGGCCACGACCGGCGGCGTGCCGTTGGTCGGCTATCTGGTGCTGGCCCCGGCCGGGACCCAACTGACCCAACTCTCCGAAATGTTGACCGCTCGGGGGGCGACGCCGGCGGTCGTGCCGGTGCCCGCTCCCGCCGCACAGGACCCGGCCGGCCAGGGCGTCGTGGTGGACACCGAGGAGCGCATCGTCCGGGTGGACGGTGAACCGATCCGGCTGACCTACCTGGAGTTCGAGCTGCTCGCCCACCTGGCCGGGCACCCACACCGGGTGTACACCAGGGAGCAGCTGGTGACGAGCATCTGGGGCTACGGCCCGGTCGGCGACCAGCGGACCGTCGACGTGCACGTGGCGCGGCTGCGCCGCAAGCTGGGCGCGGCCCACCGGGAGCGCATCGTCACGGTGCGGCGGGTGGGCTACAAGTACGTTCCGTAGGGCGCGTGGCCGGCGGTGGCGAGGTCCGCGCCGCCGGCCGACGCGTAGCGCCGCCACAGGAGCTCGGCAAGCTCGGGCGCCGCGCCCAGCGGCGCGGCCACCGCGTCGGCGCCCGCCTCGCGGGCGCCGGCCAGTATCCGGTCCGGCAGCCGGCCAGGGGCGATGACACAGGGGGCCACGGCCACCCGGCGGACGCCGTCCGCGCGCAACGCGCGGACGGCGTCCGCCGTGGTGGGCCGCGAGCCGGAGGCGAACGCGGGCCGCACGGCACACCAGCCGGCGGTGCGCCGCCACTCCCGCGCGGTTCGAGCGAACACCGCGATCGCCTCCGGGTCAGAGGAGCCAGCCGACGCCAACACGACGCCGGTGTCGGCACGGTCGGCCAGGCGCACGCCGGCCAGGCCGAGCCGCCGCTCGAGGGCGGCCAGCAGCAGCGGGTCGGGACCGAGGACATCGGCCTGCCGGATCGTCAACCCCGGCAGCCGGCGCCGGGACGCCCGCAGCACGGCCGGGATGTCGGCCTTGGCGTGGAAGGCCCTGGCCAGCAGCAGCGGCACCGCCACCACCCGCCGCGCGCCGGCCGCGTACAGACCGGTCAGCGCCCGGTCCACGCTCGGGGCGTCGAAGTCGAGGTAGCCCACCGCCACCCGCGTCCCCGGCGCCAGCGACCGCACCCGCGCGGCAAGCGCCGACACGGTCGCCGCGTGCCGGCGGTCGCGGCTGCCGTGCGCGACGACCAGCAGGGACGGGGGCGGCGGCGTGGTCACGAGGAGCGCACCAGCAGGCCGCGGCCGCGCAGCACGCGGCGCTCGAGCGGGGAGAAGAACAGCAGGTCGATGGCGACGCCGACGATCAGGATGAGGATGATCGTGGCGAGCACGCCCGACATGTTCTGCATGGTGCGGTAGCCCTCCATCAGCTGGCCGAGACCGGTGCCGAGGCTGGGGGTCTGCACGATCAGCTCGGCGGCCATCAGCGAGCGCCAGGAGAAGGCCCAGCCCTGCTTCAGGCCGGCCAGGTAGCCGGGCAGCGCGGCCGGCAGCAGCACGTGCCGGACGCTGGTGAGCCCCCGGGCGCCGAGCGTGCGGCCGGCCCGCAGGTAGAGCGGCGGGATCTGGTCGACGCCGGCCACGATGCCGTTGGCGATGGACGGCACGGCGCCCAGCAGCACCACCGCGTAGATGGTGCCGTTGGAGAGTCCGAACCAGATGATCGCGGCCGGCACCCAGGCCACCGAGGGCAGCGACTGGAGGCCGGTCAGCACCGGGCCGATCGCGGCCCGCACCAGCCGCACGCGGGCGACGACGAGGCCCAGCGGGGTGCCGATGGCGATGGCGATCAGGAAGCCGAGGAGGCCGCGCGAGACGCTGGTCCAGACGTACTCGAACAGGGTGCCCCGCAGCCACATCTCCTCGTACTCGCCCCACACGTCCAGGGGGCCCGGCATCAGGTAGTCGGGCTGGATCTCCGCCCAGTAGACGCCCTGCCAGACCGCGAGCACCAGCGCGATGGCCACCAGCGGCGGAACCACCTTGGCCAGCACCGTCCGGCCGATCGACTGCCGGTCCTGGCTGGGGGCGCTGTCCAGCGCGTCGAGGCCGGCCTCGAGGCCGGCGAGGTCCGAGGCGCCGGTCGTCGGGCGCGGGGTCGTGTCACTGCTGGCCATGGCGGCGGATCTCCTCCCTGAGCCGTTCGGTGATCTCGACCGAGAGCGCCGAGACCTCGGCGTCCTCGATGCGGCGCGGCTGGGGGATCTCCACCCGCCACTCGTGCACGACCCGGCCGGGGCGCGAGGAGAGCAGCACGACCCGCTGCGCGAGCCGCACCGCCTCCCGCACGTTGTGGGTGACGAACAGGATCGAGACGCCGGTCTCGGTCCAGATCCGGGTCAGCTCCTCGTGCAGCACGTCCCTGGTGATGGCGTCGAGCGCGGCGAACGGCTCGTCCATCAGCAGCAGTTGGCTGTCCTGGGCGAGCGCCCTGGCCAGCGCGACGCGCTGCCGCATGCCGCCGGAGAGCTCGTGTACCCGCTTGCCGTACGAGCCCGTCAGCCGCACCAGGGCGAGCAGCCGCTCGGCCTCGGCGCGCCGCTCGTTCTTCGGCACGCCGCGCAGCCGCAGCGCCAGCTCCACGTTCTTGCCCGCGGTCAGCCACGGGAAGAGCGCGTGTTCCTGGAACATCAGCGCCGGCCGGCCGCCGGAGACCGAGATCCGGCCCTCGGAGGCCGCGTCGAGCCCGGCGGTCAGGTTGAGCAGGGTCGACTTGCCACAGCCCGAGGCCCCCAGCAGGGTGACGAACTCCCCTGGCGCCACGTCGAGGCTGATGTCGTCGAGCACCAGCTGCTGCCGGCCGGGCCGGCCGAAGGACTTCGAGACATGGTCGAGACGCACGGCGTACTCGGTCGCGGCGGCATTGCTCGCTTCCGGCCTGCCGGTGGTGGCGAGGGCCATGGTTGTCACCTCCTGGGGGCTGTGGTCACGGGGCTTTCCGGCGCGTCAGTCGCCCACGCCGAGGCCGGCGTCGTCGACCTCCGGCTGCCCGGCGTCGGCGAGCACCCGGTTGAGGATGGACAGGTCGTAGATGCCGCCGAGGTCGGTCTCCTCGAGCAGGCCGGCGTTCACCGCGTGCTCCGCGCCCACCCGCAGCGTCTCGGCCAGCGGGTCGTCGAGGAACTCGACGTGCTCCCAGGCCGGGTCGAGCACCTCGGCCGGCAGCTCGCTGCCGCCGGGCTCGCTGGCCAGCTCGGCGTTGAAGTCGGCCTTGGCCTCGTCCGGGTTCTCGTTGATCCAGGCGTTGGTCTCCACCACGCCGCGCACGATGGCCTCGACCACGTCCGGGTGCTCGTCGAGGAAGTCCTGGCGGGCGATGACGTGGGTGACGACGTAGCGGCCGTCCTCCCACAGCTCGCCCTCGTCGAGCAGGGTCTCGGCGCCCCGGCTCACCAGGTTGGACGCGGTGGGCTCCGGCACCCAGGCGCCGTCGATGTCGCCGCTGTCGAAGGCGGCCGGGATCTCCGCGTTGGGGACGCGGACCACCTCGACGTCGCCACGGCCGGACTGCGGGTCGACCTCGTAGCCGTTCTCCGCCAGGTAGTTGAGCAGCGCCACGTCCTGGGTGTTGCCGAGCTGCGGGGTGGCGATCCGGGCGCCGTCCAGGTCGTCGAGCGAGGACACGGCGTCCGGGTCGACCACCAGGGACGCGCCGCCCGAGGCCGCGCCGGACACGATCCGCAGGCTCTGGCCGCCGGACTGGGCCCAGCCGTTGATCGCCGGGTTGGGGCCGATGAAGGTGACGTCCACCTCGCCGGCGTTGAGTGCCTCGATGGCGGAGGGGCCCGCGTTGAAGATCTGGGTGGAGACGTCGGTGCCGCCCAGCTCCTGGCGGATCAGGCCGCCGTCCTCCCGCAGGCCGACCACGGCGGTGGCGTGGGTGATGTTGGCGAAGTAGCCGATGGTCACCTCGTCGGCCGACAGGGCCTCGGCGTTCGACTCCTCGGAGGGCGGGTTCGAGGAACCGGCGTCGTCTTCCGCCTCGGAGCCGTAGCCGCAGGCCGCCAGGAGCAGCAGCGGCAGCGCCGCGGCGGCGGTCAGCGCGCGGCGGCCGCGGCGGGCGGCTCTCAGCCGGGAGGAGCGGGTGGCGGTCATGGGACGGTTCCTCTCAGAACGGGGCAGGCGGTGGCGGGATGGGAACGCACGGGTCAACGGGCGGGGGTCAGCCCGCACATCGCCCGATCCCGCCGTGCCCCGCGCCGAGGGCGCCGCTGCCTATGCGGCCGCCCTCCTTGGCGAAGGTCGAGAAGACGTCTCCGATCCGCATCCTCAGAAGTCCCACCCATCGGACGCGGCGTCCGCCTGCTGGTCGGGGTCGTGGTCGCCGTCGGCGAAGGCGGTGCCCGCCATGCCGGCGGTGAGGGTGGCGCCGTCCGCCGGGTCGATCAGCAGGAAGGAGCCGGTGGCCCGGGAGTCGGCGTAGTCGTCGACGGCCAGCGGCTCGGCGGTGCGGATGACCACCCGGCCGATGTCGTTGGCCACCAGCTGCCCGGGCTCCGGGTGCTGGGAGAGGTCGTCCAGCGTCAGCCGCGACGGGATCTCCTTGACGATCGCCTTGACCGTGCGGGTGGTGTGCTTGAGCAGCACCCGGGCGCCCGGCGTCAGCGGCCGGTCGTGCAGGTGGCAGACGGTGGCGGTGAGGTCCTGGCTCACCTCGGCCGCGCCCGCGGCCGGCACGATCAGGTCGCCGCGCGAGATGTCCAGGTCGTCGGCGAGGGTGACGGTCACCGACATCGGCGCCCAGGCCACGTCCACGGACTGGCCGAGCGCGTCGATCCGCTCGATCACGCTGGAGCGGCCCGACGGCTGCGCGAGCACCCGCTCGCCGACCCGCAGCACGCCGGAGGCGATCTGCCCCGCGTAGCCCCGGTAGTCGGGGTGCTCGGCGGTCTGCGGACGGATCACGTACTGGACGGGGAAGCGGGCCGGGTCCTCGGCCGGGTCGCGGGTGACCGGCACGGTCTCCAGGTGTTCGAGCACCGTGGGGCCGCCGTACCAGTCCATGGTGGCCGAGGGGGTGACGACGTTGTCGCCGGCCAGCGCCGAGATGGGGATCGCGGTGACCTCGGGAACGCCGAGCGAGCCGGCGTAGTCGGTGAACTCCGCGGCGATCGTGGCGAACACCGGCTCCGCGTAGCCGACCAGGTCCATCTTGTTGACGGCGAGCACCACGTGGGGGACGCGCAGCAGCGCGGCGACGGCGGCGTGCCTGCGGGTCTGCTCGACGACGCCGTGCCGCGCGTCCACCAGGATGATGGCCAGCTCGGCCGTGGAGGCCCCGGTGACCATGTTCCGGGTGTACTGCACGTGCCCCGGGGTGTCGGCGAGGATGAACCGCCGGCGCGGGGTGGCGAAGTAGCGGTAGGCGACGTCGATGGTGATGCCCTGCTCGCGCTCGGCGCGCAGGCCGTCGGTGAGCAGCGCCAGGTCGACGGAGTCGGCGCCACGGTTGCGGGATGCCAGCTCGACGGCCTCCAACTGGTCGGCGAGCACGGACTTGGAGTCGTGCAGCAGCCGGCCGACCAGCGTGGACTTGCCGTCGTCCACGGATCCCGCGGTGGCGAAGCGCAGCAGCGAGGTGGCCGAGGTCTCGGCGGGCGAGGCGGCGGTCGTCATCAGAAGTATCCCTCCCGCTTGCGGTCCTCCATGGCGGCCTCGGACAGCTTGTCGTCGGCCCTGGTGGCGCCGCGCTCGGTGAGCCGGGAGGCCGCGATCTCGGCGATGATCTGCTCGATGGTGGCGGCCTCGGACTCCACGGCGCCGGTGCAGGACATGTCGCCCACCGTGCGGTAGCGGACCTGCCGGGTGGCCACCGGCTCGCCCTCCTTGGGGCCGCCCCAGTCGCCCGCGGCCAGCCACATGCCGGAGCGCCTGAACACCTCGCGCTCGTGGGCGTAGTAGATCGCCGGGATGTCGATCTTCTCCCGGCCGATGTACTGCCACACGTCGAGCTCGGTCCAGTTGGAGAGCGGGAAGACGCGGACGTGCTCGCCCGGCGCGTGCCGGCCGTTGTAGAGCTGCCACAGCTCAGGGCGCTGGCGGCGCGGGTCCCAGCCGCCGAACTCGTCGCGCAGCGAGAACACCCGCTCCTTGGCGCGGGCCTTCTCCTCGTCGCGTCGGCCGCCGCCGAAGACCGCGTCGAAGCGGTTGCGTTCGATCGCGTCGAGCAGCGGCACGGTCTGCAGCGGGTTGCGGGTGCCGTCGGGGCGCTCCCGCAGCCGGCCGCTGTCGATGAACTCCTGGACGCTCGCGACGTGCAGCCGCAAGCCGTGGCGGGCCACCACCTCGTCCCGGTAGGCGATCACCTCGGGGAAGTTGTGCCCGGTGTCCACGTGCAGCAGGGAGAACGGCAGCGGCGCCGGCGCGAACGCCTTGAGCGCCAGGTGCAGCATGACGATGGAGTCCTTGCCGCCCGAGAAGAGGATCACCGGGCGCTCGAACTCCCCGGCCACCTCCCGGAAGATGTGCACCGCCTCGGACTCGAGCACGTCCAGGTGGGACAGCGTGAAGGGACCACCGGGGTCAGCGGACGCCGTCATGCTCCGCTCCTCTCGCTCGTCTTCGCTCAGCGGGACCGTCACAACAGCCCCCTCTCGCCCAGCAGCGCGTGCAGCGCGCCGGCCGACTCGGCGACCGACTGCTCGTGCGCCGCGATCACCAGGTCGGGCGCGGCCGGCACCTCGTAGGGGTCGTCCACGCCGGTGAGCCCCGTGAGCTCGCCGGCCGCCTGCCGCGCGTACAGGCCCTTGACGTCGCGCTCGGAGCACACGTCGACCGGCGTGGCCACGTGCACCTCCAGGTAGCCGGTGCCGGACGCCTGGTGGTGCTTGCGCACCGCCTCGCGGCTGTCCGCGTACGGCGCGATCACCGGGACCAGCACCTTCACCCCGTGCGAGGCGAGGAGTTCGGCGACGAAACCGATGCGGGTGACGTTGGTGTGCCGGTCCTCGCGTGAGAAGCCGAGCCCGGCCGAGAGGAACTCCCGGATCTCGTCGCCGTCCAGCACCTCGACCCGGTGGCCGTCGGCGGTCAGGCGCTCGCCGAGCGCCCGGGCGATGGTCGTCTTGCCGGCGCTCGGCAGGCCGGTGAGCCAGATGGTGGCGCCCTGCCCTGACTCGCTCATCTCCCGCTCCTCGGGCTCTCGTCGGAATGTGGTGTGAGGTGTGGGGGAGTGCGGCGGCGCATCAG
Organism: Streptomyces sp. 8K308; assembly: GCF_004348315.1. Classification (GTDB taxonomy): domain Bacteria; phylum Actinomycetota; class Actinomycetes; order Streptomycetales; family Streptomycetaceae; genus Streptomyces. Next base: position 6,481 of record NZ_SMKC01000143.1, on the reverse strand, counting down.
CCGTGCAATCCGCACTCGGTCTTGGCCATACCGGCCCAGCGGCCCGCCCGCGCGTCCTCGCCGGCCAGCGTGCGGCGGGTGCAGGGGGCGCACCCTATGGAGGCGTAGCCGTCCTGCAGCAGCGGGTTGGTCAGCACCCCGTGCTCGGCGACATAGGCTTCCACATCCGCGTCCGTCCAGCGGGCTATCGGCGCGATCTTCACCTTGCCGCGTCGCGCGTCCCAGCCGACCACCGGCGTGTTCGCGCGGGTCGGCGACTCGTCCCTGCGCAGCCCGGTGGCCCAGGCGTCGTAGCCGGCCAGGCCCGCCTCGAGCACCTCCACCTTGCGCATCGCGCAGCAGCGGTCCGGGTCGCGCTCGTACAGCCGGGGCCCGAACTCGGCGTCCTGCTCGGCGACGGTCAGCCGGGGGGTGAGGGTGATGACGTTGACGTCCATCACGGTGGCGACCGCGTCCCTGGTGCCGATGGTCTCCGGGAAGTGGTAGCCGGTGTCCAGGAACACGACGTCGACGCCGGGCCTGGCCCGGGCGGCCAGGTGGGCCACGACGGCGTCGGCCATGGAGGCCGTGACGCAGAACCGGGGACCGAAGGTGTCGGCGGCCCAGCGCAGGATCTCCAGGGCGGGCGCCTCCTCGAGCTCGCGGCCCGCCCGCTCGGCCAGCTCGCGCAGCCGCTCGGCGCGGGGTGACTCGGTGTTGGTGACGGTGGTCATGGTTCCGATGCCCCTTCCTCTGCCTTGCCTCACGTCAGCCGTCGTGGTCGTCTCGGTCGCCGCGCGCCAGACCGCTGGCCAGCAGGCCGAGGAACGACAGGCGGAAAGCCCGGTTGCACGCCGCGCACTCCCAGGCGCCGTGGCCGGCCTCGCTGGGGCGCAGGTCCTCGTCGCCGCAGTAGGGGCAGTAGAACGGGGCCGCGCGCTCGCTCATGACAGCGCGCCCTCCTCCGCCCTCGCGACCCAGCGCGCGAACCGCTCGCCGGGCTCCCGCTGGTCGAGGTAGGCCCGCAGCACCCGTTCCACGTAGTCGGCCAGGCCGGCGGCGGTCACCTTCAGGCCGCGCACCTTGCGGCCGAAGCCGGGTTCGAGGCCCAGCGAGCCGCCGAGGTGGACCTGGAAGCCCTCGACCTGCTCGCCGTTCTCGTCGACGACCAGCTGCCCCTTGAGACCGATGTCCGCGATCTGGATGCGGGCGCAGGAGTTGGGGCAGCCGTTGATGTTGATGGTCAGCGGCTCGTCGAACTCGGGCAGCCGGCGCTCCAGCTCCTCGATCAGCCAGGCGCCCCTGGCCTTGGTCTCGACGATGGCCAGCTTGCAGAACTCGATGCCGGTGCAGGCCATGGTGCCGCGCCGGAAAGGGGAGGGCTCGGCGGTCAGGCCGAGCGTGGCCAGGCCCTCGGTCAGCGAGGCGACCCGCTCCTCCGGCACGTCCAGGATCAGCATCTTCTGCTGGACGGTGGTGTTCACCCGCCCGGAGCCGTGCGCCTCGGCCAGGTCCGCGATCTTGGCGAGCGTGGTGCCGTCCACCCGGCCGACGGTGGGCGCGAAGCCGACGTAGTAACGGCCGTCCTGCTGCCGGTGCACGCCGACGTGGTCGCGCCAGGCGTGCGGCGGATCGGCCGGCGCCGGGCCGTCGATCATCGGGCGCAGCAGGTACTCCTTCTCCAGCACTTCGCGGAACCGCTCGGCGCCCCAGTCGGCGACCAGGAACTTGAGGCGGGCGCGGTTGCGCAGCCGGCGGTAGCCGTAGTCGCGGAAGACGGAGACGATCCCCTCGTGGACGTCGGCCACCTCCTCGATCGGCACCCAGGCGCCGAGCCGGACGCCGATGCGCGGGTTGGTGGAGAGCCCGCCGCCGACCCAGACATCGAAGCCGGGCCCGTGCTCCGGGTGGACGACGCCGACGAACGCCACGTCGTTGATCTCGTGGGCGACGTCGAGCAGCGGGGAGCCGGAGACGGCGCTCTTGAACTTGCGCGGCAGGTTCGAGTACGCCTTGTTGCCGACCACCCGGCGGTGGATCGCCTCGATGGCGGGCGTGCCGTCGATGATCTCGTCGGCCGCGATCCCGGCCACCGGGGAGCCGACGATGACCCGGGGGGTGTCGCCGCACGCCTCGGTGGTGGAGAGACCGACGGCCTCGAGACGGCGCCAGATCTCCGGCATGTCCTCGACGCGGATCCAGTGGTACTGCACGTTCTGCCGGTCGGTGATGTCGGCGGTGCCGCGCGCGAACTCCTGGGAGATCTCGGCGATGACCCGCAGCTGCGCGGTGCTGAGCCGGCCGCCGTCGATGCGGACGCGCAGCATGAAGAACTCGTCGTCCAGCTCCTCCGGCTCCAGGATGGCCGTCTTGCCGCCGTCGATCCCGGGCCGCCGCTGCGTGTACAGGCCCCACCAGCGCATCCGGCCGCGCAGGTCCTGGCCGTCGATGGCCTGGAAGCCGCGCTGGGCGTAGACGGTCTCGATGCGGGTGCGCACGTTGAGGCCGTCGTCGTCCTTCTTGAACTGCTCGTTGCCGTTCAGGGGCGTGAAGTGCCCGGCCGCCCACTGGCCTTCGCCGCGGTGGCGGCCGGCCTTGCGGCGGGTCGGGGCGGCAGGCTTCTCGGCACTGTCGGACATCGTGGCGTCGCGCCTTTCTACGGGCCCTGAGGGGCCCACGTGGTGGCAGGGCGGCAGCGCTGACCCGCCCCCATGGCTGCACCGCCGCGACGGCGCGGCGGCGGGGGAGGTCAGCGTGGGCGAAGTGGTGTGGCGAAGGGGGAGCGGGCCGGGATCGCGGCTCTCACCAGGCCGGACAGATGGCGCTGGACATTCGACCGAAGTCGACGTGGCGCCGACTCACCAGGGCTATTCCAGCTTCAGACATGACGGAAGCGTGGCACGCGGTGACGCCCCAGTCCACCGTTATCCACGATGTGGACGGGGTCGTCCCAATATGTGGGCGGTGTGGTGGGGTGGTTACGCTCGGTTGGTCACGATTCGTCGACCACGGCGCCCGGCCACGGCCCAGGGGCGGCGATCGCCGGCTCCTCGGCCTCCCGCGTGTCGAAGACCCGGAACCCGCGGCGCCGGTAGTTGGCCAGCGCGTATGGGCCGTCCTTGGAGCAGGTGTGCAGCCAGACCCGGCGCGTGGGTGACACCCCGGGCCACCGCGACGCCAGGTCCCACGCCCGGGCCACGCCCTCGGCGAGTAGCAGCCCGCCGATGCCGCGCCCTCTGAAGGCGGGGATCAGCCCGAAGTAGCTGACCTCCACCGCACCCTCAGGCCCCGGGTCAAGTTCGAGGAAGCCGGCTGGGGTGTCGTGCTCGTACGCCACCCAGGTCTCCACGCCGGGCCGCTCCAGGAACGCCCGCCACCGCGCGACGTCCCACACCAGCCGGTCGGTCCAGGTGACGTCCTGCCCGACCGCCGTGTAGAGGAAGCGGCTGAACTCCGGGCTCGGCACCGCCGCCCGCGCCACCCGCAGCCCCGCCTCGCGGGCCGGCGTCCGCGCCGGCGCCAGGTCACCCGGCGAGGTCTGCTCCAGCCACCAGGTGGTGACGCGGCGGGTCGGGGCGGGCGACGTGCTCATTCGGTCATCTCATCACACCGCTCTGGCCCGATCGACGACGGCGGCGAGGTCGAGCGTCCCCGGCAGGGTTCCGAAGGCCGCGCCCCAGTCGCCGGAGAGCCGGGAGGCGCAGAACGCGTCGGCCACGGCCGGCGGGGCGTGCTGGACCAGCAGCGCGCCCTGCAACACCAGGGCAAGGCGCTCCACCAGACGGCGGGCGCGCGCCTCGATCCCCTCCAGGTCGGAGAGTTCGGCCAGCACCCCCTTGATCGCGGCGTCCAGCCGGTGGTCGGCGCCCGCCGCCTGACCGACCTCGGTCAGGAACGCGTTCAACGCCTGCGGCTCGCGCTGCAACGCCCGCAGCACGTCGAGGGCCTGGATGTTGCCCGAGCCCTCCCAGATCGAGTTCAGTGGGGACTCGCGCAGCAGCCGCGGCATGCCGGAATCCTCCACGTAGCCGTTGCCGCCGAGACACTCCAGGGCCTCCACCACCAGCGGCGTGCAGCGCTTGGCCACCCAGTACTTGGCGGCCGGCACCGCGATCCGCAGCAGCTGCCGGTCCCGCGCGCTGCCGGCCGCCGCCGCGTCGTGGGCGGCGGCGAGGCGCAGCGCCAGCGTCGTCGCGGCCTCCGACTCCAGCGCCAGGTCCGCCAGCACGTTCCGCATCAGCGGCTTGTCGATCAGCGGGCTGCCGAACGCCTCCCGGTGCGCCGCGTGGTGGACGGCCTGGGCCACCGCCTGCCGCATGATCGCGGCCGAGCCGGTCACGCAGTCGAGCCGGGTGGCGGCCACCATCTCGATGATCGTGGGCACCCCGCGCCCCTCCTCGCCGACCCGCCACGCCACCGTCGAGCCGTCGAACTCCACCTCGGACGAGGCGTTGGAGTGGTTGCCCAGCTTCTCCTTGAGCCGCTGGATCCGGAACGTGTTGCGGGTGCCGTCCGGCAGCACCCGCGGCAGCAGGAAGCAGGTGAGCCCGCCGGGCGCCTGGGCCAGCACCAGGAAGGCGTCGGACATCGGCGCCGAGCAGAACCACTTGTGTCCCGTCAGCGCGTAGGCACCCGGCTCGGCGAGCGGCTCGGCCCTGGTGGCGTTGGCCCGCACGTCGGAGCCGCCCTGCTTCTCCGTCATGCCCATGCCGGCGATCGCGCCCGCCTTGCCGGCCACGGGGCGCAGCCCCGGGTCGTAGGCGTGGGCGGTCAGCAGCGGCTCCCAGACGGCGGCGAGCTCGGGTGCGGCACGCAGCGCGGGCACCGCCGCGTGGGTCATCGACACCGGGCAGCCGTGGCCCGCGTCCACCTGCGTCCACACCAGGAACCCGGCCGTCCTGCGCAGCTGCCCGCTGGGCCGCGACACCGCGTCCGTGAGGCCGGCCTCCACCGCCCTGGCCATCAGCCGGTGGTAGTCGGGATGGAAGTCGACCTCGTCGACGCGGTGGCCGTAGCGGTCGTGGGTGCGCAGCACCGGCGGATGCGCGTTGGCCCGCACGCCCCACTCGATCGCCTCGGCCGAGCCGGCGGCGCGGCCGAGCGCGCGCAACTCGGCGGTCGCCTCGTCGGCGACCTCGGCCGCGACATGCCGGGCCAAGCCCTCGGCGAGAGCCGCGTCGGCGGTGAAGACGTCGTACTCCGTCAGCGGCGGCGGCTGGTTGGTCACCGCGTGGGTGCTGTGCGTCATGACGCCAACGGTAGGCCCGGCGCCGCCGCCCGTCACCACTCGCGGCGGCACCGGCGCCGATGGCCGGTTCCCGCTGGGTGCGCCGGCGCGCGCCCGAGGCCCTCGTGGTGACCGCATACCGTGTGCGGGATACGTCGCGAGCCCCCGGGCGCACGCTCGGCGGCGGGCGCATCCGCCGGGTCCAATCCGGGCCGGGCCTAGTACAGTTGGCCGTTCGCGGCCACAGGGATGGGAGCGGTATGGGCGTCGTCGAGCACGAAGAGACCGTTCGCGAAGGCAAAGCCCCCATCGTCCCCGACTACCGGCAGACGGGCCCCACCGTTCCCCGGATGATCCTCGGCAGCCGGCTGCGGCAGCTGCGCGAGGCGCGTGGCATCACGGGTGGCGAGGCCGGACGCCGGATCCGTGGCTCGCACTCCAAGATCAGCCGCCTGGAGATGGGTAGGACCGGTTTCAAGACACGCGACGTGCTCGACCTGCTGACCTTCTACGGCGTCACCGACGAGGCCGAGCGCGCCACGCTGCTCGCGCTGGCCAGGCAGTCCACCCAGCCGGGCTGGTGGCACGTCTTCCACGACGTGGTGCCCGGCTGGCTCAACGTCTACCTCGGCCTGGAGCAGGCGGCCACCGTGATCCGCGGCTACGAACTGCAGTTCGTCCCCGGTCTGCTGCAGACCGAGGACTACGCGCGGGCGGTGGTCCGCCTCACGCCCGAACCGCTCGACGACATGGCGGTGGAACGGCGGGTCGAGCTGCGGATGGCCCGGCAGCGCGTGCTGCGGCGGGAGGATCCGCCGCGGGTCTGGCTGGTCGTCGACGAGACGGCGCTGCGGAGGCCGCTCGGCGGCCGGGCCGTGATGCGCGCCCAGCTCGAGCACCTGATCGAGGCGGCGCGGCTCCCGCACGTCACCCTCCAGATCATGCCGCTCGCCTCCGGCGGTCACGCGGCACTCGGCGGCCCCGTCACGGTCCTCCGCCCGCCGGGCGGCGAACTGCCGGACGTCGTCTACCTGGAGCAGCAGACGGGCGGCGTCTACCCGGACAAGCCGACCGAGATCGAGTGCTACCGCCACGTCATGAACCGCCTCGTCCTCCAGGCCGAACCCCCCGCCGCGACCGAACCGTTCCTGCGGCGCGTCCTCCACGACACGTAAGCCACGTGCCCGCGGCACCGATCGACCGCCGCGGCCCTGGCGGGCGCCCGTGCGTATCCCGCGCGGCGCGTCGTGGCCTGCCTGCCGGCGTGTCCGCGGT
>NZ_SMKC01000142.1 GCF_004348315.1 Streptomyces sp. 8K308 | reverse complement strand
GGGTGAGGGGGACGCGGCTGGCGCCGGCCATGGCGATGCAGGCGGCGTAGGAGTCGTAGAAGGGCTCGAAGGCGATCACCTCGTCGCCCGGTTCGAGGAGCGCGAGCATGCTGGCGGCGATCGCCTCGGTGGCGCCGGCGGTGACCAGGACGTCGGTGTCGGGGTCGAGGGCCAGGTCGTAGCGGCGGCGCTGGTGGTCGGCGATGGCCGCGCGGAGCTCGGGGATGCCGGGGCCCGGCGGGTACTGGTTGCCGTGGCCCTCGCGGATGGCGCGCACGGCGGCCTCGCGGACGGCCTCGGGGCCGTCGGTGTCGGGGAAGCCCTGGCCCAGGTTGATCGCGCCGGTCGCGGTCGCCAGCGCCGACATCTCCGCGAAGATCGTCGTCCCGAGCCCGTCCAGCCCGCGGTTCAGCAGTGGCCTGCCGCTCGTCTCCATGGGGCGATCTTAGGCCGGGCGGGCGGGGTCACGCGTCGAAGTCGAGCTCGACGGCGGGGGTGCGGGGTCGGGACTGGCAGGCGAGGACATAGCCGGCGGAGAGCTCGCCCGGCTCCAGGGCGAAGTTGCGGTCCATCGACACCTCGCCGCTGACGAGGCGGGCGCGGCAGGTGCCGCAGACGCCGCCCCGGCAGGCGTAGGGGGCGTCGGGGCGGTTGCGGAGGACGGCGGTCAGCAGGGTGTCGCCCGGGGCGAGGGGCCAGCTGGCGCGGCGGCCGTCGAGGGTGGCGGTGAGGGTGCTCGCGGCCGTCGGCGCGGACGACGGCGGGGGCGCGGGGGCCGGTTTCACGTGGAACAACTCGGTGTGGACGAGCCGTTGGGGAACGCCGAGCGCCCGCAGGGCCGTTGTGGCCGTGTCGACGAGGCCGAGCGGGCCGCAGAGGTACCAGCCGTCGACGCGGTCGACGGGGAGCAGCGCGGGCAGCAGCCGACGCAGCCGGGGCTCGGTGAGGCGGCCGGTGGCCGGCCCGGTGTGGCGTTCCTCGCGGCTGAGGGCGTGCAGGAGTTGGAGCCGGTCGGGGTGGCGGTCCTTGAGGTCGGCGACCTCGTCGATGAACATCGCGCTGGCCGCGTCCCGTTCGGCGCGGAGCAGGGTGAAGCGGGCGGTGGGCTCGCGGTCGAGCAGGGTGGCGGCCATGGCGAGGACGGGCGTGATGCCGCTGCCGCCGGTGATGGCGGCGAAGTGGCCGGGGCGTGGGGCGAGGGTGAACCGGCCGGTGGGCGGCAGGACGTGCAGGATGGCGCCGGGGGCGATGCCGGCCAGGGCGTGGTGGGAGAAGAGGCCGCCGGGGATGTGGCGGACGCCGATGGTGAGTTCGGGCTCGCCGGGCGGGGAGGCGATGGAGTAGGTGCGGCGGGCGGTGCCGTGCCGGACGGTGAGGTGCTGGCCAGGCAGGTGCCGGAAGGTCTCGGCGAGCTGCGGCGGCACGGCCAGGGTGAGGGCGACCGAGTCCTCGGTGAGGTCGGCCCGGCGGGTCACGGTGAGGGGGTGGAAACGCATGGGCTCACCGCTCCTTGACGTGGTCGAAGGGCTCGGCGCAGGCGGCGCAGCGGCGCAGGGCCAGGCAGGCGGTGGCCGAGAAGCGGCTCAGCAGGGTGGTGTGCTCGCTGCCGCAGTTGGGGCAGCTCAGCGGGATGAGGACGGTCCCGGTGGGCCGGGGCGGGGCGATGTTCGCGGCGGCGAGCTTGCGGCGGCCCTCGGGGGTGATGTCGTCGGTCGACCAGGGCGGGGTCAGCACGGTGCGGACGGCGACGCGGCGGGCGCCGGCGGCGAGGAGCGCGGCGCGGAGGTCGGCGGCCATGGTCTCGACGGCCGGGCAGCCGGTGTAGGTGGGGGTGAGGTCTACCTCGACGCCGCCGTCGGGGAGTCGGCGCAGCGCGCGGAGCACGCCGAGGTCGGCGAGGGTGACCACCGGCAGCTCGGGATCCGGCACGGCGCCGGCCGCCGCGCGCAGCGCGGCATCGCTCGGGCCAGTCGCCTCGCTCGGCCCGGTCACCACGTGGCTCCCGGGTGGCTTCGGTGGAGGTGTTGCATCTCGGCCAGCAGCCGACCGAAGGACTCGCTGTGCAGGCCACGTCGGCCGGTGCCGCCGCGGGGGGTGCCGGGGACGGCGAGGGTGGCGGTGGTCAGGACCTCGGAGACCCGGGCCAGCCAGTCGGCTTCCAGGGCGCGGTGGTCGAGCTCCGGCAGGCCGGGCAGCGGGTGGAACAGCTCGCCGGTGTAGCGCCAGAGGGCGTCGACGGCCCGCTGCATGCGGGCGTGGCTCTCGGCCGTGCCGTCGCCGAGACGCAGCGTCCAGGTGACGGCGTGGTCGCGGTGGTAGGCCGTCTCGGGGCCGGCCTTGACGGCGAGCGGGGTCAGCTCGCTGTCCAGGACGGCGAGTCGGCCGAAGAGCAGCTGCTGGAAGGTGGCGTAGTAGAGCTGGCGGGCGATGGTGTGGGCGAAGTCGCCGTTCGGCTGCTCGACCAACTGAGTGTTGGTGAAGGCGCGTTCCTCGCGGCGGTAGGCCAGCTCGTCCTCGTCGCCGAGGAGCGAGAGCAGGGTGCGGGCCTGGCCGAGCAGGTCGAGGGCCAGGTTGGCCAGCGCCACCTCCTCCTCCAACACCGGGGCGTGGCCAGCCCATTCGGCGAGCCGGTGGGAGAGGATCAGCGCGTCGTCGGCCAGGGCGAGGGTGGCCGTCGGAGGCGTCACAGGTGACGCACCCCGTCCGGCACCGCGTAGAAGGTGGGGTGGCGGTAGGGCTTGTCGGCGGCCGGGGCGAAGAACGGGTCGCGCTCGTCGGGCGAGGTGGCGGCGATGGCGGCGGCCGGGACCACCCAGATGGAGACGCCCTCGCCGCGCCGCGTGTAGAGGTCGCGGGCGTTGCGCAGCGCCACCTCGGCGTCCGGGGCGTGCAGGCTGCCGGCATGGGTGTGGGCGAGGCCGCGGCGCGGCCGGACGAAGACCTCCCACAGCGGCCAGTCGGCGCCCGTCATGCCGCGAGCCCGTGCTTGCCGGCGTAGGCGGCCGCCGCCTCGCGGACCCAGGCGCCCTCGGCATGCGCGGCCCGGCGCTGGCCGATGCGCTGCTCGTTGCACGGCCCGTCGCCGCGCAGCACCGCCCGGAACTCCGCCCAGTCGATCGGCCCGAAATCGTAGTGGCCCCGCTCGTCGTTCCACCGCAACTCCGGGTCGGGGAGGGTGAGGCCGAGCGCCTCGGCCTGCGGCACGCAGATGTCCACGAAGCGCTGCCGCAGCTCGTCGTTGGTGTGCCGCTTGATCCGCCAGGCCATCGACTGCGCGGTGCGCGGCGACTCGTCGTCCGGCGGCCCGAACATCATCAGCGAGGGCCACCACCAGCGGTCCACCGCGTCCTGCGCCATCTCGCGCTGCGCCGGCGTGCCGTGGGCCAGGACGTGCAGTGACTCGTACCCCTGCCGCTGGTGGAACGACTCCTCCTTGCAGATCCGGGTCATCGCCCGGGCGTACGGGCCGTAGGAGCAGCGGCACAGCGGCACCTGGTTGGTGATGGCGGCGCCGTCCACCAGCCAGCCGATGGCGCTGACGTCGGCCCAGGTGAGGGTCGGGTAGTTGAAGATCGACGAGTACTTGTGGCGGCCCGAGTGCAGCCCGTCGAGTAACTCGTCGCGGCTCGCGCCCAGCGTCTCGGCGGCCGAGTAGAGGTAGAGGCCGTGCCCCGCCTCGTCCTGGACCTTGGCGATCAGGATGGCCTTGCGGCGCAGCGAGGGGGCGCGGGTGATCCAGTTGGCCTCCGGCTGCATGCCGATGATCTCGGAGTGCGCGTGCTGGGCGATCTGGCGGAGCAGCGTGGCGCGGTAGCCGTCGGGCATCCAGTCGCGCGGCTCGATCCGCTCGTCGGCGGCGACGGTGCGGGCGAAGCGGTCCGCCAGCTCCCGCGTCGGCGTCGTCGATTGCTCCATCGGCTGGGCCTCCCCTGGCGTGTCGCCCGCACCACGGCTACCGACCGATCGTTCGGTTCGGCGATGCTTCGATGGTGATCCGACGGCTCCGGTGTGTCAAGGTCGCCGGCGTACAGGTACGGTGCTGCGGTCAAGCCACTGCGGTACCGGGGGAACGGGGCGAGCATGCTGCCAACCGACGACACGAGGGGCGATCCGCCCACCGAGACCGTTCAGCTGAGCGCCCTCTCGCTCACGTCCCGGCTGGTCATCGCCCTGACGCTCGGCGCGCTCGGCACCTTCGCCGTCTGGCACCTGGCCGCGATCTTCCTCTTCGTCGCGCCCTCCAACACGGTCAACGAGGAGTACCGGGAGACCGTGCGCGGGTACATGTACCCGGAGTTCGAGCAGAACTGGAAGCTGTTCGCGCCCAACCCGCTCCAGCGCAACGTCGCCGTGCACGCGCGCGCCGAGATCGACGGCCAGATCACCGACTGGATCGACCTCACCGCCATGGACATCGACGCCATCGAGCACAACCCCGCCCCCAGCCACGCCGACCAGAACCTGCTGCGCCGCGGCTGGGACTTCTACACCGGCGCGCACAACGAGGACGGCGAGCCGGTCGGGCTGCGCGGCGAGCTCTCCGAGTCGTACATGCGCCGCATCGCGTTGCTGCGGCTCCAGGAGAGCGGCATCGAGGTGGGCGACATCACCCGCCTCCAACTGCGCGAGGCGCTGACCCGGGTGCCGGCGCCGGCCTGGCGCAGCGAGGACTTCGAGACCGACACCACCTACGAGGAACTGGCCTGGTGGGACGTGACGCCGGCCGACCTGCCGGGCGGGGGTGAGTGACGTGACGGTTCCGGCTCAACGGAGCGCGACCGCGGCGGAGGCCGACGACGAGCGGCAGGGCCTCGGCGCGCGCTTCGACGCGTGGATCGGCCGCGGCATCGGCAACGTCACGCGGCGCGCGCTCGGCCCGTACCAGACGGCGATGGTGCGGATCGGCTTCGCGACGACGATGCTGCTCTTCCTGCTGCGCGAGTGGCCCAACCGGCGCGAGCTCTACGGCCCCGACAGCCCCTGGGGCTTCGACCTGGCCACCCGGTTCGTCGACAACAACGGCGCGTTCACCGTGCTGCTGTGGTCGGACTCCACGCTGTGGTTCGAGTTCGTCTACCACCTGGCGATCGCCGCCGCCGTCGGCCTGCTGCTCGGCTGGCGCACCCGGGCCATGTCGGTGCTGTTCATGATCGGGGTGCTGTCGGTACAGAACCGCAGCATCTTCATGGGCGACGGCGGCGACAACGTCATCCACCTGATGGCCATGTACCTGGTGCTGGTGCGGTGCGGCCAGGTGTGGTCGCTGGACGCGCGCCGGCGCGCGAGCGGGCGCGAACACCCGGCGGACCCGGTCGGCATCGTGCTGTGGGCAGTGCTCGGCCTGACGCTGGTAGGCGTCGTCGTCGGCGGCAAGCTGGCGAGCCCGGTCTGGTCGCTGTTCTTCGCCGGCCTCTGGCTGGCGCACGGCTTCTGGTGGCTGGTGCGCCGGCACGGCGGCGGCGAGGCGCGGATCGTCTCGGACATCATCGCCAACCTGGTGCACAACGCCACGCTGCTCGTGATCATGGCCGAGGTCTGCATCATCTACGGCACCGCCGGCTGGTACAAGATCCAGGGCACGCGCTGGCAGGACGGCACCGCCGCGTACTACCCGATGCACCTGGACTACTTCAACCCGTGGCCCGAGCTCACCGAGTTCCTCTCCGGCAGCGGGCTGCTGGTCCTCGCCATGAGCTACGGCACGGTCTTCGTGCAGGTGGCGTTCGTCTTCGCGCTGCTCAACCGGCGGGCCAAGAACGTGCTGCTGGTGATCATGATCGCCGAGCACCTCGGGATCGCGGTGCTGATGGGCCTGCCGTTCTTCTCGCTCGCCATGATCGCGATGGACAGCGTCTTCCTGCCGACCGTCTTCCTGCTGTGGGTGGAACGGCGGGTCCGCGCCCTGCGGGCGCGGACGCGCGACCGGCGCCGGGACGAGACGGCGGCCGTCGAGGCGCCGGTCGTCGAGGAACGGCGGCCGGAGTGGGCCAGGGACGGATGAGCGAGGTCCTCGCGGCGCGGTGGAACCCGGCCGACGACACCGTGCTGCTCGACGGCTTCCACACGCTGAAGCACGCGCTGCGGTTCGGCGCCGAGGTGCCGATCGCGGTCACGGCGGACCGGGCGGCGGCGCTGCGCCTCGCGGCCGAGCTCGCGCCCGACGTCGTGGAGCGGCTCGAAGCACTGCTCGTCGAGGTCGGGGTGGACGGACTCGCCCGGCTGGTCGCGCGCCCGCACCCGACGGGCGTCGCGGCGCTGGCCAGGAGGCCGGCCACGCGGGAACCGGTGCCCGGGGCGCCGGTGGTGGTGCTCGACGACCCGCGCCACCTCGGCAACATCGGCGCCGTCATCCGCCTGGCGGCGGGCCTCGGCGCGGGCGGCGTCATCACGACCGGAAGCGTCGACCCCTGGCACCCGAACGTGCTCCGGGCGGCGGCCGGACTGCACTTCGCCACGGCGGTGGTGCGGCGCGAGGTCACGGAACTGCCGGACGACCGGCCGCTGTACGGGCTCGACCCGGCCGGCGCGGACATCAGGACGGTGGCGGTGCCGGCCGACGCGGTGTTCGCCTTCGGCTCCGAGCGGGCGGGACTCTCGGCGGAGGTGCGGGGGCGCGCCGAGGCGTTGGTGTCACTGCCCATGCGGGGCGGGGTGTCCAGCTACAACCTGGCGACGAGTGTGGGGATGGTGCTCTTCCACGTCTCGCCTCCGGCGGTTCCGTAACGCGTCTTTCCCCCACCCAGCCGCCCTTTCGCTGCGCGCTCGGCGTCGGCCGCCGGTCCCAGCGCCCGGCCTGCGGCCGGCGCTTGGCCTGCGGCCCGTGCTTACCCACCCGCCCTTGGCAGATGGCCCAGGGCGGACGCGAAGCGCGCACGCCAGGCGGCGCAGCCGCCACGGGCGCCCCGCGGTCGCGGCCCGGCCGGTGGTGTGGCCGCTGCTGTGCAGCACGGAGCGCGGAGGCTCAGTGAGAGATCCCCGGGTGGTTCTCGTTGTGCTTGGCGACGCGGTCGGTGAGTTCCCGCAGGCCGTCGATCCGCATCGTGGGGAGGAGATCCGCGTCCGGGTGGTGCTGGTGGATGAGGCCCCACGGGCCGCGCCTGATCAGGGCGGTGCGCAGGCCGAGCGCGGCGGCGGGGCGGATGTCCTCGTCGAGGCGGTCGCCGACGTAGAGGATCTCGCGCGGGTCCATCCGCAGCGAGTGGATCAGGATCTCGAAGAACCGCGGGTCGGGCTTGGCGACGCCCATGGTCTCGGCCGAGCCGACCAGGTCGACGTAGCCGGCGAAGAGGCGCCGGAGGATGTCCGTGGCCCGCCTGGTCTGGTTGCCCGCGATGCCGAGCGTGAGACCGGCGGAGCGCAGCAGCTTCAGGGTGAGCCGGACGTCCGCGTAGAGGTCGTTCTCACCGAACCACTCGTGCTCGCCGACCGCCTCCCGCTTCTCCCGCTCCACCGCCAGGTCGAACTCGGGGCGGAAGAGCCGCAGGGCCTCCATGGGGTCGCGGCCCTGCGCGATCATCGCCCCGAACTGGGCGGAGAACGTGTGCCGTGGCGCGCCGACCCAGGCGGCCCAACCATCCCACTCGCGGCTCTCGTCCAGCAGACACTCGCCGACGTCGAACACGACTGCTCGAATCATGGCCGGCAGCGTAGGACGGCACGGCGGGTCGCGAAACGGCGTCGTCCCCGGATCGGGCGGATTGTCGGCGAAACGGGGACGTGCCGGGGCGGCGTGCGGCATATTGCCGCGCAGCTCTCCGCCGAGCCGCGGCGCCCGCCGATATTCGAACGCATGCGCCGCGGTCACTCCAGCCGCGTCCCCCGAAGGTGTCTTCTGTTGCGCAATGCGGTGGAAACTCGTAACCGGCCGCGGGAAAAACCGTCCACAGTGAGGAGCAGGCACCAGGACGGACCGAGGGAGCTGCGATGGCCTGGGCGGAGGGCGCTTGTGTGGTCGACACGCGGACCGGCCGGGTCGGCCGCGTCACGGGTCGACGCGGCACCCGGTTGCGGCTGCGCGCGCTGAACGGCGGGCGGCTGTGGGAGTGCCCGCAGGACGCGGTGCGCGCCGCGACCGAGTGGGAGCAGCGGAACGCCGACGTGCTGGACGCTAGCTGGCGGTTCTGGCGCGCGGCCGGGATGTGAGGCCCGCGCCAGGGCTTACGCCCTGTCCTGCCGATCTTCTTCGGGCCCGCGACTCGCCCAGGCCTGGCGGCCTGGGGGAGCACCGCGTCTGACGCCGCGGGCCGATCCGACAAGATCGACAGGACAGGACCTAGCCGGGCCGCCGGATCTCGATGAAGCGGAAGCGGGGGGCGACGAACGCGCCGTCCACCAGGCTGGCGTTGGCGGCCGGGTTGCCGCCCGAGCCGTGGAAGTCGGAGAACGCGGCGGTCTGGTTGACGTAGACGCCGCCGGTGAGGTTGAGCGAGAGCTGCGCGCACTCGTCGAGACAGACGTCGACCAGCGCCCGCTCGACGGCCGCCGAGGTGGTGTGGCCGAGCACCGTCATCGCGCCGTGCTCACGGACGGTGCGGCGCAGCAGGGCCAGCGCCTCCTCCGTCGAGTCCACGGCGACGGCGAACGTGATGGGCCCGAACTGCTCGGAGAGGCAGGCGGGTTGGTCGCCGGACAGCTTGACGATCAGCGGGGTGCGGACGGTGGCGTCCGGGTGTTCCGGGTGGGCCACCGCGCGCGAGGCGAGCGCGACCTCGCCGAGTGCCGGCGCCTCGGCGAGGCGCCGCGACACCTGCGGGTTGACCAGCGCGCCGAGCAGCCCGGCGGCGCGGGCGTCGTCGGCGAGCAGCCGGTCGACGGCCGCGGCCAGGTCGGCGACCACCTCGTCGTAGCTCTTGGGGCCCTGGTCGGTGGTGATGCCGGTGCGCGGGATCAGCAGGTTCTGCGGGGTGGTGCACATCTGACCGCTGTAGAGGGCGAGCGAGAAGGCGAGGTTGGCCAGCAGCCCCGCGTAGTCGTCGGTGGAGTCGACGACGACGGTGTTGACGCCGGACTTCTCGGTGAACACGGCGGCCTGCTGGGCGTTCTCCTCCAGCCAGTCGCCGAACGCCGCCGAGCCCGTGTAGTCGATGACCCGGATCTCGGGGCGCAGCGCCAGGGCGCGCGCGACGCCCTCGCCGTCGCGCTCGGCGGCCAGGGCCACCAGGTTGGGGTCGAAGCCGGCGTCGGCCAGCGCGTCGCGGACGATCCGCACGGTGAGCGCGAGCGGCAGCGTGGCGCGCGGGTGCGGTTTGACCAGCACCGGGTTGCCGGTGGCGAGGGAGGCGAAGAGGCCGGGGTAGCCGTTCCAGGTGGGGAAGGTGTTGCAGCCGATGACCAGGCCGATGCCGCGCGGCACGGCGATGAACTCCTTGGTCAGGGTGAGGGGTTCGCGCCGGCCCTGGGGCTTGGTCCAGGTGACGGGGGCGGTCGGGACGCGGGTCTGCTCCAGGTAGGCGTGGGCCACCGCCTCGACGCCGCGGTCCTGGGCGTGCGGTCCGCCGGCCTGCAGCGCCATCGGGTACGCCTGGCCCGTGGTGTGCATGACGGCGTGCGCGAACTCGGCGCTGCGGGCATTGATCCTGGCGATCACGTCCAGGCAGACCAGGGCGCGGGTCTCGGGCCCCGCGGCGCGCCAGGCGGGCAGCGCGGCGCGCATCGCGGGCAGCAGCAGGTCGGGGTCGGGGTGCGGGTACGCGACGCCGAGCGGGAAGCCGTAGGGCGAGACCTCGCCGCCGACCCAACCGGTGGTGCCGGGCTGGTCGTCGAGCGGGAAGCGGCGGTCGCGGAGCGCGGCGAAGGCGGCGGCGCCCTCGTCGGCCGGGTAGGCGCGCGGGCTCTCCGGGTGCGGCGACCAGAAGGCGCGGTCGCGGACGGCGGCGACGGCGGCCTCCAGCGTGGCGCGGTGGTCCTCGGCGGTGGGCGCTTGTGGCGCGGTGGTGGAGGTCGTCACGGCGGCCAACTCCTCATCGAGTCGCGAGTGGAACACTGGCGGGCGTGTCCGTGGTCCTTCGGATACTGCTACCGAACGATCGGTCGGGGCAAGGGCGCGAGGAATGTGAGGTGTTGCTCAGGTGGGCACGGCGGCGCGGCGGGACGCCTACACGGTGCGGAGCCTGCTCGAGGTCGCGGTGGGCGTCTTCAACGACCGTGGCTACGACGGCACGTCGATGGAGCACCTGTCGCGGGCGGCCGGCATCTCCAAGTCCTCGATCTACCATCACGTGCGCTCCAAGGAGGAGTTGCTCAACCGGGCGGTCAGCCACGCGCTCGACGGCCTGTTCGCCGTGCTCGACGAGCCGGCGGCGCGGGACGGCAGGGCCGTGGCGCGGCTCGAGTGGGTGGTGCGGCGCACGGCCGAGGTGCTGATGGAGCGGCTGCCGTACGTGACGCTGCTGCTCCGGGTGCGTGGCAACACGGACACCGAGCGGTGGGCGCTGGCGCGACGGCGCGAGTTCGACCAGCGGGTCGCCGACCTGGTGCGGGCCGCCGTCGCGGAGGGCGACCTGCGGCCCGAGGTCGACCCCAGGCTGGCGACCAGGCTGCTGTTTGGCATGATCAACTCGATAGTGGAGTGGTATCGGCCACATCCCGGGGAGCCCGTCGTCTCAGGTGATGTGGTCGAAGCCGTCATTTCCACCGCATTCGACGGGCTGCGGCAGCCGACCGTGCACGGTTCCGCGCCATAGCGGAGTGATCGCGCTCGCCCGTCGTGTGACATCAACTACCCTTGCCCGGCGTGGGGGTGGCGCACCAGTCGCAGGCGACCACGGAGAGCCCATGAACACCGACCGCCACGTCCCGCCTCTGGCGGCCCTGCCAGACACGGACGCGCTGCCGCGTGAGGCGGACCAGACGTCCCAGGCACCCGCTCCGCTTTCGGCTGGGTGGCCGCCGCGGGCGGCGAACCAGCCGCCTTCGGCGGTGGGCCCGGCGCGGCGTGATCTGGGGGCCGAGGCGGCGGTGTCGCGCACGCAGTCGGTCGGACCGGCGTGGGCCGGCCCGGGGGGCGGCGCCGTGCCGGCGCCTCCGGCGGCCATGCCTGCGCATGGCGGCGCGGCGGCGCATGGCGTGGGGGCCGCGAACGCGGCCGGTGCGCAGGGCGGCCGTGGGTTGGTGAGCGCGGCGCGGGCGTGGCAGGTGCCCGACTGGGCGGAGGCCGAGGACTTCGTGCGGCGGTTCCACGCGGAGCAGCCGGACCAGCCGGTCCCTACGGAGATGCGGCTGCGGCAGATCCGTGAGCACCTGGAACGCACCGGCACCTACCGCCACACCCGCGCCGAACTGGAGTACGGGGCGCGCGTGGCCTGGCGCAACTCCAGCCGCTGCATCGGCCGGCTCTACTGGAAGAGCCTGCGGGTGCTCGACCGACGCACCTCCGCCACCCCGGAGGAGATCCACGCGGACCTGTGCGAGCACCTGCGGCAGGCCACCAACCACGGCCGCATACGCCCGGTGATATCGATCTTCGCGCCCGCCACCCCGTTCCGCAGGGCGCCGCTGGTCTGGAACAGCCAGCTCATCCGCTACGCCGGCTACCGCACCGTGGACGGCGGGGTGATCGGCGACCCGGGCAACGTGGACTTCACCGACGCCGTGCGGCGGCTCGGCTGGCAGGCGCCCGGCGGCTGGTTCGACGTGCTGCCGCTGGTGATCGAGACGCACGGCGACAAGCCGCACCTCTTCGACGTGCCCCGCGACCTGGTGCTCGAGGTGCCGATCACCCACCCCGACTACCCGGCCTTCGCGAGCCTCGGCCTGCGCTGGCACGCCGTCCCCGCCATCTCCAACATGCGGCTCTCCATCGGCGGCATCGACTACCCGCTCGCCCCGTTCAACGGCTGGTACATGGGTACCGAGATCGGCGCCCGGAACTTCGTCGACGCGGACCGCTACGACCTGCTGCCCGTCGTCGCCGAGCTGCTCGGCCTCGACACCAGCAAGGACACCACGCTCTGGAAGGACCGGGCCGTGGTGGAGCTCAACGTCGCCGTGCTGCACTCGTTCGAGGCGGCCGGCGTCAAGATCACCGACCACCACACCGAGTCCCAGCGCTTCCTCACCCACATCGAGCGCGAGGAACGGGCCGGCCGGCGGGTGCCGACCGACTGGAGCTGGATCGTGCCGCCCATCTCCGGCGGCCTGACCCCGGTCTTCCACCGCTACTACGACGAGGGTGACCAGCGGCCCAACTTCTACCTCGACGACGAGGCCAGGGCCCGCGCGGCCGGCTGCCCGGTCGCGCACTAGCCGTGCGGGCCCGTCCCGCATGAGAGACGAGACCGACCATGGCGACGTTCGAAGGGCTCGGCGAAGCCGAGGCCCGGGCCTTCACCTCCCGATGGCTGCCCGCGTGGACGGGGAACGATCCCGAGGGGCTCGTGGCGTTCTACGCGGACGACGCCGTCTACCGTGATCCCGCGGTTCCCGACGGCGTTCGCGGCCACGAGCAGATCCTGCCCTACTTCCGGCGTCTGTTGGGCCGGTACCCCGACTGGGTGTGGACGAACACCGGCGTCAGGCCACTGCGCGACGGCTTCCTCAACTACTGGCACGCGGTCATCCCGACGCCTGGCGGCGTCGTCGAATGCGACGGGGTGTGCACGGTCTCGCTCAGGGGCGGACTGATCACGAGGAACGAGGTCTTCTTCGACCGCTCCCCACTGCTTTCCGCCCTGTCGTCCCGGCCCCCTACGCCGCGTCCGCGATGAACGAGCCGTACGAGGGGCGACCGGCCGGCTCGTAGACGTGCAGCACGACGCCGGAGGCGGTGGTGGCCGTGTCCGTGAGCCGTAGCGCCGTCGGGCGGGTGCCGGCCGCGAAGAGGCGGTGGCCGGCGCCGAGCACCACCGGGTGGAACAGCAGCCGCACCTCGTCGATCAGGTCGTGCGCGAGCAGCGAGCGGGCCAGCGTCCCGCTGCCGTGGATCTGGAGCTCGCGCCCGGGACGCGACTTCAGCTCGGCCACCCGCGCCGGCACGTCGTCGGCGAGCACCGAGGTGTGCGCCCAGGACGGGTCCCGCAGGGTCGTGGACGCGACGTACTTCGGGAGCGTGTTGAGCCGGGAGGCCACCGGGTCGGCCGGGTCCCGCTGGTCGGGCCAGAAGCCGGCGAAGATGTCGTAGGTGCGGCGGCCGAGCAGGAACGCGTCGGCCCGCTCGAACCAGCCGGTGACCAGGCGGCCGAAGTCCTCGTCGGCGTACGGGTAGGACCAGCCGCCGTGGGAGAAGCCGTCCGACGGGTCCTCCTCGGGCCCGCCGGGGCCCTGCACCACGCCGTCCAGGGACAGGAACTCGGTCAACGTCAGCCGCATGGTGTCGCCTCTCCTCGCGTCGTTTCCCGGTCAGACCGGGGCGAGGCGGCGAACTCATCGGTCATGGGTCATTCGGGGATCAGGTCGGTCTCCTCGAAGACCAGCAGCGTGCGCGTCGACAGCACCTCGGGGATCGCCTGGATCCGCGTCAGCACCAGCTCCCGCAGCGCCCGGTTGTCCGCCGTGTGCACCAGCAGCAGCACGTCGAAGTCTCCGCTGACCAGCGCGATGTGCGTGGCGCCCGGCAGCCGCGCCAGCTTGCTGCGCACCGTACGCCAGCTGTCCTGCACGATCTTCAGCGTGATGTACGCCGATGCCCCCTGCCCCGCCCGCTCGTGGTCGACCAGGGCCGCGAAGCCCCGGATCACCCCGTCGTCGAGCAGCCGGTTGACGCGGGCGTAGGCGTTGGCCCGGGAGATGTGCACCTGCTCGGCGATGGACCGGATCGACGCCCGGCCGTCCGCCCGCAGCAGCCGCAGGATCGCCGCGTCGATCGGATCCAGCGGCCGGACCGGCCCCGCCCGGCCCGTGGTCAACTGGTCTTCCGCCATGCGGATTCGCCTCCCCTCCCTGGACGTCCTGCCCCCATGGGACGGCAAACCGGGCCAGCTGTCCACAGGGCCTCACGACCCGTAGCCAGGATGCGTCGTCGACCGAACAATCGGTAGGGAGGCGAGGGGGGAACGGAGTAGCGCCGCCGGACGACGGGAGGTACGTGCCGTGGACACCGCCGTGGACGTGCGGGCGGGCGAGCTGCTGCCGGAGCCCGAGCCCCATCGGGTGCTCGGCACCGGCGCCGAGCCCGACCCCGAGACCTGGCCCGAGCTCTACCGGCAGCTGGTGCGCGGCCGCCGGTACAACACCCAGGCGACCGCCCTCACCCGGCAGGGCCGGCTCGCCGTCTACCCCTCGTCGACCGGGCAGGAGGCGTGCCAGGTCGCGGCCGCGCTCGCCCTCGAACCGCGGGACTGGCTCTTCCCCAGCTACCGCGACACGCTCGCCACCGTGGTGCGCGGCCTCGACCCGGTCGCGGCGCTCGGGCTGCTGCGCGGCGACTGGCACACCGGCTACGACCCGCGCGCGCTGCGCATAGCGCCGCTGTGCACTCCGCTCGCCACCCAACTCCCGCACGCGGTCGGCCTGGCGCACGCGGCCCGGCTGCGCGGCGACGACGTGGTGGCGCTCGCCCTGGTCGGCGACGGCGGCACCTCGGAGGGCGACTTCCACGAGGCGCTGAACTTCGCCGCCGTGTGGCGGGCCCCCGTGGTCTTCCTGGTGCAGAACAACGGCTACGCCATCTCGGTGCCGCTGGCCAAGCAGTCGGCGGCGCCCAGCCTGGCGCACAAGGCCGTCGGCTACGGCATGCCTGGCCGGCTCGTCGACGGCAACGACGCGCCCGCCGTGCTGGGTGTGCTGCGGCAGGCGCTGGCCCGCGCCCGGGCGGGCGGCGGGCCGACGCTGATCGAGGCCCTGACCTACCGGCTCGACGCGCACACCAACGCGGACGACGCCGGCCGCTACCGGGGCGACGCCGAGGTCGCGGCGTGGCGGGACCGGGACCCGCTGGCGCTGCTCGGCGACGAGCTGCGGCGCCACGGGCTGCTCGGCGAGGAGTTCGAGGCCGCGGCGCGGGAGGAGGCGGAGGCGCTCGCGGCGGCCCTGCGGGCCGGGCTCGGCGGTGACCCGAGACTCGACCCGGCCGACCTCTTCGCCCATGTCTTCGCCGCGCCGACACCACAACTGCGGTCGCAGGCCGCGTCGTTGGAGGTGACGTTGGAGTGACGACCACGATGGCGGGCGCGCTGAACCGCGCGCTGCGTGACGCCCTGGCCGAGGACCCCGCGGTGCACCTGCTCGGCGAGGACATCGGCACCCTGGGCGGCGTCTTCCGGGTCACGGACGGCCTCGCCGCCGAGTTCGGCGACGAGCGGTGCACGGACACGCCGCTGGCCGAGGCCGGCATCCTGGGCACCGCGACGGGCATGGCGATGTACGGGCTGCGGCCGGTCGTGGAGATGCAGTTCGACGCGTTCGCCTACCCGGCGTTCGAGCAGCTGGTCTCGCACGTCGCCCGGATGCGGAACCGCACACGTGGCGCGCTGCCGCTGCCGCTGACCGTGCGGATCCCGTACGGCGGCGGGATCGGCGGCGTCGAGCACCACAGCGACTCGTCCGAGGCGTACTACATGGCGACGCCCGGGCTGCACGTGATGACGCCGTCGACCGTCGCCGACGCCTACGGGCTGCTGCGGCAGGCGATCGCCTCGGACGACCCGGTCGTCTTCCTGGAGCCGAAGCGGCTCTACTGGGCCAAGGGGGAGCTGGAGCCCGACGTCCCGCCCGGCGGGCGGGCGGTGCTGCGGCGGCCCGGCGCCTCGGCGACGCTGATCGCCTACGGGCCGTCGGTGCCGGTCTGCCTGGCGGCGGCCGAGGCGGCGCGGGAGCGGGGCTGGGACCTGGGCGTCGTCGACCTGCGGACGCTGGTGCCGTTCGACGACGAGACGGTCTGCGCGGAGGTGCGGCGCACCGGGCGGGCCGTCGTGGTCCACGAGGCGGCCGGCTTCGCCGGCCCCGGCGCGGAGATCGCGGCGCGGGTGACCGAACGGTGCTTCCACTACCTGGCGGCGCCGGTGGGGCGGGTCACGGGCTTCGACATCCCGTACCCGCCGCCGCTCCTCGAACGCCACCATCTGCCGGACGCGGAACGCGTGTTGGCGGCGGTGGCCCGCCTGCAGTGGGAGGACTGAGCGCCATGGGTCTCACGGAGGAGGTGTTCCTGCTGCCGGACCTGGGCGAGGGCCTGACGGGCGCGGAGATCGTCCGCTGGCTGGTCGACGTCGGCGACACGGTGACGATCGACCAGCCGGTGGTGGAGGTCGAGACGGCCAAGTCCGTCGTCGAACTCCCCTCCCC
>NZ_SMKC01000141.1 GCF_004348315.1 Streptomyces sp. 8K308 | reverse complement strand
CCGCCACCCTGGCCGCGACCGCCGCCGCCACCCTGGCCGCCGCCGGGGGCGGACCTGGTGACCTTGGCCGTGGCGCGGAACAGCGAAGGACCGACCTCGTCGACCTCCAGGTCGATGACCGTGCGCTTGACGCCTTCCCGGTCCTCGTAGGTCCGCTGCTTGAGCCGGCCCTGGACGATGACCCGCATCCCCTTGGTGAGCGACTCGGCGACGTTCTCCGCCGCCTGGCGCCAGACCGAGCAGGTCAGGAACAGGGCGTCGCCGTCCCGCCACTCGTTGGTCTGCCGGTCGAAGACGCGCGGGGTGGACGCGACACGGAACTTCGCGACCGCCGCACCGGATGGAGTGAAGCGCAGCTCGGGATCGTCGACCAGATTGCCGACGACCGTGATGACGGTCTCGCCTGCCATTGGGGTACCTCTCGGCGGGGGTTAACTGCTGTTGCTGCGATGATTACGTATGGCTCTGACAATGACACCGACGGTGCCGCTCGCCGGCCCCGCTCGGTTCTGATCAGTGCGTGGCCGGGCGCAGGACCTTGGTCCGCATGACCGACTCGTTCAGGTTGAGCTGGCGGTCGAGCTCCTTGACGACCGCGGGCTCGGCCTGCAGGTCGATCACCGAGTAGATGCCCTCGGGCTTCTTGTCGATCTCGTAGGCCAGCCGGCGACGGCCCCAGGTGTCGACCTTCTCCACCTTGCCGTTGCCCTCGCGGACGACGGAAAGGAAGGACTCGATCAGGGGGGCGATGGCACGCTCCTCAAGATCGGGGTCGAGGATCACCATCACCTCGTAGTGACGCATGCGAAAACCCACCTCCTCTGGACTCAGGCGGCCACGGGCGTTCCGTGGCAGGAGGGTCGTGATGCGGTCGCCCCACAAGGGGGCGGACAGTACACCGTACCTGTCTCCGCCCTTCCGGTTGAAATCGGGGCGGCGAGCGGAGCAATCTGGACACGTAGGGTCATTCGAGGGTCATTCGCGCCTTGGAGGTGTCCCATGGCACAGGCCGCGCACCACGGTCCCTTCGCCTTCGCGGAACATCTGCTCAACATCGACGGCCGTCCCCATCCGGTCGAGAACCGCTACGCCATCGCGACGCTGCTGGTGGGAGCGGTCGCGGCCATCTTCTCGATCTGGAACGACATGCACCTGATCAGCTCCTGGGCCGGGCTGGTCGGCATCGCGCTGGGCGCGAGGGCCCAGATGATCTCGGTGACGACCGCCCAGCGGTTCCTGGCCGTCCTCGGCCTCGGCGCCGCCGGACTCGGCCTCTACCTGGGCCTGGCCCACGGCGGCCCCTTCGGGGGCGTGCTCGGCTGACGCGCCCCGGTCGCCACGGTCCGCCGGCGTGGTGAGCGCCGGCGGACCGCGTACGCCTGAGCAGAGCCCGGGACCCCGGCCGCCGTGGAGTGGTATGCCGACGGGCCTGCGAGTACGGGCACTTGGGAGCTGTGGCGCTGTCGTTATGCGGCTCCGCCGCACAGGGCATCGGGCGGGCGCCGTTAGGCTTCCGGCACGACCCTGCGATTGACGCAGCCGGCGACCGGAGGAGCGCCCCGTATGAGCCTGACCCTGAGGACCATCAGCCGCGAGGAGCATCTGG
Organism: Streptomyces sp. 8K308; assembly: GCF_004348315.1. GTDB lineage: Bacteria > Actinomycetota > Actinomycetes > Streptomycetales > Streptomycetaceae > Streptomyces. The sequence continues at coordinate 14,689 of NZ_SMKC01000141.1, read as the reverse complement.
CGTACATCCGTTCACTGCCCTCGGCCAGCCACATGCAGGTGCCGGCCTGGGGCGACGTGAAGTCCGCCTGGCGCTCGGAGTCCCTCGGCTGGTTCGACCGGACGGGCCGGCTGGTGGGCGCCGGCCTGGTGCTCTACCGGCAGGTGCCGAGGGTGAAGCGGTACCTGGCCTACCTGCCCGAGGGCCCGGTGATCGACTGGTTCGCGCCCAACCTCGAGGAGTGGCTGCGGCCGATGCTCGACCACCTCAAGCAGCAGGGCGCGTTCTCGGTCAAGATGGGCCCGCCGGTGGTGATCCGCCGCTGGGACGCGGCCGCGGTCAAGTCCGGCATCCAGAACCCGGACGTCAAGCGGCTGCGGGACGTCTCGGCGACCTTCATCGAGCCGCGCGCCTTCGAGGTCTCGGACAAGCTGCGGCGGATGGGCTGGCAGCAGGGCGAGGACGGCGGCGCCGGCTTCGGGGACGTGCAGCCGCGCTACGTCTTCCAGATCCCGCTGCGCGGCCGCTCGCTCGACGAGGTCCAGAAGGGCTTCAACCAGCTGTGGCGGCGCAACATCAAGAAGGCCGAGAAGGCCGGCGTCGAGGTCGTGCGGGGCGGCTACGAGGATCTGGGCACCTGGCAGCGGTTGTACGAGATCACGGCGGAGCGCGACCGCTTCCGCCCGCGCCCCCAGTCGTACTTCGAGCTGATGTGGCGGGTGCTGAACTCCGAGGACCCGGACCGGATGCGGCTCTACATCGCCCGGCACGAGGGCGAGCCGGTGGCCGCGGCCACGATGCTGATCGTGGGCGGCCATGTGTGGTATTCGTACGGTGCGTCCGCCAACCACAAGCGGGAGGTACGGCCGTCCAACGCCATGCAGTGGCGCATGCTGCGGGACGCGCACGGCCTGGGCGCCGACGTGTACGACCTGCGGGGGATCGGTGACTCGCTGGAGGACACCGACCATCTCTTCGGCCTGATCCAGTTCAAGGTGGGGACGGGCGGTGAGGCGGCCGAGTATCTCGGCGAGTGGGACTTCCCGCTCAATAAGCTTCTCCACAAGGCGTTCGACATGTATATGTCGCGGCGCTGAACCCTCACCTCAGGCATCGCAGCACACACCCCGTACCGCACCGCGTGGCAGCGCGGAGAAAGGGTCACCCAGGCCATGGCGCTCACCCTTTACGTCGACACCGTCCGCTGGCGGGCGCACCAGCGGTCGGTGGTGGCTGACTTCCCAGACCTGATCCCCGTCTGCAAGGGCAACGGCTACGGCTTCGGCCACGACCGTCTCGCCGAGGAGGTCGCGCTGCACGGCCTGGAGACGCTGGCGGTGGGCACCACCTACGAGGCCGCGGCCATGAAGGACCGCTTCAGCGGCGACCTCCTGGTGCTGACGCCGTACCGGCGCGGCGAGGAGCCGGTGCCGCTGCCCGATCGGGTGATCAGGAGCGCCTCGTCGGTTGATGGGGTGTACGGCCTGGTCGGCTCCCGGGTGGTGGTCGAGGTGATGAGCTCGATGAAGCGCCACGGGGTGTCGCCGCGCGACCTCGGCAAGCTCCAGGCGGCGCTCGACGAGGTGCGGCTCGAGGGTTTCGCCATCCACCTGCCGCTCGACAGGACCGACGGCACGGACGCGGTCGAGGAGGTCATCGGCTGGATGGACCGGCTGCGGGCCGCCCGGTTGCCGCTGGACACGATGTTCGTCAGCCACCTGTCGTCGCAGGAGCTGACCCGGCTGCGGCAGCAGTTTCCACAGACCAGGTTCCGGGCCAGGATCGGCACCCGGCTGTGGCTCGGCGACCACGAGGCCACCGAGTACCGGGGCGCGGTACTCGACGTGACGCCGGTGGCGAAGGGCGACCGGTTCGGCTACCGGCAGCAGAAGGCGCCGGGGGACGGCTGGCTCGCGGTGGTGGCGGGCGGCACCTCGCACGGCGTGGGTCTCGAGGCGCCCAAGGCGCTGCAGACGATCACCTCGCGCGCCAAGGGCATGGCCAGGGCCGGCCTCGCGACGGTGAACCGTAACCTGTCGCCGTTCGTCTGGGACGGCAAGCAGCGGTGGTTCGCCGAGCCGCCGCACATGCAGGTGTCGATCCTCTTCGTGCCGGCCGAGGCCAAGGGCCCCAAGGTCGGGGACGAGCTCAAGGCGATCCTGCGGCACACCACGACCCAGGTCGACCGCGTCGTCGACCGCTGAGCGCGGATCCGCGCCCACACAGACGACGGCAGCCCCGGTCGCGGTCCGGGGCTGCCGTCCTGTTGTGCGCCGGGCTTGGCCCTGGCGCACACCGGTCGGGCCGTGGGGCCCGTCCGGCCGATCGGCGCGAGCCGCGCAGGCTAGCGCTCGACCTCGCCGCGGATGAACTTCTCCACGTTGTCGCGCGCCTCGTCGTCGAAGTACTGCACGGGCGGGGACTTCATGAAGTAGGACGACGCCGACAGGATCGGGCCGCCGATGCCGCGGTCCTTGGCGATCTTGGCCGCCCGCAGCGCGTCGATGATGACGCCCGCGCTGTTCGGGGAGTCCCAGACCTCGAGCTTGTACTCCAGGTTCAGCGGCACGTCGCCGAAGGCGCGGCCCTCGAGGCGGACGTAGGCCCACTTGCGGTCGTCCAGCCAGGCCACGTAGTCGGACGGGCCGATGTGGACGTTCTTCTCGCCCATCTCCCGGTCCGTGATCTGGGAGGTGACCGCCTGGGTCTTGGAGATCTTCTTGGACTCGAGCCGGTCGCGCTCCAGCATGTTCTTGAAGTCCATGTTGCCGCCGACGTTCAGCTGCATCGTGCGGTCCAGGACGACGCCCCGGTCCTCGAAGAGCTTGGCGAGCACCCGGTGGGTGATGGTGGCGCCCACCTGGGACTTGATGTCGTCGCCCACGATCGGGACGCCGGCCTCGGTGAACTTGTCCGCCCACTCCTTGGTGCCGGCGATGAAGACCGGCAGCGCGTTGACGAAGGCGACCTTCGCGTCGATGGCGCACTGCGCGTAGTACTTGGCGGCTTCCTCGGAGCCGACCGGCATGTAGCAGACCAGGACGTCGGCCTGGGTGTCCTTGAGTACCTGGACGACGTCGACGGGGGCCTCGTCGGACTCGGTGACGATCTCGCGGTAGTACCTGCCGAGGCCGTCGTGGGTCTCGCCACGCTGCACGGTCACGCCGGTGGTGGGCACGTCGCAGAGCTTGATGGTGTTGTTCTCGCTGGCGCCGATGGCGTCGGCCAGGTCGGTACCGACCTTCTTGGCGTCGACGTCGAAGGCGGCCACGAACTCGATGTCCGAGACGTGGTAGTCACCGAACGTGACGTGCATCAGGCCGGGGACCCGGCTGTCCGGGGCGGCGTCCTTGTAGTACTCGACGCCCTGTACCAGCGATGCGGCGCAGTTGCCCACGCCGGCGATGGCTACGCGAACCGAACCCATTCCGGTTGCTCCCTGTGGTTGTTCTGACATGACCCCGCCTCGTCGCGGGGGTGTTGGTGGGGGTTGTCCGGGGGCTCGCCCCCGCGCGGTGCGATCACCACGGTCCTGAGGGCTGTTACGGAGAGGTGTCGCCCCGATCGCGCTGTTCGCGCCGGTCGCGCCCCTCCCGCTCGCTCTCGATCAACTCGTTGAGCCAACGGACCTCGCGCTCCACGGACTCCATGCCGTGGCGCTGCAGTTCGAGGGTGTAGGCGTCCAACTTCTCGCGGGTGCGGGCCATCGAGGCGCGCATCTTGGCGAGACGCTCCTCGAGCCGGCTGCGACGGCCCTCGAGGACGCGCATCCGTACGTCCCGCGAGGTCTGGCCGAAGAAGGCGAAGCGCACGCCGAAGTGCTCGTCCTCCCAGGCGTCGGGGCCGGTCTGGGCGAGCAGTTCCTCGAAGCGCTCCTTGCCCTCGGCCGTCAGCCGGTAGACGATCCTGGCGCGGCGGTTGGACAGCGGCACGGCCCGCGGGTCGTCCGGGTTGCGCCCCGGCTCCTCGGCGAGCCACCCCTGCTGGACCAGTGTCTTGAGACAGGGGTAGAGAGAGCCGTAGCTGAACGCCCGGAAGACGCCCAGCGAGGTGTTGAGCCGCTTGCGCAGCTCGTAGCCGTGCATCGGGGACTCGCGCAGAAGGCCGAGAACGGCGAACTCCAGAACACCTGAGCGCCGGCTCACCGGTGCCACCACCTCCGCTCTCATCCGTCGTGCCGTGCCTTACCCATCCGTGCCGTGCGGTGTCACCGCACCTTAGTCTTACCGCGATGCATTGAACCGATGTATCGGTTCGATACATCTCGACGATAGAACGGGGGCGGGAAGCCGGCAAGCGGGCGCTCGGTGAGGGGGGTCACATCTTCACTTCACCTACGGCGTTATGCGCCGATTAGGCCGTAGGCCAAGAAAGCCGCCTTTTGCGGCTGCGTAGTCTTGGCCCGTGCAGACCATCGCGACCGGGAACCCGGTGACGCCCCGCGGCGTCATCATTCGTGGTGCAGTGCGCCCGAACGCGTGGCCGGGTCGCACGTCGGGGGACTGGAAGACACCAGTAGGACCTGCCCTAGCAGGCTGCCCACGTCCGTACGAGGAGTAGCTGTCCATGAGCGAGCACCGTCGCAAGCAGCCGCCGGGCCGCGGTCGCCGCGGAGCGCCACAGAACGGCCGCCGAGCCGGGCCCCCGCCACCACCGCCCGCCGAGACGGAGCCGCCGGTCGACGCCACGGCCGAGCTGACGCCGACCCGCCCCGCGTACGGCACCCGCGCCGAGGCCCGTCGCGCGGCGCAGCGGTCCGCGGGCACCAGCCGCCGCCGGCGCGGCCCCGAGACGCCGCGCAAGAAGCGCTTCATCGACTACCCGCGCCACAACCACACCGGCTGGCGGCGCTGGGTGCCGTCCTGGAAGCAGGTGCTCGGCTCGGCGCTGGGATTCTGCGTGCTGCTGATGGGCGCCGTGGCCCTCGCCTACTACCTGATCCCGTTGCCCAACGCCAACGCCCTCGCCACCGCCCAGAGCAACGTCTACTACTGGGCGGACGGGAGCCGCATGGTCGTCTCCGGCGGGGACAACGTGAACCGCCAGATCGTGCCGCTCGACGAGATCTCCGTCCACATGCAGGACTCCGTGGTGGCCGCCGAGAACCAGTCCTTCTGGACCGACTCCGGCATCGACCTGCGGGGCATCGGCCGCGCCATGCTCAACATGGCCCAGGGCGGCGACGTCCAGTCCGGGTCCACCATCACCCAGCAGTACGTCAAGAACTACTTCCTCTCGCAGGACCAGACCCTCACCCGGAAGGCTCGCGAGCTGCTGCTCTCGGTGAAGGTGGGCACCCAGGAGTCCAAGAACGACATCCTCGAGGGATATCTCAACACCGCCTGTTACAACCGGGGCGCCTGCGGCATCCAGGCCGCGGCCCAGGCGTACTTCGGCGTCGACGCCCGCGACCTGGACGCCAGCCAGTCCGCGTTCCTGACCTCGCTGCTCAAGGGCCCCAGCCTCTACGACCCCTACGACAGCGAGACCGGCGAGATCAACGAGGCCAACGTGGCACGGGCCGCCGAGCGCTGGGAGTCGACGCTGCGCCAGCGGAACGAGATCGAGATCCGCGGCAACCGGCTGAGCGACGAGGACCTGGCGGCGATCCTCGAAGAGGGCTTCCCGATCGACGACATCCTGCCCCCCACCCGAGCCATGGTGAAGGCGGGCCAGATCGGCTATCTGACGGAGCTCGCCGACCACTACCTGATCTCCCAGGGCATCGCGACCGAGGACGAGCTCAACGGCGGCGGCTACCAGATCTGGACCACCTTCGACGAGACGATGGTGGAGCAGATGCAGCAGGCCGTCCAGCAGGTCAGCAGGGAGAACCTGGCCCCGGAGGCCCGCGACGAGGACCGGCACGTCCAGTTCGGCGGCGCGGCGGTGGTGCCGGGAGACGGAGCGATCCGCGCGGTCTACGGCGGCGTCGACTGGACCGAGCACTTCAGAAACAACGCCGACAACCCCAACGTGCAGGTTGGCTCGACGTTCAAGCCGTTCGTGCTCGCGGCGGCCTTCCAGTACGGAGTCCGCGACCCGGAGGGGCCACCGGACCAGCCGGACAGCGACCGGACGATCGTCTCGCCGGACAGCGTCTACCGCAGCGAGAACATGCTCCCCATCAACCGCTACGACGGGGAGCCCGCCGTGGTGGAGAACGAGGAGACCGGCGAGGAGGAGCAGTGGCGGCAGGCCAACTTCGAGGGCAACGACCAGGGCGACATCACCCTGCGCGAGGCCACCGTCGTCTCGGCCAACTCGCCCTTCGCCCAGCTCGGCATGGACGTGGGCCCCGAGCGGGTGAGTGAGGCCGCCCAGGCGGCCGGACTGCTGCCCGAAAGCCTGGTCGAGGCCAACGACAGCGTCCCCACCTTCGCCCTCGGCGTCTCCACCCCGGGACCGATCCGGATGGCCTCGGCGTACTCCACCTTCGCGGCCAGCGGTGAGCAGCACGAGCCGTACTCGGTGGTCGAGGTGCGGGACGACCAGGGCAACAGGATCTTCACGCACGAGGAGGAGTCCACCCAGGCCTTCGACCAGGCCTTCGCCCCCGACGTCGCCAACACCGTGACCGACCTGCTGGTCGACGTGATCGAAAACCCGGACGGCAGTGGTCACCGTGCCGCCGACATCGGGTTCCCGGTGGCCGGCAAGACCGGCACCACGGACGACAACCGGAGCGCCTGGTTCGTCGGCTACAGCAGCGAGCTCTCCACCGCGATCGGCATGTGGCGCGCCCCCGACGACGAGGAGGACCTCTCCGAGGAGGAGATCGAGGAGGGCTACGGCGTCGGCTCCTTCATGCCGATGTACGGCACCGCCGATCTCGAGCGGATCAACGGTGGTTCGCTACCGCTGTCCGTGTGGATGGAGTTCATGAGCGCCGCCGCGACCGGCGACGAGGAGGAGTTCCCCGAGCCTCCGGAGGACTTCGGCGACGAGGTCTGCGGCGGCGGCGCCGACTGCCCCGAGGACCAGCCGACCCAGGAGCCGACTCCGGACCCGGAGCCGACCACCCAGGAGCCGACGGACGAGCCCACCACCCAGGAGCCGACTCCGGACCCGGAGCCGACCACCCAGGAGCCGACGGACGAGCCGACCCAGCCCTGCAACCCGTTCGACCCGACCTGCAACACCGACTCCGGCGGAACGGCGGACGGCGGCGCCGATACCGGCGGGACCGCGGACGGCGGGACCGCGGACGGCGGCACCGATACCGGCGGAACAGACGACGGCGGCCAGTCCAACGGCACCAACGGTGACACCGGAGGCATCTTCGGCGGCGGATAACCGCACCGCGCCGACGCTCGCCGCGGCCCCCGCGCCCCCCAGGGCACGGGGGCCGCGGCGTTGTCGCGCCCTGTCCCCCCGGCGGCGGTGCCGTGGGGCAGGATGTGACCATGGCGCATCCCAACGAGCCGGAGGCCGCGAGCCCCACGCTCCAGGACGAGGTGGCGGCCGCCGGCAGCGAGCTGATCGGCGGCCCAGCGGGCCGCCGCGCGGTCTCGTACGGCGGTCGATGGACGCCGGTCCGGGTCATCGCGCTGCTGGCGATCGGGATGTTCGCCCTCGGCCTCGTCCAGAAGGCGCCCTGCTACAACGGCGGCTGGCTCCACGGGGCGACCGACCAGTACGTCCACGCCTGCTACTCGGACATCCCGCACCTCTACAACGGGCGCGGCTTCGGCGCGAGCCTCATCCCCTACTTCGACCGCATCCCCCCCGAACTCTCCGGTGACAAGGAGTACCTCGAGTACCCCGTCCTCACCGGGCTCTTCATGCAGGTCGCCGCCTGGCTCACGCCCAACGGTGTCGGGGACCCGGGACCGGAGCAGGTGTACTGGCTGGTCAACTCCGGCATGCTGATGGTCTGCGCCGTGGTCGTCGCCGTCTGCGTCACCCGGACCCACCGCAACCGGCCGTGGGACGGGCTGTTGCTGGCCCTGGCGCCCGCCTTGGCCCTCACCGCGACCATCAACTGGGACCTGCTGGCCGTCGCCCTTGTCTGCGGGGCGCTGCTGGCCTGGTCCCGCTCCCGCCCCCTGGCCGCCGGCGTGCTGATCGGGCTCGCCACGGCCGCGAAGTTCTACCCGGTGCTGCTGCTCGGCCCGCTGCTGGTGCTGTGCTGGCGCGCCGGGCGCTGGCGCGAGTTCGGCATCACGGTGGCCGCCACGGTGGTCTCCTGGCTGGCGGTGAACCTGCCGGTGATGGCGCTCGCCCCCAGGGGGTGGGCCGAGTTCTACATCTTCAGCGCGGAGCGCCCCGTCGACTTCGGTTCCTTCTGGCTGATCATCGCGCAGCGCGCCGAGATCACCCTGGATTCGGTCAACCTCTACGCCGCCGTGCTGGTCGCGGTCGGCTGCGTCGGAATCGCGGTCCTGGCCTTCACCGCCCCGCGCCGGCCGAGGCTGGCCCAGTTGGTGTTCCTGGTGGTGGCCCTCTTCGTGGTCACCAACAAGGTCTACTCGCCGCAGTACGTCCTGTGGCTGATCCCGCTGGCGGTGCTCGCCCGGCCGCGCTGGCGTGACTTCCTCATCTGGCAGGCCTGCGAGGTGCTCTACTTCCTCGGGATTTGGATGTACCTCGCCTACCTGCACGGCGAGGACAACCAGGGACTGCCCCAGGGTGGCTACCAACTGGCTGTTCTAATCCACCTGTTGGGCACGCTCTACCTCTGCGCACTGGTGGTGCGGGACGTGCTGCGCCCGGAGCACGACGTGGTGCGGATCGATGGCTCCGACGATCCGGGAGGCGGCGTGCTGGACGGCGCCCCCGACATGTTCTCCCTGGCCCCCAGGCGGCCGACCCCTCGGGCAACCGCCTACGTCGACTGGGGCGTCGCCCCGCGTGCGGACGTTTCACGTGAAACATGAGAGACCCGAACAGTCGGTGTCAGTCCTCGCGGATCTCCGCACCCTGTTGCGTTTCCCCGGATTCCGCCGCCTCCTGACCGTGCGGCTGCTGTCCCAGTTCGCCGACGGCGCCTTTCAGGTGGGCCTGGCGGCCTATGTGGTCTTCTCGCCCGAGCAACAGACCACATCCGCCAACATCGCGGCCGCGATGGCCGTGCTGCTGCTCCCGTACTCGCTGCTCGGACCGTTCGCCGGGGTACTGCTCGATCGTTGGCGCCGGCGTCAGGTGCTGCTCCACGGCAATCTGCTGCGCAGCGGTCTCGCGGCCGTCACCTGCGCGCTGGTGCTGGGCGGGGTACCGGACTGGCTGTTCTATCTGTCCGCGCTCTCGGTCACCGCGATCAACCGTTTCATCCTCGCCGGGCTCTCGGCCGCGCTGCCGCTGGTGGTGGACGAGAGGCGGCTCGTGATCGCCAACTCGCTCTCGCCGACCGCGGGCACCATCGCCGCCACGATCGGCGGGGGCACCGGCTTCGTGGTGGGCTTCGTCGGCCGCACCCAGGGGAGGGAGGACGCCCTGGCGCTGGCGTTCGCCGGGACCGTCTATCTCGTCGCCGGGTTGGCCGCCCTCCGCATGAGCGCCGACCAGTTGGGCCCCCGGGCCGGCCACCCGCCGCCCGGCCTGGGCGCGGCGCTCGTCTCCACGGCCCGCGGCCTCGTCCGCGGGCTCGGGCACCTGGCCCAGCGTCCCGCGGCCTCCTGGTCGCTGGGCGCCGTGGGCATGATGCGGTTCTGCTACGGCTCTCTGCTGGTCATGGTGCTGATGCTCTCCCGCTACGCCTGGGCGGACGGCGACGAGGAGCAGGGCATGGCCTGGCTCGGCCTGGTGGTCGGCGCCTCCGCCGTCGGCTTCTTCGTGGCCGCGCTGATCACGCCCTGGGCGGTCTCCCGACTCGGCGGCTTCGGCTGGTACGCGGGCTGCGCCGGACTGGCCGCCGTGCTGGTCCCCTCCCTGGGCTTCACATTCCGCCCGACGCCGATGGTGATCGCGGCCTTCCTGCTGGGCCTGGTGACCCAGAGCACCAAGATCGTGACGGACACCGTGGTCCAGTCCTCGGTCGACGACGGCTACCGAGGACGGGTGTTCTCGCTCTACGACATGCTGTTCAACATCGCGTTCGTCGGCTCGGCGGGGCTGTCCGCGTTGATACTGCCGCTCGACGGCCGCTCGCCGATACTGCTGGCGACCGTCTCCGCGATCTATGCCATTACCGCGCTGATCATCGCTAGGCTGCACAGGACGGTCGTTTCACGTGAAACGACCGAAACGGTGCTCAGCTCTGGGCGGCCCACCAGTCCTTGAGCGCGGCCACCGCGGCCTCGTGACCCAGCGGGCCGTTCTCCAGGCGCAGCTCCAGTAGGTGGCGGTAGGCCTTGCCGACCTCCGGACCGGGACGGATGTCCAGGATCTTCATGATCTCGTTGCCGTCGAGGTCCGGGCGGATAGCGTCCAGCTCCTCCTGCTGCTTGAGGCGCTCGATGCGCTCCTCCAGGCCGTCGTAGGCGCGGGAGAGGGCGAGGGCCTTGCGCTTGTTGCGCGTGGTGCAGTCGGAGCGGGTGAGCTTGTGGAGCCGGTTCAGCAGCGGGCCCGCGTCCCGCACATAGCGACGGACCGCGGAGTCGGTCCACTCGCCGGTGCCATAGCCGTGGAAGCGCAGGTGCAGCTCCACCAGCCGCGACACGTCCTTGATCACGTCGTTGGGGTACTTGAGCTTGCTCATCCGCTGCTTGGTCATCTTGGCCCCCACCACCTCGTGGTGGTGGAAGGAGACTCGGCCATCGCCCTCAAAGCGGCGCGTCCGAGGCTTGCCGATGTCGTGCAGCAGGGCCGCCAGCCGCAGCACCAGGTCCGGCTTCCCGTCCTCCAGGGCGATGGCCTGCTCCAGGACCGTCAGGCTGTGCTCGTAGACGTCCTTGTGCCGGTGGTGCTCGTCGCGCTCCAGCCGCAGGGCCGGCACCTCGGGCAGCACCCGCTGGGCGAGACCGGTGTCCACGAGCAGCGAGATCCCCTTCCGGGGGTGGTCGCTGAGCAGCAGCTTGTTCAGCTCGTCCCGGACTCGCTCGGCGGAGACGATCTCGATCCGCTCCGCCATGGCGACCATGGCCGCCCTGACCGGCTCGGCCACCGTGAAGTCCAGCTGGGCGGCGAAGCGCGCGGCCCGGAGCATCCGCAGGGGGTCATCGGAGAAGGATGCCTCCGGGGTGCCGGGGGTGCGCAGGACCCGGCGGGCCAGATCGGTCAGTCCGTTGTGTGGATCGATGAACTCCTTGCGGGGCAGCGCGACGGCCATCGCGTTGACGGTGAAGTCCCGACGCAACAGGTCCTCTTCGAGCGAATCTCCGTACACCACCTCGGGCTTGCGGGAGTCTCGGTCATAGGCCTCGGACCGGTAGGTGGTGATCTCCAGCTGGTAGTCGCGCGGCGCCTCCCCGGCGGCGGCCGCCGGAGCGGTCTTGCGGCAGCCCACGGTGCCGAAGGCGATGCCCACCTCCCAGACGGCGTCCGCCCAGGGCCGGACGATGCGGAGCACGTCCTCCGGGCGGGCGTCCGTGGTGAAGTCCAGATCGTTGCCGAGCCGCCCCAGCAGGGCATCGCGCACCGATCCGCCGACGAGGGCCAGCGAGAAGCCCGCGCGCTCGAAGCGGGCGGCGAGATCGTCGGCGACGGGGGACACCCTCAGCAACTCCCCCACGGCACGCCGCTGCACCTGGCTCAGCTCCGTGGAGGAGGGCTGGGAGTACGTGTCTTTGCTGTCGTTCGGCACAACAGCACAGGGTACGTGCCCATCCGTTCCCCGAAGCCCCGGCGGTCCCCGTCCTCGATCGGCACGGGGGCGGGCAGATCATCGTTACCATGAGGGCGGCTTGGCGGAGACGCGGCACGAGCGAGGAACGGGGCTGACGCGTGGCAGAGGTCGCAGGGACGATGTCCTGCACCCGTGCGAACCGGCGGCTGAGTGGGCTGCGCCGCCACCGGCGGCTTACCTCACTGATCGCCACGATCACCGCGGTGCCGCTGCTGACCGTCCTCGGCCACGATCCGGCCCAGGCGGCGCCCCACTCCCGCACGGACGAGGTCGGCACCGGCGACCGCACCGCCACCGTCTCGATCACCCACGTCGACCCGGCGCTGCCCAGCCCCGACGGCGACGTCACCATCAGCGGCACGATCACCAACGAGGGCGACTCCGCCATCGTGGACAGCTCGGTCGCCGCCCGCCAGGGCGTGCCGCTCGCCAACCGCAGCGCCATCGACGAGGCCGCCACCAGGACCGGCTTCGACAGCGCCGCCGACGGCCAGATAGTGCGCGACCACGGCCAGGACATCGGCGACATCGCCCCCGGCATGTCCCGCACCTTCTCCCTCGAGATCCCGGTCTCCGAGCTGTCCCTCGGCGAGGACGGCGTCTACCAGCTCGGCGTCACACTGATCGGACAGACCGAGAGCGCCCGATGGGACGACAACCTCGGCATCGGCCGGACCCTGCTGTCCTGGCAACCCGACGGGCGGAACGAGGACTCCACGGGACAGACCGGGCTGACGGTCCTGTGGCCGCTGATCTCCGGCACCCACCTCACCGCCCAGACCGGCTCCGACGCGGTCCAGACGCCCGTCTTCCGGGACGACGCGCTGCTCGACGAGATCTCGCCCGGCGGCCGGCTCTACCAGATGGTCACCCTGGGCGCCGACCTGCCGGTCACCTGGGTCATCGACCCCGACCTGCTGGCCTCGGTCGACGCCATGCTGGAGGACTACCAGGTACCGGGGGAGAACGGGGACCTGGTGAACGGCACAGGCCAGGACGAGGCGCGGGACTTCCTCTCCGAGCTCCAGGACGCCGTGCGCGGCGACGAGGTGGTGGCCCTCCCCTTCGCCGACCCCGACCTGGCCTCGCTGGCCCACCGGGGGATGGACGTGCAGGGCGCCCTCGGACAGCTGAGGACCGCCACCGACACCGCGGCCGTCACCGTGGAGACCGTGCTCAACACGGACGTCCGGCTCAACACCCGGATCGCCTGGCCCGTGGACGGCGCCATCGACCCGGACATCGTCTCCGTGGCCACCTCGGCCGGCGCGGACCAGATCATCACCCGCAGCGACAGCCTCCGCAACGGCGACTCCCTCTCCTACACCCCCACGGCCGCCCGCCCCATCGGCGGCGGCACCACCGCCATCGTCGCCGACGAGCGGCTCTCCACCCTCTTCGAGGGCGACATGTCGCGCACCGGCAGCGCGTCGCTGGCCGGCCAGGAGCTGCTGGCCCAGACCATGGCGATCAGCCAGCAGGAGCCGGGCCTCGAGCGCTCCGTCGTGATGGCCCCGCAGCGGATGCCCACCAGCGCCCAGGCCGAGGCCATGGCGTCCGCGCTCACCACCCTGCGCGAACAGGGCGACTGGGTGCGCTTCCTCGACCTGTCGGAGGCCGCCGAGGCCACCCCCGACCCGGCCGCCAACCAGCGGGTGCCCTCGCCCGACGCCTACCCCCAGGAGCTGCGCGACCAGGAGCTGCCCACCAGCGCCTTCCAGTCCATGCGGGACACCAAGCGCACCCTGGACGACTTCGCGGTGATCCTCACCGAGCCGGACCGGGTCACCGTGCCCTTCGGCAACGCGATCCACCGCGAGATGTCCGCCTCCTGGCGCGGCAGCCAGCAGGCGGCCGCAGACTTCAGGAGCCGGGTACAGGGCGAGATCATCGGCCTCACCCAGCAGGTCCACCTGATCCCCAAGGCCGACATCACCCTCTCCGGCCGCAGCGCCACCATCCCCGTCACGGTCCAGAACAACCTGGTCCAGGACGTCCAGGGGCTCGTGCTGCGCCTCGAGTCCAGCCGCCGGCTCGGCCTGGAGGTCAGCGAAGGCCAGTCCGTCGTGATCGGCAGCGGGCACAGCCAGTCCTTCAAGTTCTCCACCACCGCCAACGCCAACGGCCCGGTCAGCCTCACCGCCCAGCTCTACACCGCCGACGGCAAGCCCTACGGCGAGCCCATGCGCTTCCAGGCCGACGTCACCTCCATCACCGCCCAGGTGATGATGGTGATCGCGGGCGGGCTGCTGCTGGTGGTGCTCGCGGGTATCCGGATGTACACCCAGCGCAAGCGCGCGGCCCGGGAGCCGGCCGAGGACGAGGAGTCGACCGAGGAGTCGACCGAGGAGTCGGCCGAGGTGCTCGTCGAGGCGGGCGAGGCGTTCTCCGAGGGTGAGAGCACCGCCGACACCGGCGCACGCGGCGGCGCCCCCTCCTCGGTGGGTGAGAAGCTGGACCCCGGCACATGAGCCGCCAGCCGGAGGGGCCGGCCCGTGAATCCTTGAGGTGGGGTAGCGATGCAAGCGCCGTACGACCGTGATCGCGGCCAGGCGCCGGGTGGTGGCGACCCGTCCGGCTGGCAGGGCGAGCAGCACGGCCAGCCCGGCCATCAGGGCGCCCAGCACCCCCAGGGCTATGCCGAGGGCTACGACCCCGCCGCCTACGACCACCAGCAGCCACCACACCCGTACGGCGGCGCGCAGCCCCCCGATCCCGGCGGCTACGGCGCTCCCTACGGCCAGCAGCAGCCAGGCGGCTACCCCCCGCCCTACCAGAACCAGCAGCAGCCGCACCCACAGCAGGGCTACGGCCAGCACCCCCAGCACTGGTCGCCCGGGGCCCCCTACCAGGACCAGGGCGGCTACGGCGGCACCGAGGGGCTGAGCCACCAGCCGGGCCACCAGCCGGGCCACCAGCCCCGGCAGGCGGCCGACGACGACGCCTTCGCCTACCTCTTCCGCGATCAGCAGGTCGCCCCACGAC
>NZ_SMKC01000140.1 GCF_004348315.1 Streptomyces sp. 8K308 | reverse complement strand
CGCCCGCCACCGCATCAGCGTCCTGTTCGCCATGCTCCGCGACGGCACCTTCTACGAACCACGCGTCCCCGAAGAAGCCGTCGCATGACCAGCTCGGGCTTGACGAAGGACATAGAGGCACCCCCCCCCGGAAAACGTCAGGCACCTGACAGCAAAACGGGATGTGTCGGAAAAACGTCCAACTCGTCGCGGCTGTGGACGGCCGGCCGCGCGCTGTCACCGCCTACGGCTACCGTCGGGGCCATGTCGCAAGGCGTGTCGCACGGCGCGGTGGTGCTCGAAGGGGTCCTGGAGCGCATCACGTATGCCAACGAGGAGAACGGCTACACCGTCGCCCGGGTGGACACCGGCCGGGGGAGCGGCGAGCTGCTGACGGTCGTCGGCTCGCTGCTCGGCGCGCAGGTGGGCGAGTCGCTGCGGATGACCGGCCGTTGGGGCTCGCACCCCAGCTACGGCCGCCAGTTCACGGTGGAGAACTACACCACGGTGCTGCCCGCGACCGTGCAGGGCATCCGCCGCTACCTCGGCTCTGGCCTTATCAAGGGCATCGGCCCCAAGACCGCCGAGCGGATCGTCGACCACTTCGGCACGGCCACCCTCGACGTCATCGAGGAGGACCCGCGCAGGCTGATCGCGGTGCCCGGGCTCGGCCCCAAGCGCACCGCGCTGATCGCCGCGGCCTGGGAGGAGCAGAAGGCCATCAAGGAGGTGATGGTCTTCCTGCAGAGCGTGGAGGTCTCCACCTCCATCGCCGTGCGGATCTACAAGAAGTACGGGGACGCCTCCATCTCGGTGGTGAAGAACCAGCCCTACCGGCTCGCGGCCGACGTGTGGGGCATCGGCTTCCTCACCGCCGACCGGATCGCCCGCGCCGTGGGCATACCGGCCGACAGCCCGGAGCGGGTCAAGGCCGGCCTGTCCTACGCCCTGTCGCAGGCCACCGACCAGGGCCACTGCTACCTGCCGGAGGAGCGGCTGATCTCGGACGCGGTGAAGCTGCTCCAGGTGGACACCGGCCTGGTCATCGAGTGCCTCGGCGAGCTCGCCGAGGACCCGGAGGGCCTGGTGCGCGAGAAGGTGCCGCACCCGGAAGGACAGGGTGAGGACGGCACGCTCACCGCCGTCTACCTGGTGCCCTTCCACCGCGCCGAGCTCTCGCTCGCCGGGCAGCTGCGCCGGCTGCTCGGCGCCGACGAGGACCGGCTGGCCACCTTCCAGGAGGTCGACTGGGGCAAGGCCCTTTCCTGGCTCGCCGGCCGCACCGGCGCCGAGCTCGCGCCCGAGCAGGAGGAGGCGGTGCGGCTCGCGCTCACCCGCAGGGTCGCGGTGCTCACCGGCGGCCCCGGCTGCGGCAAGTCGTTCACGGTTCGCTCGGTGGTCGAGCTGGCCCGCGCCAAGCGCGCCAAGGTGCTGCTCGCCGCGCCCACCGGGCGGGCCGCCAAGCGGCTCGCCGAGCTCACCGGCGCCGAGGCGTCCACGGTGCACCGGCTGCTCGAGCTCAAGCCGGGCGGGGACGCCGCCTACGACCGGGACCGGCCGCTCGACGCCGACCTGGTCGTGGTGGACGAGGCGTCCATGCTCGACCTGTTGCTGGCGAACAAGCTGGTCAAGGCCGTGGCGCCGGGCGCCCACCTGCTGCTGGTGGGGGACGTTGACCAGCTGCCATCGGTCGGCGCCGGCGAGGTGCTGCGCGACCTGCTCGCGCCCGGGAGCCCGGTGCCGGCCGTCCGGCTGACCAGGATCTTCCGGCAGGCCCAGCAGTCGGGCGTGGTCACCAACGCCCACCGGATCAACTCGGGGATCCCGCCGGTCACCTCGGGCCTGGCCGACTTCTTCCTGTTCGTCGAGGAGGAGACCGAGGAGGCCGGGCGGCTCGCCGTCGACGTGGCGTCCCGCCGGGTGCCGGCGAAGTTCGGGGTCGACCCGCGCCGCGACGTGCAGGTGCTCACCCCGATGCACCGTGGCCCGGCCGGTGCCGGCGTGCTCAACGGGCTGCTCCAGCAGGCCGTCACCCCCGCCAGGCCCGGGCTGCCGGAGAAGCGCTTCGGCGGCCGGGTCTTCCGCGTCGGCGACAAGGTCACCCAGGTCAGGAACAACTACGACAAGGGGCGCAACGGCGTCTTCAACGGCACGGTCGGCGTCGTCACCGGGCTCGACGTGGACGAGCAGCGGCTGACCGTGCTCACCGACGAGGACGAGGAGGTCCCCTACGACTTCGCCGAGCTCGACGAGCTCTCCCACGCCTACGCCGTCACCATCCACCGCTCGCAGGGCAGCGAGTACCCCTGTGTGGTCATCCCGGTCACGATGAGTGCCTGGATGATGTTGGAGCGGAACCTGCTGTATACGGCCGTCACGCGCGCCAAGAAGCTCGTGGTGCTCGTGGGATCCCGGCGCGCCCTGGGGCAGGCGGTGCGCTCGGTGTCTGCCGGCAGCCGCTGCACGGCCCTCGACGCCCGGCTCGCGGGAAAAATTCTTCGTCCGGAGCGCCCGTAAAAATCCGCATTCGCGCGGCACGGCGTGCCAGAAAATGGCCACTTGGCCGACCCCGAGTGCACATTCTGCGCCCAGATGGGGGACAGTAGGAGGGAGTCAGGGCACCTCGAAGAAGAGGCACAACGTCGGTGAGGGATGACGTGAGCGAAAACCGCAACAGCGACAGCGCAGGCAACGCGGACGACGCAGTATTCGTGCGGTACGGCGGGGACGAGTACCGCTACCCGATCGTCGAGAGCACG
The DNA here is from genome assembly GCF_004348315.1 of Streptomyces sp. 8K308. Classification (GTDB taxonomy): domain Bacteria; phylum Actinomycetota; class Actinomycetes; order Streptomycetales; family Streptomycetaceae; genus Streptomyces. The sequence continues at coordinate 13,579 of NZ_SMKC01000140.1, read as the reverse complement.
GTGGGTGACCGTGGCTTCGACATCAGCAAGCTGCGGTCCCAGACCGGTCTGGTGACCCTGGACTCCGGTTTCGGTAACACGTCGACGTGTAAATCGGAGATCACCTACCTCGACGGCGAGAAGGGCATCCTTCGCTACCGTGGGTATCCGATCGAGCAGCTCGCGGAGCACGGCTCGTTCCTCGAGACGGCCTACCTGCTCATCAACGGCGAGCTACCCACGGTCGACGAGCTGGCGACCTTCCGCGGCGAGATCACCAAGCACACGCTGCTCCACGAGGACGTGAAGCGCTTCTACGACGGCTTCCCGACGGACGCCCACCCGATGGCGATGCTGACCTCCGTGGTCAGCGCGCTGTCCACGTTCTACCAGGACAGCCACAACCCGTTCGACGAGCGGCAGCGCCACATCTCAACCATCCGGCTGCTCGCCAAGCTGCCGACGATCGCCGCCTACGCGTACAAGAAGGCCATCGGCCAGCCCGTGGTCTACCCGCGTAACGACCTCGGGTACGTGGAGAACTTCCTGCGGATGACCTTCTCCGTGCCGGCCGAGGACTACGAGCTCGACCCGGTCGTCACCAGCGCGCTGGACAAGCTGCTGATCCTGCACGCCGACCACGAGCAGAACTGCTCCGCCTCCACGGTCCGCATGGTGGGCTCCTCGCAGGCCAACCTGTTCGTCTCCATCTCGGCCGGCATCAACGCGCTCTGGGGCCCCCTGCACGGCGGCGCCAACGCGGCGGTGCTGGAGATGCTGGAGGCTATCCAGGCCGACGGCGGCGACGTGGACTCCTTCATCCGCCGGGTGAAGAACAAGGAGCAGGGCGTCCGCCTGATGGGCTTCGGGCACCGCGTCTACAAGAGCTTCGACCCCCGCGCGAAGATCATCAAGGCGGCCGCGCACGACGTGCTCTCGGCGCTCGGCAAGTCCGACGAGCTGCTGGACATCGCGCTGAAGCTCGAGGAGCACGCGCTCAGCGACGACTACTTCGTCTCGCGCAACCTGTACCCGAACGTCGACTTCTACACCGGCCTGATCTACCGCGCGATGGGCTTCCCGACCAGCATGTTCACCGTGCTGTTCGCGCTTGGCCGGCTGCCGGGCTGGATCGCCCAGTGGCACGAGATGATCACCGACCCGACCACCAGGATCGGCCGCCCGCGGCAGGTTTACACGGGCGTCGTCGAGCGGGACTACCTGCCGGTCGAGCAGCGCTGACGCTGGCCGCTGTGGCCTGGCGGTGCGGCGCCGCGGTCGGGCGTCCCGCGGGACGCCCGACTGCGGGCGTCCGCGAACGGGCCGCCGCACGGAGATGTGATGCAGGTCACATATCTGGTCGCGCAACTTTTCGCCGTCTCGTCGGTCTAACCGGTCGACGTTGGCGCGGATTCGGCTGGATCCACGCCGGCGGCCGTCCAGCCGGGGTCCCGTGGGGGGACGCTCTGAGCGGGCGGCAGGAAGCGCCCCGCGCCGGGCCCTGTGGGGGGACCCGCCGGCGGGGCGCTTTTCATTGCGGACCTGCGGCGCGCTCGGCGTGAGCGGGGGCGCCGGGGCCTGGCGGCCCCGTGCCGCTTGGCCCAAGCGGGGTCTGGCGGTCGCGTGTCGAACCGTGATGCTTGGTCCAGGAGGGGGTAGGGGCCTGGCGGCCCTGTGCGGAATCGCGGCGCTCGGCTCAAGCGCGGGCAACCCGGCCGGCCGTCGGCCGGGCGCTGCGCCCGGCCGAGGCCGGCGTGGCCACGCTGGGGGCGGGCCCTGAGGGCCGCTTCCGCGGTCGAAGGCCCGGTGGCGCGCCCGGATCGGGCTGGGCGCCGCGTCCCGGCCGGCCGTCCGGCCACGTGCCTCGGCCGGTGCCGAGCGCCGCGGTCGGGCTTGGGGGGGCGCCAGACGCCCGGTGCCCTGATCGCGGCTGGGCGCCACGTCGCGCCCGGGGCCGCCGGCCCTGACGGTGGCGTGGCCGGTGTCGAGCGCGGCGCGCCGGCCGTCAGGCCCCCGGTGCCTGGTCAGAGCCGAGCGCCGCGGTTACGCCTCGGCGCGGCCGAGGAGTTCGTAGCCGGCCTCGTCGACGGCGGCTCGGACCGCGTCGTCCGTGAGGGGGGTCTCGGCCACCACGGTGACCAGGCCGGTGTCCGCGGCCGCCGAGACCTCGGCGACCCCCGGCAGGGCGCCGACCTCGGCCGAGATGGCCTTCTCGCAGTGCCCGCAGCTCATTCCGGAGACCCGGTAGGTGATGGTGTCGCTCATGGCGATCGCCTCGCTTCCACGGTGAACGTCGTCCAACGGCTGTCGGCTCGGCTCCGACTATATACCCGCCTAGGGTATATCGATCGGGGGTGCCCCTAGGGGGGACCCGGCATCGTCCCGGGAACGGCCCCGGCGCCCTTCCGTCCCGTCGCGGACACGTGTCAACTTCTACTGACAGGTTGAACGGCGGGGCGACCCACGAGGGAACGGACGAACACCGGCATGGACGGCGCACTGTGGATGTACACGCTGCTGGCGCTCACCAGCGCGCCGCCCTACCTGCCCAACGCGGCGCTCATCGCCTCCGCGGGAGTCATGGCCCACGCCGGTGAACTGAGCCTGCCCCTCGTGGTGTTGGCGGTCGGCATCGGTGCGCTCGCCGGCGACGCGGTGATCTTCGCCGTCGGTCGGCTGGCCCGCGGCCGGGCCCTCGGCTGGCTCCGTCGCTCGCCCCGGCGGCGGGCCGCGCTCGACTGGACCGGGGCGCGGATGCACGCCCACGGGCTGCCGTTCGTGGTGGGCACGCGGTTCCTGCCGAGCGGCCGGGTCATCGGCGGCCTGACCGCCGCGCTCGTCGACTTCCCGGCCCGCCGCTACCTGCTCGGCATGGGCATCGCCCAGGCCGTCTGGGCCTCCTACTCCGTCGCCCTCGGCTACTGGGGCGCCGGGGCCCTGGGCGGCACGCTGCCCTCGGTGCTGATCGCCTGCGGGATCTCGCTCCTGGTGGCCGGCGCCGCCCGGCTGTTCAGCGGCGCCGGTTCCCGGGACGCCGCCGCACCCACTCCCTGATGGTGTCGGGGTACCAGAACGGCCTGCCGCCCTCCACCACGTCGGGCGGGGGCAGCAGGCCGTGCTTGCGGTAGGAACGCACGGTGTCCGGCTGCACCTGGATGTGGGCGGCGATCTCCCTGTACGACCAGAGTCCGCGGTCCGGCATCTCTTCGCACCTTTCTGGCCCCGCCGTCCAGCGGGGCCCCTACGGATAACCAGTGGGCCACTGCCCCCGAGAACGAGGCGTGGGGATGCCGGGGCCGGGCCTGTTGATCATCTGTGACGGGTAAGGCGCGTAACGGTGACGGCTGTCGCGGTCCCTGGATCAAGCCGAAGAGTCTCTGAACCTACAAGCCCATCAGGTGTGGCTCGGGAAGCCCAGGTTGACGGCACTCTCCGCCGGTTCCGGCCAGCGGGTGGTGACGACCTTGCCGCGCGTGTAGAAGCGCACCCCGTCGTTGCCGTAGACGTGGTGGTCGCCGAAGAGCGACTCCTTCCAGCCGCCGAACGAGTGGTAGCCCACCGGCACCGGGATCGGCACGTTCACCCCGACCATCCCGGCCGCCACCTCCAGCTGGAACCGCCGCGCGGCCCCGCCGTCCCGCGTGAAGATCGCCGAACCGTTGCCCCACGGCGAGGAGTTGATCAGCTCGATCGCCTCCTCGTAGTCGCCGGCCCGCACCACGCACAGCACGGGACCGAAGATCTCGTCCCGGTAGGCGTCCATCTCCCGCGACACCCGGTCGAGCAGCGACACCCCGAGGAAGAATCCCTCCTCGTGCCCCGGCACCGTCAACCCCGTGCCGTCGACCACCACTTCGGCGCCCTGCGCGGCCGCCCCCCGCACATAGGACGCCACCTTCTCCCGGTGCTCGGCGGTGATCAGCGGGCCCATCTCGCACGCCGGGTCGTCCCCGGGGCCGATCCGCAGGCCACGCGCCCGCTCCGCGATCCCCGCGACCAGCGCGTCGGCGGTCTCCTCGCCCACCGCGACGACCACGGACACCGCCATGCAGCGCTCACCGGCCGAGCCGTAGGCCGCGCTGACCGCCGCGTCGGCCGCCACCTCGAGATCGGCGTCCGGCAGCACCAGCATGTGGTTCTTCGCGCCGCCCAGCGCCTGCACCCGCTTGCCGTGCTCCACCGCGCCGCGATGGATCGCCCGCGCCACCGGCGTCGAGCCGACGAAGCTGACCGCCGCCACGTCCGGGTGCGCCAACAGCCGCTCCACCGCCTCCCGGTCGCCGTTGACCACGTTCAACACGCCCTCGGGGACACCCGCCTCGGCCGCCAGCTCCGCCAACAGCAGCGATGCCGAAGGGTCCTTCTCGCTGGGCTTCAGCACGAACGTGTTGCCGCAGGCGATCGCCACCGGGAACATCCACAGCGGCACCATCGCAGGGAAGTTGAACGGCGTGATGCCCGCCACCACGCCGAGCGGCTGCCTGAGCGACGCCACGTCCACCCCGGTCGACACCTGCGTCGACAGCTCGCCCTTCAGCTTCTCAGGGATCGCGCAGGCCAGTTCGACGATCTCCAGGCCCCGCGCCACCTCGCCGAGCGCGTCCGCGCGCACCTTGCCGTGCTCGGCGGTGATCAGCGCCGCCAGCTCGTCGCGCCGCGCCACCAGCAGCTCCCGGTAGCGGAACAGCAGGGCGGTGCGCCTGGCCAACGAGACCGCGCCCCACGAGCGGTGCGCCGCGACGGCCGCGGCCACCGCCGCGTCCACCTCGGCGGCCGAGGCCAGCGCGACCCGCGCCGCCTGGGCGCCGGTCGCCGGGTCGTAAACCGGGCCGAAGCGCTCAGAGGCGCCGGCCACGGGCTTGTTGTCGATGAAGTGTCCGATGGTCCTCACGGTGGTGCCTTCCCTCGTTCCCAGTGGCCTACAGGTGGCGGCGGCGCGCCGCCGCGCCGCGCTCGTACTCCTCGCGCGCCCGCCGCGCCGCCGGCCGCCCCGCGACCGCCGCCACCGGCACGTCCCACCACGCCTGCGCCGGCGGCGCGGTGTCCGCCGGATCCGTCTCCACGTGGACGCAGACCGGGCCCCTGGCCTCACGGGCCTCGGCCAGCGCCGCACGCAGCTCGGCGTAGGTGTGGGCGCGCAGCACCGTGAGCCCGAGCGAGGCGGCGTTGGCGGCCAGGTCGACGGGCAGCGGCTCGCCGGTGTAGCCGCCGTCCGGCGCCCGGAACCGGTAGGCGGTGCCGAAGCGTTCGGCGCCGGTCAGCTCGGAGAGGCCCCCGATCGAGGCGTAGCCGTGGTTCTGCACCAGCACGAGCACCAGATGCCGGCCCTCCTGTACGGCCGTCACCAGCTCGGTCGGGCCCATCAGATAGGTGCCGTCCCCGACCAGCGCCCACACCACGCGCTCTGGCGCGGCCAGCTTGACGCCGAGCGCGGCCGGGATCTCATAGCCCATGCAGGAGTAGCCGTACTCCACGTGGTACTGGCGGCGCGACCTGGTTCGCCACAGCTTGTGCAGGTCGCCCGGCATCGAGCCGGCCGCGTTGATCACCACGTCCTCGTCCCCGACCACCGCGTCGAGCGCGCCGAGCACCTGGGTCTGGGTGGGCCGGTCGGTACCGTTCTCCGGGGCCGACTTCTTCGGGCTGAACGCGGCGTCGACGACCGCCTCCCAGCGCTCCTTGGCCGCCCGGTAGCCGGCCGCGTACTCCGCCGCGACCCGGTGCCCGGCGAGCGCAGAGGCCAGCGCCGTCAGGCCGGCCCTGGCGTCCGCGACCAGCGGGAGACCGGCCAGCTTGTGCGCGTCGTGGGGCGCGATGGTGAGGTTGACGAAGCGGACGCCGGGGTCGGCGAACAGCGTGCCGGAGGCGGTGGTGAAGTCCGAGTAGCGGGTGCCCACGCCGATCACCAGGTCGGCGGCGCGGGCCAGTTCGTTGGCCACGGCCGTGCCGGTGTGGCCGATGCCGCCCACGTCGCACGGGTGGTCGTGGCGCAGCGAGCCCTTGCCGGCCTGGGTGGCCGCCACCGGGATGCCCGTCGCGTCGGCCAGTGCCCGCAACTCATCCTCGGCCACGCTGTGGTGCACCCCGCCGCCGGCGACGATCAGCGGCCGGCGGGCGGCCCGGATCGCGCGCGCCGCCTCGGCGAGCGCGTCCGCGTCGGGCGCCGGGCGCGGCACCCGCCACACCCGCTCGGCGAAGAACTCCGCTGGCCAGTCGAAGGCTTCGGCCTGCACGTCCTGCGGCAGCGCCAGCGTGACGGCGCCCGTCTCCACCGGGTCGGCGAGCACCCGCATGGCCTGGAGCGCGGCCGGCACCAACGCCTCCGGGCGGTGCACCCGGTCGAACCAGCGGGAGACCGGCCGCAGCGCGTCGTTGACCGACACGTCGCCCGCACCCGGGTGTTCGAGCTGCTGGAGCACCGGGTCCGCCGGCCGGGTGGCGAAGGTGTCGCCTGGCAACAGCAGCACGGGGAGCCGGTTGATGGTGGCGAGCGCCGCGCCGGTCACCAGGTTGGTGGCGCCCGGGCCGATGGAGGTGGTGACCGCGTGCGCCGAGAGCCGGTCGCGCTGCCGCGCGTAGCCGACGGCGGCGTGCACCATGGCCTGCTCGTTCCGCCCCTGGAAGAAGGGCAGTTCGGCGCCCGGGCCCTGGCCGCTCTCCAGCAGCGCCTGGCCGACGCCGGCCACGTTGCCGTGCCCGAAGATGCCCCAGCAGGCGGCGACGAGCCGCTCCCGGCGGCCGTCCCGCTCGGTGTACTGCCTGGCCAGGAACCGGACCAGGGCCTGGGCGACTGTCAGTCGGACGGTTCCGCTCATCGGGTGGCCTCCCCGTTCTCCTGCGTGCGGTAGCGCGGGAGCCGGGGGTCCGGCTCCTGCTGGTGCCAACTGCCCCTGATCCAGGCGTGGTCCGGGTGGTCGCGGATCAGCCAGGCCCGGTCGGGGTCGGGGCCCGCCATCACGTTGAGGTAGTACATGTCGTGCCCGGGCGCGGCGATCGACGGGCCGTGCCAACCGTCCGGGATCACCACCGCGTCGCCGGTGCGTACCTCAGCGAGCACGTCGGTGCCGCGGCCGTGGCCCGAGGGGCTGACCCGCTGGTAGCCGAGGCCCTCGGCCGCCGGGTTGCCCTCGGCGCCGGCGATCTCGAAGTAGTAGATCTCCTCGAGCTCCGACTCCTCGCCCGGATGCGAGGCGTCGTGCTTGTGCGGCGGGTACGAGGACCAGTTGCCGCCTGGCGTCAGTACCTCGACGGCGATCAGCCGGTCGGCCTCGAAGACGTCGGCCGCCGCGAAGTTGTTGACCTGGCGGCTGCACGCGCCGGCGCCGCGCAGCTCGACCGGCACCCGGTCGGCCGTGACGTGCCGGGCCGGCAGCCGCCGCGCGCAGCGGGCGCCGGTCAGGGCGAACCGGCCGCCGGCCGCCGAGTAGATGGCGACCTCGGCGTCCCTCGGCGCGTAGGCGAAGTCCGTCAGGCCGGCGAACACGCCGCTGCGGCCCAGCAGTTCGAACCGCTCGCCGTCGACCTCGACCAGGCAGCCGCCGGCCAGCGGCAGCACGATCCACTCGCTGTCGCCGGTCGCGAAGCGGTGCCTGCCGCCGGGCGCGAGCGGCAGCACGCGCAGGCTCGAGTAGCCCCAACCGGCCGACTCGGGGCTGATGTCCAGGGTGTAGGGGCCGGCGGCGGCGCTGCCGGCCGGCAGGTGGTATCGGGGGGACGCGGCGCTCGGGGGTGTCACCGTCGACGACCTCTCCTTCGCTGACTGTTGGTTGTGCGGAACGGCTGGGACGACGGACGGCTAGAGAAGCCCCACCGCGGTGCGGACGGCGCCCGCCACGTCGCCGTCCGGCGGGTAGAGCAGCGAGCGGCCCACCACCAGGCCCCGGACCGTGGGCAGCCGCAGCGCCTTGCGCCACTTCTCGTAGAGCCCGTCCTGGTCGCCTGTCACCTCGCCGCCGAGCAGCACCGCCGGCAGCGTCGAGGTCTCCATCACCCGCGCCATGTCGTCGGGGTCGGTGGTGACGGGCACCTTCAGCCAGGTGTAGGCGGAGGTGCCGCCGAGGCCCGAGGCGATGGCGATGGACGTGGCGACGGCCTCGGCGCTCAGGTCGTTGGTCAACCTGCCGGCTATTCGGCGGGAGATGAAGGGCTCGACGAAGACCGGCAGCCGGCGGCGCGCCATCTCGTCGATCACCCGGGCGGTGGTGTGCAGCGTCTCGAGCGAGCCGGGGTCCGAGTAGTCGACGCGCAGCAGCAGCTTGCCGGCGTCGAAGCCGAGCCGCTCGATGTCCTCGGGGCGGTGCCCGGTGAACCGGTCGTCGAGCTCGAACGCGGCCCCGGCGAGCCCGCCGCGGTTCATCGAGCCGAGCACCACCTTGTCGTCGAGCGCGCCGAGCAGCAGCAGGTCGTCCAGGACGTCGGCGGTGGCCAGCACCCCGTCGACGCCCGGCTGGGCGAGCGCGAGGGTCAGCCGCTCCAGCAGCTCCACCCGGTTGGCCATGGCGAGCCGCTGGCCGCCGACCGCGAGCGCGCCGCGCGCCGGGTGGTCGGCGGCGACGATCATCAGCCGGCCGCTCTCCCCGAGCAGCGGGCGGCGCGCCCGCCGCGCGGCCGCCTCGGCGATGGCCTCGGGATGTCGGCTGCGTACCGTGGCGAGCTCGGAGATGCTGATGCTCACGGAAGGATCCCTTCCCGGTCGGTGTCGCGGGCGGCCGGGGCGCCGCCGAGCAGCTCCTCGACCTCGTGGGGGTAGGGCATGGCGGACGAGCACGCGAGCCGGCCGGCGACCAGCGCGCCCGCCGCGTTGGCGAACCTGGTCATCCGGTGGGGCTCCCAGCCGGCCAGCAGCCCGTGGCAGAGCGCCCCGCCGAACGCGTCCCCCGCGCCGAGGCCGTTGACCACCTCGACGGGGTGCGGCGGGGCCTCGGCCACGGTGCCGTCCCGGTGCACGGCAAGCACCCCGGCGGGGCCCTGCTTGACGACGGCCAGCTCCACGCCGGCCTCGAGCAGCGCATCGGCGCAGGCGCGCGGCTCGCGGACGCCGGTGGCCACCTCGCACTCCTCCAGGTTGCCCACGGCGACGGTGGCGTGGGCCAGCGCCTCGCGGTACACGCCGCGCGCGTCCGCTGAGGCGCCGTCGCCCCAGGCCCCGCCCTTCCAGAACATCGGCCGCCAGTCGAGGTCGAAGACCGTGGCGACCTGGTTCACGGCGCGGCCGCCCTCGGATCTGGCGGCGAGCGCGGCCAGCGTCGCGCTCCGGCTCGGCTCCTCGCACAGGCCGGTGCCGCTCATCCAGAAGATCCGCGCCGCGCGGATCGCCGCCAGGTCGAGCTCGTCGGCGTGGATCACCAGGTCGGGCGCCTTGGGCAGCCGGTAGAAGTAGAGCGGGAAGTCGTCGGGCGGGAAGATCTCGCAGAAGGTGACGGGCGTCGGGTACTCCGGCACCGCCGTGACCCACCGGTCGTCGACACCGAACTCCCGCAGCGCGCGGTGGCAGTAGTCGCCGAACGGGTCGCGCCCGGTGCGGCTGATCACCGCGGCGGCCCGGCCGAGGCGGGCGGCGGCGACGGCCACGTTGGTCGGGGAGCCGCCGAGGAATTTGCCGAACGATTCGACCTCCGCCAGTGGCAGGCCCGTCTGCAGCGGGTAGATATCGACCCCGATGCGCCCCATGGTGATGACATCGAGTGCCGTCCCGTCCGTCGTCATCCGCGCTCTCCCTCCGCCGTCCCTGTGTGTGGTCGCCGTGTTCGCGCCGCCCCCAGCGTCGGCCCAGCCGGCTTCCCCTGTCAATGGTTTGTCTTTACATATGGACATCTCGATGACGTAAAGATGAAGTGTTGTCCTGACAATCTATTGACAGGTGAGCTCACCCGGCGGTTTGCTCACCCTCTGTGACCCGCCTCCACCACCCCTTCACTCTCACACCGAAGTGAGGTAGAAACGATGAACCGGATCAGTCGCCCCCTGCTCGCGGCGGGCTGCGCCGCGGCCCTGCTGTTCGTCGCCGGATGCTCGAGCGAGTCCGGCGGCAGGCGCGCCCAGGAGGAGGCGGAGGACCTCGCGGCCGGCCGGGCCGACACCCCCCGCATCAGGATCGCCATGATCACCCACGGCGGGCGTGGCGACACGTTCTGGGACATCGTCCGCAAGGGAGCCGAGGACGCCGCCAGCAAGGACAACGCCGAACTCATCTACTCCGGCGACCCCAGCGCGGCCGGCCAGGCCAGCCTCATCGAGAACGCCATCGACCAGGACGTCGACGGCATCGCCCTCACCATGGCCAACCCCGAGGCGCTGGCCGACGCGATAGCCGAGGCCCAGGCCGCCGGCATCCCCGTCGTCGGCCTCAACGCCGGCCTCCCCGCCTGGCAGGACGCCGGCCTTCTTTCCTACTTCGGCCAGGACGAGGGCGTGGCGGGACGCGCCTTCGGCGACCGGCTCAACGAACTCGACGCCCAGCACGTCGTCTGCGTCATCCACGAACAGGGCAACATCTCGCAGGAACAGCGCTGCGGCGGCCTCGCCGAGACCTTCGAAGGTGAGACCGAGAACCTGTACGTCGACGGCGCCGACCTGCCTGCCGTCCGCTCCACCATCGAGGCCAAGCTCCGCCAGGACGGCTCCATCGACTACGTCGCCGCCCTCGGCGCCCCCTACGCGCTCGCCGCCGTCGACGCCGTCTCCGGCGCCGGCAGCGACGCCGAGATCGCCACCTTCGACCTCAACCCCGAGCTCGCCACCGCCATCGAGGACGGCGACATCCAGTTCGCCGTCGACCAACAGCCCTACCTCCAGGGCTACCTGGCCGTCGACGCCCTCTGGCTCTACAACGCCAACGGCAACGTCAGCGGCGGCGGCACCGAACCCGTCCTCACCGGACCCGCCTTCGTCGACCGCGACAACGTCGAGGCCGTCGCCGAGTTCGCCGCCAACGGCACCAGGTGAGCGGGGAGTTGAGCCACGACATGATCGCCAACGCCACCGTGGAACCCGCGGCGACCCCCGAACGGCCGCCCGTCGCCGACGGGCGCACCGCCCGCCGCTCCCCGCTCCGCCGGCTCCTCGGGCGCCCCGAGATGGGCGCGCTGGTCGGCGCCGCCGCCGTCTACGCGCTCTTCTACGCCGTCGCGCCCACCTTCCGGCAGCTCGACTCCCTCTCCACCGTCCTCTACCAGGCATCCACCCTCGGCATCATGGGCGTCGCCGTCGCCCTGCTGATGATCGGCGGCGAGTTCGACCTGTCGGCCGGCGTCGCCGTCACCACCTCCGCGCTCACCGCCAGCATGTTCGCGTTCCAACTCACCCTGAACGTCTGGTCCGGGGTGCTGATCGCGCTCGTACTCTCGCTCGCGGTCGGCGCGCTCAACGGCGTCCTGCTGGTCCGCACCAAGCTGCCCAGCTTCCTCGTCACCCTGGCCACCTTCCTTATGCTCCAGGGCCTCAACCTCGCCGTCACCAAGGCGATCACCGGCAACGTCGCCACCGACTCCATCCGCGACATGGACGGCTTCGACCAGGCACGCGCCGTCTTCGCCGCCACCCTCACCATCGGCGACACCCAGCTGCGGGTCAGCGTCCTGTGGTGGCTCGGCTTCGCCGCCCTCGCCACCTGGGTGCTGCTGCGCACCCGCTACGGCAACTGGGTCTTCGCGGTCGGCGGCAACCCGGAGAGCGCCCGCGCCGTCGGCGTGCCCGTGGCGTTCGTGCGGATCAGCCTCTTCACGACCGTCGGCTTCGCCGCCTGGTTCGTCGGCATGCACCAGCTGTTCGCGTTCAACACCGTGCAGTCCAACGGCGGCATCGGCAACGAACTCCTCTACATCGCCGCCGCCGTGGTCGGCGGCTGCCTGCTGACCGGCGGCTACGGCTCCATCGTGGGCCCCGCCGTCGGCGCGTTCCTGTTCGGCATGGCCAACCAGGGGATCGTCTACGCCAACTGGGACCCCGACTGGTTCATGTTCTTCCTCGGCGGGATGCTGCTGCTCGCCGTGCTGCTCAACCTGTGGGTCCGACGCCAGGCCACCCGGAGGTGACGACCATGACCCCGCAGACCCCGCTCGTCGAACTCCGCGCCGTCGGCAAGTCCTACGGCAACATCCACGCCCTGCGCGACGTCGACCTCGCCGTGCACGCGGGCCGGGTCGCCTGCGTGCTCGGCGACAACGGCGCCGGCAAGTCCACCCTCATCAAGGTCATCTCCGGGCTGCACCGGCACACCACCGGTGAGCTCCTCATCGACGGCGAGCCGGCCAGGCTCTCCTCGCCCCGCGACGCCCTCGACCGCGGCATCGCCACCGTCTACCAGGACCTCGCCACCGTCACCCTGATGCCGGTCTGGCGCAACTTCTTCCTCGGCTCGGAACTCACCCGCGGCCGCTGGCCACTCCAACGGCTCGACATCCCCCGCATGCGGCAGGTCGCCGACGCCGAGCTGCGCGCCATGGGCATCGTTCTCGACGACGTCGACCAGCCCGTCGGCTCGCTCTCCGGCGGCCAACGGCAGTCCGTGGCCATCGCCCGCGCCGTCCACTTCGGCGCCCGGGTCCTCATCCTCGACGAGCCCACCGCGGCGCTCGGCGTCAAGCAGTCCGGCGTCGTCCTCCGCTACGTCGCGGCCGCCCGCGAACGCGGCCTCGGCGTCGTCTTCATCACCCACAACCCGCACCACGCCTACCTCGTGGGCGACCACTTCACGGTGCTGCGGCTCGGCACCGTCGAACTCAGCGCCGACCGGGCCGACGTCGACCTCGACCACCTCACCCACCAGATGGCCGGCGGCGCCGAGTTGGACGAGCTCCGCCACGAACTGACAGGAGACTCAGCACCATGAGCGACGCGCCGGTGAAGCCGCCCGTCCTGGATCGGATCAGGGTCGGCTCGGCCCCCGACTCCTGGGGCGTCTGGTTCCCGGACGACCCCCGGCAGACCCCCTGGCACCGCTTCCTCGACGAGGTCGCCGAGGCCGGCTACCCGTGGATCGAACTCGGCCCCTACGGCTACCTGCCGACGGATCCGGCCGTGCTGCGCGACGAGTTGGGCCGCCGCGACCTGCGGGTCTCCGCCGGCACGGTCTTCACCGCCCTGCACCGCGGCCCCGCCGTCTGGGACGAGACGTGGGCCCACGTCTCGAAGGTCGCCGCCCTCACCCGGGCCGTCGACGCCGGCCACCTCGTGGTCATCCCCGAGTTCTGGCGCGACCCGGTCAGCGGCGAACGCACCGAGGAACCCGAGCTGACCGCCACCCAGTTCGCCGACCTCGCCGCCGGCATGGAACGCCTCGGCCGAGCCGCCCGCGACGAGTTCGGCCTCGGCATCGTCGTCCACCCACACGCCGACACCCACATCGCCACCGAGGAGCACGTCACCCGCTTCCTCGACGCGACCGACTCGTCGGCCGTCAACCTGTGCCTCGACACCGGCCACTACGCCTACTGCGGCGGCGACAGCGTCAAGCTCATCGAGACCTACGGCGAGCGGATCGGCTACCTCCACCTCAAGCAGGTCGACCCGGCGATCCTCGCCGACGTCATCGCCGACGAGATCCCGTTCGGCCCGGCCGTCCAACGCGGCGTCATGTGCGAACCGCCGACCGGCATCCCGG
>NZ_SMKC01000013.1 GCF_004348315.1 Streptomyces sp. 8K308 | reverse complement strand
AGTACTCGACGACCAGCTGCTCGTCGCAGATGACCGGGATCTCCTGGCGGTTGGGCTCCCGGTCCAGGCGGAACGCCAGCGCCTCCAGGTTGACCTGGAGGTAGCGCGGGGTCTCGCCCTCGCCGGCGTAGCCGCCCTCCCTGGCGACCAGGAACGGGTGCTTGGCGCGGCTGCGCTCGCGCACCTCCACGACGTCGTCCGGACGCACCCGGAAGGACGGCTTGTCGACCTTCCGGCCGTTGACGGCGATGTGGCCGTGCACGACCATCTGGCGCGCCTGGTAGATGGTGCGGGCAAGGCCGGAGCGCAGCACCAGCGCGTCGAGCCGGCGCTCGAGCTCGATGATCAGGGCCTCGCCGGTCTTGCCGGTCACCTTGCGGGCGCGCTCGTAGGCGCGGGCCATCTGGCGCTCGCTGATGTCGTACTGGGCGCGCAGCCGCTGCTTCTCCAGCAGCCGGACCTTGTAGTCGCTGTTCTGCTTGCGGCCGCGCCCGTGCTCGCCCGGCGGATAGGGGCGCTTCTCGAAGTACTTGACGGCCTTCGGAGTGAGCGCGATGCCGAGGGCGCGCGACTTCTTGACCTTGGGACGCGACTGGTTCACGTTGAACGGACCTCCGTGTAAGTTAGGTGAGGCTTACCTTATCTGAGGAGTGCGCATGATTCGACCTGGGAGCCCTCGATCCGGCACCGGACACCGAAGCCAGGAGGAGGACCAGCCGCGTCCCGGGCACGACGCACGGCAGCCCACCGCCGCCGAGCGCGTGCGCACCCTCGTAGAGACCAACGCCTCGGCGGCACTGACCATTCCGGGCGCTGAGCTCGGACACAGTGTGCCGGAGTCCCGGGCCGTCTCGCCGACGGGCGACGTGCTGCTGCTCGTCCCGACCGACTCACCAGCCGCCAGGGCCACGGTATTTGCCCTGGACGACGACGTGACGTCCGTGATGGAGATCACGGACGTGGCCCCGGTCGCCGTGCCCCACCGGATCCGCGGCCGGGGCTGGGTCGCCGGCTGGCTCACCGCCGTCCCGGCCGCCGAACGGCACGCCGCCGCCCGGCTGCTGGCCGAACGGCACCCGGCGGGACCGGCGCCAGGGCCGGCGTGGACGCTGCTGCGCCTGGAGGTGGGCGAGGCATATGTTGACGACCTGTGGGGCGCGGACCACGTCGAACCCGAGGAGTTCGCCGCGGCCACGCCCGACCCGCTGTCGCCGCACGAGGCGGAGCTCCTGCAGCACCTGGCGGCGGCGCACGAGGGCCAACTGCGGTCCCTGTGCAACCTCCTGGGCGACCGCGGCGCCGCCTGCGAGGCGTGGCACGGCGTCGCGCCGCTGAGCCTGGACCGGCACGGCCTGCGGGTGCGCTTCAGCACGGGCAACGCGTGCTTCGACGCGCGCTTCGAGTTCCCCGAGCCGGTGCGGGACGTGGTCGACCTGCGGCGGGCCATGCGACAGCTCTTCGAGACCGCCGCGACCAACTGACCACCGGCGAGCCCGCGGCGGAAAGTCAGCCGCTGCGGCCCTCGAGGCGCTCGCGGACGCGGGCCAGTATCTCGGTGTAGCGCGCCTCCGCCCCATGCCGCGTCGGCCGGTAGTACCGCTTGTCGCGCACCGTGTCCGGCGCGTACTGCTGCGCGGCGATGCCGCCGGGGACGTCGTGCGGGTACACGTAGCCCTCGCCGTGCCCCAGCTTGCCGGCGCCACCGTAGTGGCTGTCCCGCAGATGCGCCGGCACCGGGCCGGCGAGGCCGGCCCTGACGTCCGCCTGGGCCTCGCCGATGGCGACCACGGCCGCGTTGGACTTCGGGGCGAGCGCCAGTGCGATGGTCGCGTGCCCGAGGGTGATCGCCGCCTCCGGGAAGCCGATCATGGCGACCGCCTGGGCCGCGGCCACCGCCGTCGGCAGGGCGGTAGGGTCGGCCATGCCGATGTCCTCGCTGGCCGAGATCATCAGCCGCCTGGCGATGAACCGGGGGTCCTCGCCGGCCTCGATCATCCTGGCCAGGTAGTGCAGCGCCGCGTCCACGTCCGAGCCGCGGATGGACTTGATCAGCGCACTGGCCACGTCGTAGTGCTGGTCTCCGTCCCGGTCGTACGTGACGGCCGCCCGGTCGACGGCGGTCTCCAGCGTGGCCAGGGCGATCTCCTGTTCGCCCTTGGCCAGCGCCGCGCCCGCGCCGGCCTCCAGGGCCGTCAGCGCCCGGCGCGCGTCCCCGCCGGCGATCCGGAGCAGCATCTCCTCGGTGTCTGCCGGCAGCCGGACCGCGCCCCCGAGGCCACGCTCGTCGGCCACCGCGCGGCGCAGCAGCCCACGCAGGTCGTCCTCCGTGAGCGGCTCGAGGGTGAGGAGCAGGGAGCGGGAGAGCAGCGGGGAGATCACCGAGAAGTACGGGTTCTCCGTGGTGGCGGCGATCAGGGTGACCCAGCGGTTCTCCACGGCGGGGAGCAGGGAGTCCTGCTGTGCCTTGCTGAAGCGGTGGATCTCGTCGAGGAAGAGGACGGTGTCCTTGCCGAGGACACCCGAGGAGCGCCGCGCGCCGTCGATCACGGCACGGACCTCCTTGACCCCCGCTGTGATGGCCGACAGCTCGGTGAACCGCTTGTCCGTGGCCTGGCTGACCACGTGGGCCAGCGTCGTCTTCCCCGTACCCGGCGGGCCCCAGAGGATCACCGACGAGGGCCCGGCGGGCCCGCCGCCGCCCTCGCCGACCAGCCGGCGCAGCGGCGATCCGGGGCGCAGCAGGTGCTGCTGGCCCACGACTTCGTCGAGCGTGCGCGGGCGCATCCGGACCGCCAACGGGCGGCCGGCGGGCTCCCGCTCGGCGCGCTCCTCGGCGGCCGCGGTGAACAGGTCGGCATCCACGCCCTCGACCCTAAGCCACCGTACCGACAACGGCCGTGGCTCAGCTGGTCCAAAAGTCCCACCAGCGGGTCACGATCAGCATGCCGATGATGCCGATGTGCACCGCGGGCAGCAGCCAGTGGAACTCCTCCAGGGTCGCGCGGACCCCGCCCGGCACCCGCAGGACGCCCTCCCGGACGTTGTGCAGGGTCGTGTACCAGAACATGACGATGGTGGCGACCCAGGCCAGGCAGCACCACAGGCACAGCGCGTTGATCTCGTAGAGCGACTGGTACTGGAGCCAGGTGCAGAAGCCGACGCCGAAGAGGGTGCCGCCCTGCAGGCCGAGCCAGAACCAGCGCCCGTAGCGGGCACCGGCGAGCAGCCCCATCCCGATGGTGATCACCGAGCCGTAGGCGACGAGCCCCAGCATCGGGTTGGGGAAGCCGAAGGCGGACGCCTGCTCGCTCTCCATGATGCTGCCGCAGGAGATCACGGGGTTGAGGCTGCAGGCCGGCGTGAAGTTCGGGTCTTCGAGGAGGTGGAACTTGTCCAGAGTGATCACCCAGGAGGCCAGCAGGCCCGCGAAGCCGGTGATGACGAGCAGCAGCGCGAAGCCGCGCCTCGCGCCCACGCCCTGCCGCTCGTCGCTCGGCGCGGCCGGTCGGCCCGTCCGCGCCTCATCTACTGCCGAAGCCATAACGCCCAATCCGCTCGGTCACGGGTACTGGTCCATTCTGCACCAGTGACCCACCGTGCACCCTCCGCCGTCAACCGGCAGAATGCCGGGGGCGGGGCTCAGCCCAGCCGGCGCGCCAGCTCGGCGGCGATCTCGGCGCGCGCCACCGGCGTCTGGTCGCCACTCTCCAGGTCCTTGAGCTGGACCACGCCGTCGGCCAGGTCGCGCTCGCCGGCGACCACGGCGAACCGGGCCCCGCTGCGGTTGGCGGCCTTCATGGCGGCCTTGACGCCCCGCCCTCCATAGGCGAAGTCGGCCGCGACGCCGGCCCGCCGCAACTCGGTGACCAGCGCGAACAGCCCGCTCCTGGCCTGCTCGCCGAGCGGCACCGCGAAGACCTGGGTGGCGGCGGGCAGTGGCGGGGCCACGCCCTCGGCGCGCAGCGCGAGCACGATCCGGTCCACGCCGAGCGCCCAGCCGACCGAGGGGAGCGGCGGCCCGCCGATCATCTCGGAGAGGCCGTCGTAGCGACCGCCGCCGCCGACCGCCGACTGGGCGCCGAGGCCGTCGTACACGAACTCGAAGGTGGTCCGCGTGTAGTAGTCGAGGCCGCGGACCAGCTTCTCGTCGTCGGTGAAGGCGACGCCCGCCGCGGTCAGCAGCTCGCGCACCCGCTCGTGGTACTCCTTGCAGGCCTCGCACAGGTGATCACGCATCATCGGCGCGCCGACGAGTTGACGCTGGACGTCGGGGCGCTTGTCGTCGAGCACCCGCAGCGGGTTGATCTCGATCCTGGCCCTGGTGTCCTCGTCCAGGTCGAGACCGCGCAGGAACTCCTGCAGGGCGGCCCGGTAGGCCGGCCGGCACTCGCGGTCGCCGAGCGAGTTCAGCAGCAGCCGCACGCCGCCGAGCCCGAGCGAGCGATAGGCGTCGGTGGCCAGGATGATCAGCTCGGCGTCGAGCGCCGGGTCCTCGGCGCCCAGCGCCTCGGCGCCGACCTGCGAGAAGTGCCGGTAGCGCCCGGCCTGCGGCCGCTCGTAGCGGTAGTAGGAGCCCGAGTACCAGAGCTTGACCGGCAGCCCGCCGGCCCGGTGCAGATTGGCCTGGAGCGCGGCGCGCAGCACGGACGCGGTGCCCTCGGGGCGCAGCGCGAGCTGGGCGCCGCCCTTGGTGGTGAGGGTGTACATCTCCTTGGTCACGATGTCGGTGGACTCGCCGACGCCGCGGGAGAAGAGCTCGACGTGCTCGAAGCCCGGCGTCTCGACGTAGCCGTAGCCGGCGCGGCGCAGGGGCGCGGCGAGCGCCTCGCGCACCGCGAGGTAGGTCGCGGAGTCGGGCGGGAGCAGGTCGTAGGTGCCCTTGGGGGCGGAGAAGGTGCTCACGGAGTGGTTCTTCACATTCCTTGTCGCGGGGGCGCCGCCTCTGCGGTCCCCGGGCCGGCGGCCAACTCCCGCAGGAACGGGTTGGTGGCGCGCTCGCGGCCGATGGTGGTCTGCGGGCCGTGCCCGGAAAGCACCACGGTCGAGTCGTCCAGCGGCAGGCAGACGCGCGCCAGCGACCGCAGGATCTCGGCGTGGTCACCGCCGGGCAGGTCGGTGCGTCCGATGGAGCCGGCGAACAGCAGGTCGCCCGAGAAGAGGACCGACGGCACGTCGGCACGCTCGGGCATCCGGAAGGTCACCGACCCCCTGGTATGGCCCGGGGCGTGCGCGACGGTGAAGGACAGGCCCGCGAGCTCGAGCTCGGCGCCGTCGGTCAGCTCCCGCAGGTCGTCGGGCTCGCCGACGCTGAGGTCGCCGAGGAGCGGCTGGCCGATCCGCATGCCGAGGGCCTTCTCCGGATCGGTGAGCATGTACCGGTCCTCGGGGTGCAGCCAGGCCGGCACGTCGTGCGCGCCGCAGACCGGCACGACCGAGGCGACGTGGTCGAGGTGACCGTGGGTGAGGACGACGGCGACAGGCTTGAGTCGGTGCTTGGCGATGGTCTCCTCGACGCCGGCCGCGGCCTGGTGGCCGGGGTCGATGATGACGCATTCCTCACCGGCCGCGGGGGCGACCAGGTAGCAGTTCGTCCCCCAGGCCCCGGCGGGGAAGCCAGCGATGAGCACGGTCGTCCTTAGGTCGTCGTTACGCGTCTTCGGCTACACGTTTCACGGTTGACCCGTCGCCGGGCGCGGGCCGCCTCGCGTCAAGAGCCTACCGGCGACGGTGCGGCGCGGGCGAACCCGTATACGGTGACGCCCACGAGTCCAGTTGACGGCAGGCCGGTTGGCGGGAGGAGAGCGCGGTGGTCAGCAAGGATCAGCGGCGGAAGCAGCTGGCGCGGGCCAAGTGGGAACGGCAGGCGGAGCGCAGGGAGCACAGGGTACGGCGCTCGCGCCGGCGCCGGGTGTTGACGAGCGCGCTGCTTGTGGTCGTGGTGGCCGGCGGCGTCTCGGCGCTCGTGATGCTCAACCGCGACGACGAGGGCACGGAGCAGGCGGCGGACGACGCGCCGACCACCGAGCCGACGGCGGAGCCGAGCGACCCGCCGGAGGACCCGTGCGCGGCGCCGGCCGATGGCGAGCCGTCCCAGCAGCAGTGGGACGCCGAGCCCGAGGTGACGGTCGACACCGAGGCGAGCTACGTGATGACGCTGGCCACCACCTGTGGCGACATCGAGATCACCATGGACGCCGCGGTCGCCCCGCGCACGGTGAACTCCTTCGCCTTCCTGGCCGGTGAGGGCTTCCTCGACCACTCCCCCTGCCACCGCCTGGTGACCGAGGGCATTCACGTGCTGCAGTGCGGCGACCCGACCGGCACCGGCCAGGGCGGCCCCGGCTACACCATCCCGGACGAGAACCTGGACTCCCCCGAGGTGGCGGACGGCGTCTACCCGGCCGGCACGGTGGCCATGGCCAACACCTACGACCCCACGACCGACAGCGGGCGGGACACCGGCGGCAGCCAGTTCTTCCTGGTCTACGAGGACAGCGAGCTGCCGCCCGACTACACGCCCTTCGGCACCGTTACCGGCGGCATGGACGTGCTGGAGACCATCGCGGCGACCGGCGCCGCCCCGCCCGACCCGACGACGGGCAACACCGCCCCCTATGCCACCGTGGTCGTCAACGAGGCCACCGTGACGCCGGCGGAGGAGGGCTGAGCCGGGGCCTCCTGAGGTCAGGGGACGATTTTCCGCCCGGCAAGGTGCGGACAGCCGGGCGGCCTGTCGCCTATGTTGGCGTTGTGTAGGGTCCCTTCGCCGGTCAGGCGGGCCCGACAGCCGGTTGCACCGGACGAGAACTGTGGACGATGCCGGGGGCGTCACCTTCCCCCGCGGGCATCAAACGAGGAGGCGCTGTGAGCAGCGAGCCGTGGGGCCGCGTTGACGAGACGGGGACCGTTTACGTGCGGACCGCCGATGGCGAGAGGGTCGTCGGCTCCTGGCAGGCCGGTTCCCCGGACGAGGCGCTGGCCTATTTCGAGCGCAAATTCGACGGGCTCGTGGTGGAGATCGACCTGCTGGAGCGCCGGGTCAAGACGACGGACCTGTCCGCGAAGGACGCGGCGACGGCCATCGGCCACCTTCGGGAGCAGGTCGACGCCGGTCACGCCGTGGGCGACCTGGCATCGCTCGCGCGGCGTCTCGACGGTCTCGAGGCCGTGGTCGAGGAGCGCCGGGAGGAGCGCAAGGCGGCCAGGGCCAGGCAGTCGGAGGAGGCCAGGGCCGCCAAGGAGGCGCTCGTGGCCGAGGCCGAGGAGCTGGCGGCCAGCGAGCAGTGGCGGGCTGCCGGCGAGCGACTGCGCGGCCTCGTCGACACATGGAAGGGCCTGCCCCGGCTCGACCGCAAGACGGACGACGAGCTGTGGCACCGCTTCTCGCAGGCGCGATCCGCCTTCTCCAAGCGCCGCAAGGCGCACTTCGCGGCCCTCGACTCGCAGCGCGAGGAGACCAGGCGGCGCAAGGAGAAGCTGATCTCCGAGGCGGAGGCGCTCTCCGACTCGACCGACTGGGGGCCGACCGCGGCCCGCTACCGCGAGCTGATGCGGGAGTGGAAGGCCGCCGGCCGGGCGCAGCGGGAGGCCGAGGAGGACCTGTGGGCCCGCTTCCGCGCCGCGCAGGACGTGTTCTTCCAGGCACGGGGCGCGACGTTCGCCGAGCGTGACGCCGAGCAGCGGGACAACCTGGCGCGCAAGGAGGAGCTGGCGGCCGAGGCCGAGAAGCTGCTGCCGATCACCGACCTGCGGGCGGCCAGGGCCGCGCTGCGGTCCATCGGCGAGCGGTGGGAGGCCATCGGGCACGTGCCGCGCGAGGCGAGGGCCGGGATCGAGGGCCGGATGAGCGCGGTGGAGCGGGCCGTCTCGGAGGCCGAGGAGGCCGAGTGGCGGCGCACCAACCCGGAAGCGCGGGCGCGGGCCGCCGGCCTCACGGGACAGCTCCAGGACGCCGTCGACCGGCTGCGGGACCAGGTGGAGCGGGCCAGGGCCGCGGGCAACACCGCCAAGACCGAGAAGCTGGAGCAGGAGCTCGCCGGGCGCCAGGCGCTGCTCGACCAGGCGCTGAAGGGTCTCGCCGAGTTCGGCGGCTGACGCAAGGCGCGCGGAGCCAGAAGCGCGGCGGCCGTCCGGGAAGGATCCCGGGCGGCCGCCATCATCGTGGGCTCTGGCGCGCCGGCCTCAGGGGCGGCGGGGCGAGGTGACGCGGTAGACGTCGTAGACGCCCTCCACGCCGCGCACCGCCTTCAGCACGTGCCCGAGGTGCTTGGGGTCGCCCATCTCGAAGGTGAACCGGGAGGTGGCCACCCGGTCCCGCGAGGTCTGCACGGCGGCCGACAGGATGTTGACGTGCTGGTCGGAGAGGACCCGCGTCACATCGGACAGCAGCCGGGACCTGTCGAGCGCCTCGACCTGGATGGCCACGAGGAACACCGAGGACTGGGTGGGAGCCCACTCGACGTCCAGCATCCGCTCCGGCTCCCTGGCCAGCGCGTCGACGTTGACGCAGTCGGCGCGGTGCACCGAGACGCCGTTGCCCCGGGTGACGAAGCCGATGATCGGGTCGCCGGGCACCGGGGTGCAGCAGCGGGCGAGCTTGACCCAGACGTCGTCCACGCCCTTGACCACCACGCCGGGGTCGGCGTTGGTACGCCGCTTGCTGCGGACCGGGACGGGCGGCGCCGCCTCGGCGATGTCCTCGTTGGCGGCCTCCTCGCCGCCGACCGCCTGGACCAGCTTCTGCACCACGCTGTGCGCCGAGACATGGCCCTCGCCGATGGCGGCGTAGAGCGAGGAGATGTCGGGGTAGCGCATCTCGTGGGCCAGGGTGACCAGGGCGTCGCCGCTGAGCACGTGCTGGATGGGCAGGTTCTGCTTGCGCACGGCCCGGGCGATGGAGTCTTTGCCCTGCTCGATGGCCTCGTCCCTGCGTTCCTTCGAGAACCAGCCCCGGATCTTGTTCCGCGCCCTGGGCGACTTGACGAAGCCGAGCCAGTCGCGGGACGGGCCGGCGCCGTCGGCCTTGGAGGTGAAGATCTCCACCGTGTCGCCGTTGTCCAGCGTGGACTCGAGCGGCACCAGGCGGCCGTTGACCTTGGCGCCTATGGTGCGGTGGCCGACCTCGGTGTGCACCGCGTAGGCGAAGTCCACCGGCGTCGCGCCGGCCGGCAGCGCGATCACGTCGCCCTTGGGCGTGAAGACGAAGACCTCGTTGCGCGAGAGATCGAAGCGCAGGGACTCGAGGAACTCCCCGGGGTCCTCGGTCTCCTTCTGCCAGTCGAGCAGCTGCCGCAGCCACGCCATGTCGTCGACCGTGCTGCGCCCGCCGCGCCGCTCGCCCTTCTTGGGGGCGTCCGAGCGCACCTTGGAGGTGCCGGCGACGGCCTGCTGCTTGTACTTCCAGTGGGCCGCGATGCCGAACTCGGCGCGCCGGTGCATGTCGAAGGTGCGGATCTGCAGCTCGACCGGCTTGCCCCCGGGTCCTATGACCGTCGTGTGCAGCGACTGGTACATGTTGAACTTGGGCATCGCGATGTAGTCCTTGAACCGGCCGGGCACCGGGTTCCACCGGGCGTGCACCGTGCCGAGCGCCGCGTAGCAGTCGCGGACGGTGTCGACGAGGACCCGGATGCCCACCAGGTCGTAGATCTCGGCGAAGTCCCGGCCGCGGACGATCATCTTCTGGTAGACGCTGTAGTAGTGCTTGGGCCGGCCGGTGACGGTGGCCTTGATGCGGGCGCCGCGCAGGTCGCCCTGGACCTCGTCGATCACGGTCGCCAGGTACTCGTCGCGCTTGGGGGCGCGCTCGGCGACGAGCCGCACGATCTCGTCGTACATCTTGGGGTAGAGGATGGCGAAGGCCAGGTCCTCAAGCTCCCACTTGATGGTGTTCATCCCCAGCCGATGGGCCAGCGGAGCGTAGATCTCCAGCGTCTCGCGGGCCTTCTGCTCCTGCTTCTCGCGCTTGAGGAAGCGCATGGTGCGCATGTTGTGCAGCCGGTCGGCGAGCTTGATCACCAGGACCCGCGGGTCCTTGGCCATGGCCACGACCATCTTGCGGACCGTCTCGGCCTGGGCGGCCTCGCCGAACTTGACCTTGTCCAGCTTGGTGACGCCATCGACGAGCAGCGCCACCTGGTCGCCGAAGTCGCGCCGCAGGGTGTCGAGGCCGTACTCGGTGTCCTCGACGGTGTCGTGGAGCAGGCCGGCCATCAGCGTCGCCGCGTCCATGCCGAGCTCGGCCAGGATGGTGGTGACGGCCAGCGGGTGCGTGATGTACGGGTCGCCGCTCTTGCGCTTCTGACCGCGGTGCCAGCGCTCCGCGACCTGGTAGGCGCGCTCGATCTGGCGCAGCGCGGCGGTGTCGGCCTTGGGATCGTTGGCCCGGACGACGCGCAGCAGCGGCTCGAGGACCGGGTTGTACGGGGTGGAGCGCTGGACGCCGAGCCGGGCGAGCCGGGCCCGCACACGGTTGGACGAGCCCGAGCGGCCCGAGACGCCCGAGACCGCGGCCGTGGGCTGGGGGGCCGGCGGCTGGGCACGGGTGTCGGCGCCGTCGCGCCAGCCGAGGGTCGACGGCTTCGAGTTCTTCCGCTGAGCCGAGGTGAGCGGCTGGGCGTCGTCTGGCAAGGGCACTCCTTAGCGGGCCCCTCCCCGCCATGGGCGGCCGGGAAAGGGAACGGTCCTCCCGGGTCGTCACGGGACCAAGGCGGAGTCCGGCCGGGGAACGATCGGACTGCCATGGTAACGAGGTCCGGCCGCGGGCTCGCGCCGGACGTGCGACGGCGCCCGGGCTCCGCTTGGGTGGTGGAACCCGGGCGCGTGACGGTGGGATGTCAGACCGTGAGCAGGGCCTGGTAGGGGGCCTCGCCCAGCGCGGCGGTCACCCGCTCGCGGCCCGGCAGGAACGTCAGCTCCATCAGCACGGCCAGACCCGCCAACTGGGCGCCGGTGCGGCGGATCAGCTGGATGGCCGCCTCGGCCGTGCCGCCGGTGGCCAGCACGTCGTCGATGATCAGCACCCGGTCGTCCGGGCTCAGATCCTCGGCGTGGATCTCCATCTCCGCGCTTCCGTACTCCAGGTCGTAGGACTGGGAGAGCGTGGCACCCGGCAGCTTGCCCGCCTTGCGGACGGGGACGAAGCCCATGCCCGCCCGGACGGCGACCGGCGCGGCGAGGATGAAGCCGCGGGCCTCGAGGCCGACCACCTTGGTCGCGCCCTGGGCCAGGGAGAACGCCGCGAGCTCGTCGGTGAGGGCGGTGAACGCCTCGGGGTCGGCGAGCAGCGGGGTGATGTCCTTGAAGGCGATCCCCGGCTTCGGGTAGTCCGGCACGTCCCTGATGCGGCTGAGCAGCAGGTCGGCCAGGGCGGGGCGGGAGGAGGCCGGGCTGGCCTCGGCCTGCGCGCTCACCGCCGCTTCCCCGAGGGCCGGCCGCGGCCGCGGGAACGGGCCGCCGGCTGGCGGCGCGGGCCGCGCGGCGCGGGCGCGCCGACCGCCGCCGGCTCGTCGTCGCCGGCCGGCTCGACCGACTCGTCCGCCGGCGCCGAGGCGCCGGCGGCCTCCTGCTCCTCCTGGAGGTCCTCGTCGCCGCCCTCGGCACGCTTGACGCGCTTGGCGAGCACGCGCTTGTCCTGGGCCTTGACCTCCGCCTCGCGCATCTTGAAGTCCGCGACGAGCGGGGTGGCGATCACGATCGAGGAGTAGGCACCGGCGGTGAGGCCGACGAAGAGGGAGAGCGCGATGTCATTGAGCATCCCGCCGCCCAGCAGGCCGCCGCCGATGAAGAGCAGGGCACCGACCGGCAGCAGGGCCACCACCGAGGTGTTGATCGAACGCACCAGGGTGCCGTTGAGGCTGCGGTTGGCCAGCTCCGCGTAGGTGAAGCGGGTCTGCCGGTTGAAGTGCCTGGTCTGCTCCTTGAGGCCGTCGAAGACGACAACGGTGTCGTAGAGCGAGTAGCCCAGGATGGTCAGCAGGCCGATGACCGTGCCCGGGGTGACCTCGAAGCCCACCAGGGCGTAGACCCCGACGGTGATGGTGAGGTCGTGGATCAGGGCGATGAGCGCGGCCAGGGCCATCCGCCACTCGAAGGCGATGGCGAGGTAGATGACCACCAGCACCAGGAAGATGCCCAGGCCCTGCCACGCCTTGTTGGCGATCTGGTTGCCCCAGCTGGGGCCGATCACCTCGGCGTTGAGGCTGTCGGTCGGGATGCCGAGCTCCTCGGCGATGGCCTCCCTGGTGGCGTTGGACTGCTCGGTGTCCAGTCCGCTGACCTGGATCCGCATCGAGCCGTCGTCGCCCAGGGTCTGCACCAGCGCCTGGCTGCCGGACGCCTCCTCGGCCACGTGGCGGGCCTCCTCGACGGAGACGTTGGTGGCCGGGGTGGTGAACACCGCGCCGCCCTCGAACTCCACGCCCATGTGGAGGCCCCGGACCATCAGGCCGGCAAAGGCCAGGATGGTGATCAGGACGGAGACGCCGTACCAGACCTTGCGCCGGCCGACGAAGTCGACGCCGACCTCGCCGCGGTACAGCCGGGCTCCAAGATCGCCGAGCCGTGACATGCTCACGCCTCCTTCACGTCGGGCTGGACGGGAGCGGGCCCGCGGCGCGCGCCACGGAAGGGCGGGCGGGCACCGAGCCGCTTGGGGTCGAGGCCGGACCAGCTGTGGCCGCTGGAGAAGAACTTCCGCCGGGCCAGCAGCGTCATCAGTGGCTTGGTGAAGAGGAACACGACCACCACGTCGAGCGCCGTGGTGAGGCCGAGGGTGAACGCGAAGCCCTGCACCTTGCCGACGGTGACCACGAAGAGCACGGCCGCGGCGAGGAAGGAGACGAAGTCGGACACCAGGATGGTGCGCCGGGCACGCGGCCAGGCGCGCTCCACCGCGGGGCGCAGGCTGCGGCCCTCCCTGACCTCGTCCCTGATCCGCTCGAAGTACACGATGAACGAGTCGGCCGTGATACCGATGGCCACGATCGCGCCGCAGACGGCCGGCAGGTTCAGCGCGAAGCCGATGGCCGGGCCGAGAAGCGACATGAGCGTGTAGGTCAGGATGCTGGAGACGATCAGGCTGGCGATCGCGATCAACGACAGGCCGCGGTAGTAGACCAGCATGTAGATCACCACGAGCCCGAGGCCGATGGCGCCCGCGATCAGGCCGGCCCGGAGCTGCTCGCCACCCAGGGTCGGGGAGACCGTGGAGACGCTGGCCTCCTCGAAGCTGAGCGGCAGCGCGCCGTACTTCAGGATGTTCGCCAGGTCCTCGGCGGACTCCTGGGTGAAACTGCCGGAGATCTCGGCGCGGCCGCCACCGAGGCGCTCGGAGACGCTGGGCGCGGAGACGATCTCGCCGTCCAGCACGATGGCGAACTGGTTCTGCGGCTGGATCTGCGTGGCCAGGTCGGCGGTGACGTCGGCGAACTTGTCGCCGCCGGCGTCGCTGAACTGCATCTGGACGATCCAGCCCTGACCGCGCTGGGTGTCGTAGACGGCGTTCGCGTCGGTCACGTCCGTGCCGGGGACGGCCACCGGGCCGAGGGCGTACTTGGCGTCCTGGTCCGGGTAGCAGGCGACGACGGGCTCGTCCGCACTGGCCTCGCTGGCCGCCCGGCTGGCCGCCAACCGCGCCTCGTCGGTGGTGCAGTCGAGCGCGTCGAGCTGTGCCTGGACCTCGTCGGCGGCCGGCTGCTCGGGGTCGGTCTCGGCGGTGTCCCCGGAGTCGGCCGGCTCCTCGGTCTCGTCGGAGCCGCCAGTGTCGGCGGACTCGTCACCGGTGTCGTCCTCCGCGGTGCTGAAGGACGCGGTGCGCGCGGTGGTGGCCGAGCCGCCCTGGCCGAGAGGGGCGAGGCTCTGGTCGGTGGTGTCCGAGTCGGCGGAGTCACCGGAGTCCTGGGTGTCGCCCGAATCCTGGCTCTCACCCGAGTCCTGGGACTCGCCCGAGTCGGCGGAGTCACCGGAGTCCTGGCTCTCGCCCGAGCCGGTGTCGGCGGAGTCACCGGTGTCGCCCGTCTCCCCGGTGTCCTCGGGCAGCGGCTGCGCCGAGGTGGCGCTCAGCACGGGCCGGAAGCCGAGCTCGGCCGTGGTGCCCACCTGGTCCCTGGCCTGCTGCTCGTCGGATCCCCTGGGGATGTTGACGATGATGTTCCGGTCGCCCTGGGTCTGGACCTCGGCCTCCGAGACGCCCAGACCGTTGACCCGCCGCTCGATGATGTTGACGGCGGTGTTCAGGTTGGTCGAGTTGATCGCGTCCGGATTGTCACCGTCGGGCACGGCGGAGAGCGTGATGCTCGTGCCTCCGGCGAGGTCGATGCCCAGACGTGGGGTGGTGTGCCCGGAGGCGAACATCCCCCCGGTGAGGGCCGCGATGATCAGCACGACCAGGAACAGAGCTCGCCCGGGCTTGCCCTGGGCTCCCCGGGACCCGAGATCCCTCTTCCGTGAGGACCTGAGGTCCTTCTTCGGTGTCGCCACCTTCTCGTCTTCTCTCTGTCCAACGACCCGCGCGCCCGGTGATCGTCGCGCGGTCCAGCGGGATGACTGACGGACGGCCCGGTGCCGTCGCCCTCAGCTGTCGGACCTGGAGCCGCTCTCGCCCTCGTCCTTGCGGGACTCCTCCGTCTTGTCCCTCTTGGCCTCGGCCTTCGCGTCGTCCTTGCCCAGCTCCACGCGGTCGTCGCCGGCGTCCTCGTCCTCGATCAGCGACGAGGCGTCGTCTGGGACGACGGGGGTCTCCTCGTCCTCCTCCTCGCCGTTGACGATCCGCTCGTACTCGTCGGCGTCGAGCACGGCGCCGATGGCGTTCTTCGCGAACAGGGCGTGCACACCGGGAGTGATCTCGAGCACCACGGTGTCCTCACGGACTTCCTTGACCTGGGCGTACATGCCGCCGATGGTCCGCACACCGGTGCCCGGTTCCATCGCGTCCCGCATCTCCATGGCCTGACGCTGCCGGTTCTTGGCCGAGCGCGTCATCAGGAACATGACGCCGATGAGCAGAATGAAAGGGAACAGAAACGCGATATCCACGATGGAGGAATTTCCTTTGTATGACCGCTGTCGCGGTCAGCTATTCGGGGGTCGGCACGCCGCCCTCGATTCGGACGGCATCGGCGGAGTCTAGGCGAGGCTGCACCGGGGGAACAACGCCTCGGATGCTATCGGAGTTCCCACCGGCGGAAATCCACGCCCTCACGGCCCGAACAATCCCTCTTGTCCGCCCGGGGCCGGCTGTTGGGGCGGCTCCATGCCCAGATGACGCCAGGCGGCCGGGGTCGCCACCCGGCCCCGCGGAGTGCGGGCGAGCAGTCCCTCCCGGACGAGGAAGGGTTCGGCCACCTCCTCCACTGTCTCACGCTCCTCCCCCACCGCGACGGCCAGCGTGGCGAGCCCCACAGGGCCGCCGCCGAAGAGCTTCAGCAGCGCGAGCAGCACCGCGCGGTCGAGCCGGTCGAGGCCCCGCTCGTCCACCTCGTAGACGGCGAGGGCGCGGGCCGCCGCCTCCTGGGTGACCACGCCGTCCGCCCGGACCTGTGCGTAGTCCCTGACCCGGCGCAGCAGCCGGTTGGCGATGCGGGGCGTGCCCCGGGAACGGCCGGCGATCTCGGCCGCCCCCTCGTCGGTCATCCGGACCCCGAGCAGCCCGGCCGAGCGGTGCAGCACCCGCTCCAGATCAGCAGGGTCGTAGAACTCCATGTGCCCGGTGAAGCCGAACCGGTCCCGCAGCGGCGGCGGCAGCAGCCCGGCCCTGGTGGTGGCGCCGACCAGGGTGAAGGGCGGCAGCTCGAGCGGGATGGCGGTGGCGCCCGGTCCCTTGCCGACGATCACGTCGACGCGGAAGTCCTCCATCGCCATGTACAGCATCTCCTCGGCCGGCCTCGACATCCGGTGGATCTCGTCGAGGAAGAGCACCTCGCCCTCGGTGAGCGAGGAGAGGATGGCGGCCAGGTCCCCGGCGTGCTGGATGGCCGGTCCCGAGGTGATCCGGATGGGGGCGCCCATCTCGGCGGCGATGATCATGGAGAGGGTGGTCTTGCCGAGCCCGGGGGCCCCGGAGAGCAGCACGTGGTCGGCGGTGCCACCGCGCGCCCGCGCGGCCCGCAGCACCAGGTCGAGCTGTTCCCTGACCCGGGTCTGGCCGACGAACTCGCCGAGGTCCTTCGGGCGCAGCGCGGCCTCGACCGCCTGGTCCTCCCGGTCGGCGGCGGCGCCGACCAGGCGCTCACCGCCCTCGCTCGTGTCCTCGTCCCAGCTCGGCTGCTGCGGCATGCCGCTCTTCCCTCTCGACGCGGTGGTCTCGGTGCGGTGGTCCCGGCGGTTCCCGGCCGGGCCGCGCGCTATCTGGCGCGGTTGAGGCTCTGCAGGGCGGCCCGCAGCAGCCGGGGCAGCGGCGGCTCGGCGCCGTCAGCGGCGGCCTCGGCGACCGGGGTCACCGCCTCGACGGCCTGGTCCGCCTCGCGCGGCGCGTATCCGAGGCCGACCAGCGCCTGCCGCAGCTCGTCCCGCCAGCCCGCGGCGGCGCGGGCCGCCGGAACGCCTGGCCGGCCGACCGGCTCGCCGAGCCGGTCCCTGAGGTCGAGCAGCAGCTTCTGGGCGCCCTTCTTGCCGATGCCGGGCACGGCGGTAAGGGTCTTCTCGTCCCCCGAGGCGACCGCGAGCCGCAGCGCGTCGGGGGTGTGCACGGCCAGCATGGCCTGGGCGAGCCGGGGGCCGACGCCGCTGGCGGTCTGCAGCAGCTCGAAGACGGTGCGCTCGTCCTCGTCGGCGAAGCCGTAGAGGGTGAGCGAGTCCTCCCTGACGACCAGCGAGGTGGCGAGCCTGGTCGGCTCGCCGACCCGCAGCCCGGCCAGGGTGCCGGGGGTGCAGTGGACGGCGATGCCGACGCCACCCACCTCGACCACCGCGGTGTCGGGGCCGAGGGCGGCGACCTGTCCTGCGACGGAGGCGATCATGATGGGGAGATGCCCTTCGGAGTCGGCGGGACGAGGCCCCGGCGCGCGGCGGCCACCGCGCGCTGCAGGCGGTTCTGCGCGGGGGCGCGCCAGATGTGACAGATGGCCAGGGCGAGGGCGTCGGCGGCGTCGGCCGGCTTGGGCATCGCATCGAGCCTGAGCAGCCGCACCACCATGGAGCCGACCTGGGCCTTGTCGGCCCGGCCGCTGCCGGTGACGGCCGCCTTGACCTCACTCGGGGTATGCAGCGCGACGGGCAGCCCACGCCGGGCCGCGCACAGCATGGCGACGGCGCTCGCCTGCGCGGTGCCCATCACGGTGCTGACGTTGTGCTGGCTGAACACCCGCTCCACGGCGACCACTTCGGGTCGGTGCTCGTCCAGCCAGGCGTCTATGCCGCGCTCGATGAGAACCAGACGGCGCGGCGTCTCCTCCTCCGCCGGGGTGCGGACCACGCCCACCGCGGCCATCCGCAGCGGGCTGCCGGCGGTGCCGTCCACCACGCCCACCCCGCAGCGGGTCAACCCCGGGTCGACCCCAAGTACCCGCACCGGCCCTCCCTCGCTCGCCCTGGTCGATCAGGCGTGCCTGATCAGCTGACTGGGAGGCTACCGGGCGGCACTGACAATCCGTGGGATCGGGCGGGCCCGCGCCGTCCGGAGGACGGCCCGGCCCTAGGCCTCGACGCGGGCCATGACGTCGTCGGCCACGTCGAAGTTGGCGAAGACGTTCTGCACGTCGTCGCTGTCCTCCAGCGCGTCGATCAGCCGGAAGATCTTCCGGGCGCCGTCCTCGTCGAGTTCGACCTGCATGGTGGGCAGGAAGCCCGCCTCCGCCGAGTCGTAGTCGATGCCGGCGTCCTGCAGGGCGGTGCGCACCGCGACCAGGTCGCCGGCCTCGCTGACCACCTCGAAGGACTCGCCCAGGTCGTTGACCTCCTCGGCGCCCGCGTCCAGCACGGCGCCGAGCACGTCGTCCTCGGAGAGGCCGTTCTTCGGGACGATCACCACACCCTTGCGGTTGAACAGGTAGGAGACCGAGCCGGGGTCCGCCATCGAGCCCCCGTTGCGGGTCATGGCGACCCGGACGTCGGAGGCGGCGCGGTTGCGGTTGTCCGTCAGGCACTCGATCAGGACCGCGACGCCGTTGGGGCCGTAGCCCTCGTACATGATCGTCTGGTAGTCGGCGCCCCCCGCCTCGAGACCGGCGCCGCGCTTGACCGCCCGGTCGATGTTGTTGTTCGGCACCGAGCTCTTCTTGGCCTTCTGGATGGCGTCGAAGAGGGTGGGGTTACCGTCCGGGTCCGCGCCGCCCGTGCGAGCCGCGACCTCGATGTTCTTGATCAGCTTGGCGAACAGCTTGCCGCGCTTGGCATCGATCACGGCCTTCTTGTGCTTGGTGGTTGCCCACTTGGAGTGGCCGGACACAGCGCTGCTCCTTCAGAGATGTCACCTATTCTTCAAACCGACGTGGTGATCCTACCGGCCGCGACCTACCCCCCGGCGCGCACCATGTCGGCGAACAGCGCGTGCACCCGGTGGTCGCCGGTGAGCTCCGGGTGGAAGGCGGTGGCCAGCAGGTTGCCCTGCCGGACGGCGACGGTGCGCCCCTCGAAGGTGGCGATGGGTCGCGCGGCGGCCCCCAGGGACTCCACCCAGGGGGCGCGGATGAACACGCCGTCGACCGGCCCGCCCGAGACGCCGGTCACCTCGATGGCCGCTTCGAAGGACTCGTTCTGCCGCCCGAAGGCGTTACGCCGCACGATCATGTCGATGCCGCCGACGGTCTCCTGGCCCGAGCGCGGGTCGAGGATCTTGTCGGCGAGCATGATCATGCCGGCGCAGGAGCCGTAGGTCGGCATGCCCGCGCGCACCCGCTCGCGCAGCGGCTCGAGCAGCCCGAAGGCGTCGGCCAGCTTGGAGATGGTGGTGGACTCGCCGCCGGGGATGACCAGGCCGGAGACCGCGGCCAGCTCCGCGGGGCGGCGGACCTGCCGCGCCTCGGCGCCGGCCGCGGTGAGCGCGGCGAGGTGCTCCCTGACGTCGCCCTGGAGGGCGAGGACTCCGATGACCGGGGAAATCACGTGCACGGTCCCCCGCTCACCAGCCGCGGGAGGCGTAGCGCTCGCCCTCGGGCAGCACGTCGATGTTGATGCCGACCATGGCCTCGCCGAGGCCGCGCGAGACGTCCGCGATGACCTTGGGGTCGTCGTAGAAGGTGGTGGCCTTGACGATGGCGGCGGCGCGCTTGGCCGGGTCGCCCGACTTGAAGATGCCGGAGCCGACGAAGACGCCCTCGGCGCCGAGCTGGCGCATCAGCGCGGCGTCCGCCGGGGTGGCGACGCCTCCCGCGGAGAAGAGCACGACCGGCAGCTTGCCGAGCTCGGCGACCTCCTTGACCAGCTCGTAGGAGGCGCGCAGCTCCTTGGCCGCGGCGTAGAGCTCGTGGTTGTCGAGGCCGCGCAGCCGGGCGATGTCGCCCTTGATCTGGCGCAGGTGACGCACGGCCTCCACCACGTTGCCCGTGCCGGCCTCGCCCTTGGAGCGGATCATGGCGGCGCCCTCGGAGATGCGGCGCAGGGCCTCGCCGAGGTTGGTAGCGCCACAGACGAAGGGGGTGGTGAAGGACCACTTGTCGGTGTGGTTGACCTCGTCGGCCGGGGTCAGCACCTCGGACTCGTCGATGTAGTCGACGCCGAGGGCCTGGAGCACCTGGGCCTCGACGACGTGTCCGATGCGGGACTTGGCCATCACGGGGATGGAGACGGCCTCGATGATGCCGTCGATCATGTCCGGGTCGGACATGCGGGCCACGCCGCCGTCCTTGCGGATGTCGGCCGGCACCCGCTCAAGGGCCATCACGGCCACGGCCCCGGCGTCCTCCGCGATCTTGGCCTGCTCGGGCGTGACCACATCCATGATCACGCCGCCCTTGAGCTGCTCGGCCATGCCGCGCTTGACGCGTGCGGTGCCGGTCTCGGGGGTCTGGGCGGTGGAGGGGGACGTGCTCACGGTGGCGACCTCACTCGGGGGGCTCGGCGTTGACATGGAGAGAGTTGACATGGAGAGAGAAGGGGAACGACCAGTGGAACCGGATGAAAAGCACCTGTTACGACCATCGTATTCCCGTTCGAACGTGAATCCGAAGGCCGAGGCGCGCGCCCGGACCACGGTGGCCCATGGAAGTTCACGGGTGGCCCGCTCGAAAAGGGCCAATCGCCACCCGGTGGCCTGCTGCCCCGACCGAACGCTAGGCCGTGGCGTGGCTGGTCAGCGAGGACGGCGGCTCGTCGTCCATCTCGAAGGCCATCGGGAACGGCGCGTGCCCGGCCAGCCGGAACCAGCGCACGGTCCGGTGCCGGCGCACGGCCCTGGCCGCGCGCACCGCGTCATTGTGGAAGCGCCTGGCCATGGGGACCCGGCGCACGGCGGCGACCAGCTCGTCGACCATGGCCTCACCGCCCGGCGCGTCCCGGATGACCCGCACCTGGGCGCTCTCGGCCAGCACCGCCCGCAGCGCCTGGCTGAGCTCGCTCTCGGCGACCTCACGCTGCTCGTCCTGGGCCAGCCTGGCCGCGTGCGCGGCCTGGTAGAGGACCATCGAGGCGGCCGGGTCGAAGACTCCGGCGGTGGCCAGCTCCTGGGCGATGGAGGCGCGGCGCAGCAACTGCGCGTCGAGCGCGGCGCGGGCCGCGTCGATGCGGGCGTGCAGCCGGTCGAGCCGCCCCGCGGTCCAGCTGAGGTAGACGCCGACCAACAGCAGCGCCACGGCGATCCAGATGACGGTGGTCACGCCCGGTCACCCTACCTGGCCGCCGGGGCCCGCCGCCCCGGGGGCCGCCGGCGGCAGGCCGGGCCGGCTAGTCGCGCGCGAAGCCGAGCCGGCCGAGCAGGCCGGCCCGCTCGTCGGGGGCGACGGCGCCGGCGCCGTCGGTCACCGTCTCGTAGACGGCCAGGATGTCTGCGCCCACCGTGGACCAGTCGAAGCGCCGCACGTGGCGGCTGCCGCGCTCGCGAAGCTCGGCGAGCCGGCCGGGATCGGCAAGCAGCCGGTTCGCGGCGGCGGCCAGTGCCGCGGCGTCCTCGTTGGGGAACAGTTCGCCGGCCGCGCCGCCGTCCAGCACCTGGGCGAAGGCGTCGAGGTCGCTGGCGAGGACCGGGGCGCCGGCCGACATGGCCTCGACCAGGATGATCCCGAAGCTCTCACCGCCGGTGTTGGGCGCCACGTACAGGTCGACGCTGCGCAGCAGCCGCGCCTTGTCCTCGTCGCTGATCATGCCGAGGAACTCGACCCGGTCCCGCATGGCGGCCGGCAGTTCGGCCACCGCCTCGTCCTCGTCCCCGCGCCCGGCCACCAGCAGCCGGGCGTCTGGGTGCTCGGCAAGGATCGCCGGCAGCGCGCGCATCAGCACCGGGAGCCCCTTGCGCGGCTCGTCGATCCGGCCGATGAAGCCGAGCGTCCGCCCCTGCCACTCGTCCTTCGGCTCGGCGCTCGCGAAGAAGTCGACGTCGACGCCGTTGGGGATGACCACCGCGTCGCCGCCCAGGTGCTCCACCAGGGTACGCCTGGCGTACTCGCTGACAGCGATCCGGGCGCTGATCTTCTCCAGCGCCGGCTGCAGGATCGGGTAGGCCGCGATCATGGCCCGGGAGCGCGGGTTGGAGGTGTGGAACGTGGCGACGATCGGGCCGCGCGCGGCCCAGCAGGTGAGCAGGGCCAGCGAGGGCGCGGCCGGCTCGTGGATGTGCAGCACGTCGAAGTCGCCCTCGTGCACCCAGCGCCTGACGCGCGCGGCGGACAGGAAGCCGAAGTTGAGCCTGGCCACCGACCCGTTGTACGGCACGGGCACGGCGCGGCCGGCCGAGACGGCGTAGGGCGGCAGCGGGGTGTCGTCGTCGGCGGGGGCGAGCACGGAGACCGTGTGGCCCTGCCGGATCAGGTGCTCGGCCAGGTCCCTGACGTGGAACTGCACCCCGCCCGGGACGTCCCAGGAGTAGGGGCAGACGATGCCGATCCTCATGCGGTGGTCTACGTTCCTTCCCTGGCTTCCGGCGCCTCGCGCGCCTCCTGGACCGGCGGCTTCGCCCGCGGCGCGCGGGGCTCGGCGACGGCGCCCGCGGTCCCGGCGAGGTCGCTCAGCCACAGCCGCTGGAGCATGTGCCAGTCCTCCGGGTGCTCGGCGATGCCCGCCGCGAACGCGTCGGCCACGGCCTGGGTCATGGCGGCCGTCTTCTCGGCCCTGGTGCCGGAGTCAGGCACCGGGATCGGCGGGTGGACCCGTCCCTTTATCACCCGGGTCTCGTCGTACCACAGGCTGACCGGGCACAGCAGGGCCCCGGTCTGTTGGGCGAGCAGCGCGGGCCCGGCCGGCATGCGCGCGGTCTCGCCGAAGAACGACACCTCGATGCCCGAGGTGGACAGGTCCCGATCGGCGACCAGGCACACTATCCCGCCGCTCCGCAGCCTCCTGGCCAGGGTGCCCAACGAGGAGCCGGTGTGCGGGAGGACCTCCATGCCCAGCTTCTCGCGGTAGGCGACGAACCGGTCGAAGAGGCGCTCGGGCTTGAGTCGCTCGGCGACGGTGGCGAACGGCAGGTCGAGCGCGGTGACCAACCAGGCGCCCGCGACGTCCCAGTTGCCCATGTGCGGCAGGGCCAGCACGACGCCCCGGCCCTCGGCGACCGCGTCGGTCACCCGCTCGATGTCCGCCACCGCGAAGGAACTCCTTATCCGGTCGCGGCTCCAGGCCGGCAGCCGGAAGGACTCCATCCAGTAGCGCAGATAGCTGCGCATGCCCGCCCTGGACAGCTCGCGCAGCCGCTCGGGCCCCGCGTCCGGCACCACCCGGGCCAGGTTGGCCTCCAGCCGCCTGACGCCGGGACCACGCCGCCGCCAGGCGATGTCGGCGACCCGGCGGCCGAGGGCCATGGCGACGGGCTCGGGAAGCCGCTTGACCGCGGCCCACCCGAGCCCGTACATCGCGTCGGTGAGGCCGTCCCTCATGCCGGGCCGCCCCCGGCGGCCTGGGCGCGCTCGGCCTCGGCCGCGGCCGCGTCGGCCTCCGCCGACTCGCGGCGCACGGTGACCACTCGCTGCACGAGGGTGACCAGGCTGCCGCCGGCCACCACCCACAGCGCGATGGGCAGCAGGACCCCGATGTGGGGCACGCCGAAGGTCGTCTCGAAGCCCGCGAAGCCGGCGAACACCAGGGTGATCACCAGCCGCTCGGCCCGCTCGACGAGGCCGTTGACCCGCACCGGCAGGCCGATGCTCTCGCCCCTCGCCTTGGTGTAGGAGACGACCTGCCCGCTGGCGAGGCAGAACAGGGTGACGGCGCAGAGCATCAGGTTGTCGCCCTCGCCGGCGTACCAGAGGGCGATGCCGGAGAAGATCGCCGCGTCGGCGAGCCGGTCGAGGGTGGAGTCCAGGAAGGCGCCCCAGCGGCTCGACGTGCCGATCTGCCGGGCCATGTTGCCGTCGACCATGTCGGAGAAGACGAACGCGGTGATGACTACCGTGCCCCAGAAGAACTCGCCCTGGGGAAAGAAGACCAGCGCTCCCGCCATCACTCCCGCGGTGCCGACCAGGGTCACCGCGTCTGGGGTCACCCCCAGCCTGATCAGCAGGGCGGCGAAGGGCGTGAGGACACGCGTGAAGAATGCACGCGCGTACTTGTTGAGCATGTCCTTCCCTGGGGTCGCACGGGCCGCGCGACTGAGGGCGGCCACCGGAGGGCCCATCGTAGCCACGCCGCCCACCGGGACGACGCCGGGCCCGTTCCCCGGCGGGTGGCGCTGCCGCCGTTCCCCACCCTCGGGTCGGCTTCCGCCATTAGGCTGAACCCGTCAGGTGTGTGCGGACCGCTCTGCGGGAACTGGCCTGACGGCGGCTGGAGTTCGAGACCGGTTGACGAGCTGGGGGTACCGATGGCGCTGGACGCCGCTGGGTTGGAGTTCGACTTCGGGGCCCAGGTGCCGCTCGCGGGCATGAGCGGCGGCACCGGCCTCGGCCATGCCATCGCCTCGGTGGCCTACCGGGACGGCGTGGCGCCCGAGGAGATCAAGAAGCCGACCGCCACCTCGGTGAAGGACGAAGCCTCGGTGAAGAAGGGCCGGTTCTCGCTGCTCGAGCCGAGCCTCGGCGAGGCGTGGACCCGCGCCATCGAGACCCGGATGCTCGCCGGCGGCCGCAAGCCGCTGATCCAGTCCTTCGGCCTCGAACCGGGGACCGTGGTGGAGCACGCGCTCAACGCCAAGCGCATCCGCCGGCAGCGGGACCGGCAACTGACCGCCATCATGATCGCCTTTGGGTTGCTCTTCCTGCCCGGCGTGGCGATCTGGCTCGGCCTCTTCCAGCTGCGCCGCACCATCGCCGGCCGGCAGGACCGGCGCGCCGGCATCCTCGGCATGGTGGTGCTCGGGCTGCTCGCGATCCTCATCGCGGTCGTGGTGATCCGCGCGCCGCTCGACGGCATGTTGCGGATCTACGTCTGGAGCATGCTGCCGGCCCCCGTCATCGGCTGGTTCCTGGCCCAGCAGATCTGCGAGCGCACCGCGCGCAACCTGCGCAGCCACTGGTCGAACCTGCTGGGCGGCGGCGGCACCGGCGCCCGGATCCCGGAGGCGGTGCAGCAGAACCCGAACGACGCGGAGGCGGAGCGGATCAGGATCGGCCTGGCCAAGCTGGCGGCCGAGCAGAGCAGCAACATGACCTACTACGCCGGGCCCAAGGGGATACTGGGCATGGGCGTGCGCTGGGGAAGCTGGCAGCTGGCCGAGGAGCTGCGGCCGCGCGACCCGGGTCGGGAGATCGACCCGTTCCGCAGCTGGGACGTGGCCCGTGCGATCGGCGACCAGCTGCGGCTGCTGGAGCGCGGCCCGCTGCACACCGGGGGGTTCACGAAGCCCTCCATAACCCACTGGGTGGTGCGGCACGTCGGCGAGGGCGCGAGCGAGGTGTCCCGCCCCGACGGGCCCAACGCGGACGGGTACAGCTTCAGCAACATCGAGGTCCAGCGGATCTGCAACGAGCAGCAGTACGACAAGGGCGACCGGCACTACGTGGGCGTTCAGTTCGTGCTCTGGGAGGGCGAGCTGGTGGTCACCATGATGATCTCGGTGACCGTACTCCACCACACGCTGCGCATCGAGGTCACCGGGTACGCGCTGGGACCGGTCAATGGCTTCTTCCGCGAGAAGCCGGCGGACAAGTCCCGGGAGTACCGGCACCCGCTGCTGCCCTGGCGGAAGGTGAAGCGGCCGCTGCCGCTGGTCGAGGTGACCGAGGTGGTGCGGCTCGCCGCGCGGGCGCCGCTCACCTGGTTCCCGGCCCGCCTCGACACATGGGGCGGCACCATCGCGCTCCCCGAGCCGTTCGGGCTGCGGCACGTGTGGGCGACGACGCCGTGGAAGCACCGCTTCATGGTCGACGACGTGCTGCGCACCGCCACCCCGGTGCTGCGGGTGGCGCACGCGGCCGCGTTCAAGGTGCTCGCGGAGAACGGCGTGGACACCTCGGCGTTCGACAGCCGCTCGCAGGCGCTCGGCGGCGCGGTGCAGGCGGCCACGCCCACCAAGGCCGACGAGTACAACATGTGAGGCAGGTCAGGCCGGCCAGGCCGCCGCGAGCATCCGCCGGGTGTCGGCGAGCAGTTGCGGCAACACCTTGGTATGGCCCACCACGGGCATGAAGTTGGCGTCCCCGCCCCACCTGGGCACTACGTGCTGGTGCAGGTGGGGCGCGATGCCGGCGCCGGCGGCCGAGCCCTGGTTCATGCCGATGTTGAAGCCGTGCGCGCCGGAGGCGGCCCGGACGGCGGTCATGGCGCGCTTGGTGAGCTCGGCGAGCTCCGCCGTCTCCTCGGCGGTGAGCTCCGTGTAGTCGGCGACGTGCCGGTAGGGCACCACGAGCAGGTGGCCGCCGTTGTAGGGGTAGAGGTTGAGCACCGCGTAGACGGCGTCGCCGCGGTTGATGATCAGACCGTCCTCGTCGCTCTTGCCGGGGATCGCGCAGAACGGGCAGCCGTCCTCCGCGCCCGGCCCGGTCGGCTTGCCCTCGCCCTGGATATAGGCCATCCGGTGGGGCGTCCACAGCCGCTGGAAGGCGTCCGGCGTCCCGACCCCGATCTGCTGCTCCGGCTCGCTGGTCATGCCGGCCAGCATATGGCGTGGCGGGACGGCGCCGGGCCCCCGGGCCGACTCCGGGGGCCCGCCGTGATCACACCTGGACGCGCCGTTCGACGGCGTCGGCGATCTCCTGGATGGCCTCGGCCCGCGGGATGCCGTTCTTCTGGGAGCCGTCCCGGTAGCGGAAGCTGACCGCGCCCCGCGCCATGTCCTCGTCGCCCGCGATCACCATGAACGGGACCTTGGCCTTCTGGGCGTTGCGGATCTTCTTCTGCATGCGGTCGGCCGACGAGTCGACGTCCACGCGCAGCCCGCGGGACCTGGCCTCGGCCGCGAACTCCTGGAGGTACGGCACGTGGGCGTCGCCGATCGGGATGCCGACGGCCTGCACGGGCGCCAGCCAGGCCGGGAAGGCGCCCGCGTAGTGCTCGAGGAGGACGGCGAAGAACCGCTCGATGGAGCCGAACAGCGCGCGGTGGATCATCACCGGCTGCTGCCGGGAGCCGTCCGCCGCGGTGTACTCGAGGCCGAACCGCTTGGGCTGCTGGAAGTCGACCTGGATCGTGGACATCTGCCAGGTGCGGCCGATCGCGTCCTTGGCCTGGACGGAGATCTTGGGGCCGTAGTATGCGGCGCCGCCCGGGTCCATCACGAGCTCGAGGCCCTGCTTGCCCGCGGCCTGGCGCAGCACCTCGGTGGCCTCCTCCCACTCCTCGGGCTCGCCGATGAACTTGTCCGAGTCGTCCCGGGTGGACAGCTCCAGGTAGAAGTCGCTCAGGCCGTAGTCGCGGAGCAGGTTGAGCACGAAGGTGAGCAGGCCGTCCAGCTCGTCCGGCATCTGCTCCTTGGTGCAGTAGATGTGCGAGTCGTCCTGGGTGAAGCCCCTGGCCCTGGTGAGGCCGTGGACGACGCCTGACTTCTCGTACCGATAGACGGTGCCGAACTCGAACAGGCGAAGCGGCAATTCCCGATAGGACCGCCCGCGCGCCTTGAAAATAAGGTTGTGCATCGGGCAGTTCATCGCCTTGAGGTAATACTCCTGCCCCTCGAATTGCATGGGCGGGAACATCGCATCGGCGTAGTTGGGGAGATGCCCCGAGGTCTCGAACAGCTTGGCCTTGGTGATGTGCGGCGTGTTGACGAATTCGTATCCGGATTCCTCGTGCCGGCGCCGCGAGTAGTCCTCCATGACCCGGCGCACGATGCCGCCCTTGGGGTGGAAGACGGCGAGGCCCGAGCCGAGTTCCTCCGGAATGGAGAACAGGTCGAGCTCGACACCGAGCCGGCGGTGATCGCGCTTCTCGGCCTCGGCCAGGAATTCCAGGTGCGCCTTCAGCTCGTCCCTGGTCGGCCAGGCGGTGCCGTAGATGCGCTGGAGCTGCGGATTGCGCTCGCTGCCACGCCAGTAGGCGGCGGCGCTGCGCATCAGCTTGAAGGCCGGAATGAGCCGGGTGCTCGGCAGGTGCGGGCCGCGGCACAGGTCCTTCCAGCACAGCTCGCCGGTCTTCGGGTCGAGGTTGTCGTAGATGGTGAGCTCGCCGGCGCCGACCTCGGCGGACGCACCCTCGGCCGACTCAGCGGCGGCGCCCTTGAGGCCGATGAGCTCCAGCTTGTAGGGCTCGGCGGCGAGTTCGGCGCGGGCCTCGTCGTCGCTCACCACGCGCCGCGCGAAGCGCTGGCCCTGCTTCTGGATCTGCTGCATGCGCTTCTCGATGCGCCCCAGGTCCTCCGGGTGGAAGGGCCGGTCCACGTCGAAGTCGTAGTAGAAACCGTCCCTGATGGGCGGGCCGATGCCCAGCTTGGCCTCGGGGAACAGCTCCTGCACGGCCTGGGCCATGACGTGCGCGGTGGAGTGCCGCAGGATGTCGAGGCCGTCGGGCGAGGTGATCTCCACCGGCTCCACCTCGTCGCCGTCGGACAGCGGGTGCGCGAGGTCGCGCAACTGCCCGGCGACGCGGGCGGCGACGACGGCACGCTCGCCCGCGAACAGGTCGCCGGCCGTGGCGCCCGTGGTCACCACGCGCTCTTCCCGCTCGGAATCGCGTTGGATGATCACACGGACATCGGACACCGGTCTCTCCTGACTCGTCTGGATTGTGTCCCTGGCCAGCAGGCCGCGGGAACCGCGACGAAGGCCGGCCCGCAACGACGGCGGACCGGCCTTGCCCGGGGTGGGCGATACTGGGATCGAACCAGTGACCTCTTCGGTGTGAACGAAGCGCTCTCCCGCTGAGCTAATCGCCCCCTGGGGTGTTGTGCCCTGCGGCACGTTGAGAACAATACAGTGCCGCTGAGCTCGGATTCAAACCCGCTCCTGTCCGGGCCCCGTTCCGGGCTCGGGACGAACTCCCATCCAGGCGCGCGGACCTCGGCGCGCGGTCCGCATCATCAGCGCGTGGTTGGCCAGGAGCACCGGCCGCGTGCCCCTCGGAAGCCGGCGCAGCAGCGGGTGGCGCAGCACGCTGTCCTGCCGGTAGCCGACCCGGGTGCCGGCCGCCGCGCCCGCGCCCCCGGCGGCGAGTGTCCACCGCATCCGGCCGTCGAGGTCGCCGCCGAGCGCGACCTCGAGCACCCCGGCCACCGGATCACGGCGCACCGCCCGGACGGTCACGCTCAGGTCGACGGGGAGCACGGAGCGGAACCGGCAGTGGCCGTGGTCCGGGCCGAGTCGCCTGACCTCGCGGACCTGGGGCCACCACAGGGGGTACTCCTCAGGCAGCTCGAGGACCCGGTAGACGGCGGCGGGCGCCGCGGCCCCCCACCAGTCGGCACGGAATCGATAGTGGAGCCGTCGCGGGGGTGTCCCGTCGTCCGACATCGTGGCCGCCTCCCGCTATATCGCTTTTACATTCCGCCATTGGAATGAGATTAAAGGGCGCAATTAGGGCAGAGGGGTTTACAACCGGCGTGTACGTGGCATGTCGATTTGGCCGACGTGCGAATCCCCGAGCGCACACTGAGCGAAAGGCCCTGGCGCTTATGAACACCACGGTCAGCTGCGAGCTGCACCTGCGCCTCGTTGTATCGAGCGAGTCCTCACTACCTGTACCCGCGGGGCTGCGGTATGACACGGCGGACCCCTACGCCGTACACGCGACGTTTCACACCGGAGCCGAAGAAACCGTCGAATGGGTATTCGCCCGCGATCTCCTCGCCGAGGGGCTCCATCGCCCCACGGGCACGGGTGATGTGCGGGTCTGGCCATCCAGGAGCCACGGCCAGGGCGTCGTGTGCATCGCCCTCAGTTCACCGGAGGGCGAAGCATTGCTCGAAGCCCCGGCCAGGGCTCTTGAGTCGTTCCTGAAGCGAACGGACGCCGCCGTCCCGCCTGGCACGGAACACCGTCACTTCGATCTCGATACGGAACTCTCGCACATTCTGGCGGAGAGTTAAGGACCCGCCGGCTCCTCGCGCCGTCTGAACTCGGGGCGACGGCGCGGAGCCGGCGATGAGCGGCGCGAGGGCGCCGCCGCGGCCACCACCGCGGCGGCGCCCTCGCGCGGTCGTGGTCGGCCAACGGTTAGAGTCGCGGTCACCATCGCCCGCCACCGCCGCCCGGCCATGATCGCGAAAGCCGACCTCCCCGTGTTGATCGACCACGACGTCAGGTGCTCGCTCGATCTCGCCGTCGCGCTGCTCAACTCCCGGCCCGACGGTCTCGCGGACGTCGCCGGCCTGCGGGCCTTCGCCGTCGCCCACGCCATAAGCGACGTCGCGGTCGACGCGCTCGGCGAGGAGGATCTGGCCGCGGTGCGACGGGTGCGGCAGCGCTTCGCCGAGGTCTTCGCGGCTCCCACCGACCGGGCGGCGGCCGAGCTGATCAACGCGCTGGTCGCGGCCGCCGGCACCACGCCCCGGTTCACGGACCACGACGGCCACGCCTGGCACGTGCACTACTTCGCGCCCGGCGCGTCGATCGCCGACCACCTGGCGGCCGACTGCGGGATGGCGCTCGGCTTCTTCCTGGTGGCCGGCGAGCGGGAGCGGCTGCGGCGCTGCGCGGCGCCGGGCTGTGGGCGCGCCTTCGTCGACCTCTCCCGGAACCGCTCCCGCCGCTACTGTTCGAACCGCACCTGCGGCAACCGCCTGCACGTCGCCGCGTACCGGGCCAGGCGGCGCGACGCGGAGCGGGAGGAGAGATCAGAGCAGGAAGTGGTCGTGCACCCCCGCCAGGAGTAACAACCCACCGATCACGGTGAGGAAAAGCATCAGCGGCGGCTGCGACAGGGCGAAGAGACAGCCGCGGCGTTCGTCGAGCGAGGGGGGTTCGCCGTCCTGGTGGTCGGCGACGGGTCTGACGGTTGGCGCTGTGTCGGGAGCGAGGTCCCCGGTGATGTGTTGCATGGCGCCGCGATCATGACCCAGCGGGTCAGCCCTCCGCGATCAACCTGCCTCCTTTGCAGGGGCATTCGGTGAATCTCACCGCTTCCGCCGGTTCCCTGTGATATTGCCGGGCCGCGGGGTCAGATGCCGTGCTTCTTGAGGATGGCCTCGATGTCCGAGAAGTCGTCGGCCGGCGCGGCGGCGCCGCGGGAGGCGGGCAGGGCGGTGGCGCGAGCGGGCTCGGAGCGGCGCTCGCTCCCCCGGCCGCGCCCGTCGGCGAGGCGCCCGGAGAGGAACAGCAGCACGGCGAGGCCGAGCACCCCGAAGCCGGCCCAGGCCACCGGGTTGAAGGTCATGTTCACCACGAACCGCACCACTCCCGTCATGGCGAGGCCGACCGGGAGCAGCGCGACGGCCGCGGTGCGCAGCGCGAGCGCGTAGCGGCGCCGGCGCGCCATCAGGAGGGCGACGCCGAGGCCGGCGGCGGATAGAAGGGTGCAGGCAGTACCAATCAGCATCTTTCCATCCTGCCGCGCCCACGGCCGTGCGGCCATGGGGTCAACCCCCGGATCAGGGGAATCTCGGGGTGCGAGACTGGGGCCCATGAACGAGAACCCCGAGCCTGTCGTGCTGGACGTGTGGTGCGACCTGCAGTGTCCCGACTGCCATCGCGCCGAGTCCGACCTGAACGCCCTGCGGGAGCGGTTCGGCGCGGCCCTGGAGATCAGGCGGCGGCACTTCCCGCTGGGG
The DNA here is from genome assembly GCF_004348315.1 of Streptomyces sp. 8K308. Taxonomy (GTDB): domain Bacteria; phylum Actinomycetota; class Actinomycetes; order Streptomycetales; family Streptomycetaceae; genus Streptomyces. The sequence continues at coordinate 15,565 of NZ_SMKC01000013.1, read as the reverse complement.
AACCACCAGCACGCGCTGGCCGCGGCCCAGGCCGCCGAGGAGGCCTTCGCGCAGGGCCACGGCGAGGAGTACTGGACGGCGCTGCTCGCCCGCACCGCGGAGCTCGGCAGGCGTGGGCCCGCGCTGCTGCTCGAGGTCGCCACCGAGGTCGGTGTCGACGCCGACGAGGTGGACACCGCGCTGGTCGACGGCCGGCACCTGCTGGTGGTGGACGCCGACCAGGCGGAGGGGCAGGCGATCGGGGTGACCGGCACGCCGACCTATGTGATCGGCGGCCAGCGGCTGGACGGCGGGCGCAGCCAAGAGGGGCTGCGCGAGCGCGTCGCGGAGATCGCCCAGTCGCTGCTCGGTCAGCGCAGCGACTTGTAGAGGTGACGCCGCAGCGTCCGGTAGCCGAGCGACTCGTAGAGCCGCAGGGCCGGGGTGTTGCCGGCGTAGACGTTGAGGCCGAGCAGCCGGGCGCCGGCCGCCGCCGCGATGCGCTCCGCCTCCAGCATCAGCGACCTGCCGTGCCCTCTGCCCCGGTGGGCCTCGGCCACCTCGACGGCGAACACCCAGGCGTCCAGGCCGAGTTCGTCCGCCACCCGGCCGCCGGGGACCGCCACCCAGAGGGTGCCGACGGCCGCGCCGTCGTGGGTGAGCACCCGCAGCCAGGCGCCCTTGGTGGCCGGTCCTTCGGGCAGCAGCGTGGCGAAGGACCGCTCGGCGGAGGCGGCGGCCACCGCCGCGGGGACGCCCCGCTCGGTGAGGGTGCGGATCACCCCGTCCAGGTCGTGGGCCATCCAGGCCGGGTACTCCTGTTCGGTCAGCTCTCGGGCCACGCTGCCCGGGGGCAGCGCCGGCGGCCGGTCGGCGAGGGTCTTGGCCATGTTGCGGCTGCGCTCGCGGTAGCCGAGCGCGTCGGCGAGGGCCGCGAGGCCCGACTCCTCGACCGGCACGACGGCCTCCGCCTCGGTGCAGCCCCAGTCACGCAGCACCTCCTCGGCCGCGAGCGCGGCGACCGTGGCCCGGCCGCGCCGCCGGTCGGCCTCGTCGACGGTCAGGTGCGCGACGCGGCCGACGCCGACGCGCGGGTCGGAGGCTAGCCGCAGCTGGCCGACCCGGCGGGCGTTGACCCGGATCTCGTAGGTCCGGGCGCGGCCGCCCTCGGGGGTGCTCTCCTCCGGCCCGCTGGGCCGCAGCGTGGTGGTCACGGGTCGATGTCCGCCGCCGAGCGCTCCTGGAAGACCCGCATCGCCTTGGCGGTCACGGGCCCGGGCGCGTCGGGCAGTTCGCGCCCGTCGACGCGGCGCACGGCCTGCACGTCGCGGGTGCTCGAGGTCAGGAAAATCTCCTCGGCACGCTCGAGGCACTCCATGGGCAGCTCGATCTCGCGGGCGCCGGTCCACTCCACGACCAGGGCCCTGGTGATGCCGGCCAGGCAGCCGGAGGAGAGCGGCGGGGTGTGCAACTGGCCGTCGAGCACGACGAAGACGTTGGTGCCGGTGCCCTCGCAGAGCTGCCCCGCGGTGTTCGCGAACAAGGCCTCGGAGGCGGCCTCCTGGCGGGCCCTGGCGAGCGCGATCACGTTCTCCGCGTAGGAGGTCGTCTTGAGCCCGGCCAGGGCGCCGCGCTCGTTGCGGGTCCAGGGGACGGTGATGACGGCGGTGGTGTCGGGGCGGCGCGGGGTCTCGGCGTGCGCGACGACCAGCGTGGGGGCGGCGTCGCCGCGGTCGGAGCCGAGCGGCGAAAGCCCGCCGGTGTAGGTGATCCTGAGCCGGCCGAGGGGCAGCGGCACCGCGTCGAGGACGGCGCGGCAGGCCCGGCGGATCTCGTCCCGGTCGGGCTCCGGCAGGCCGAGCCCGGCGGCCGAGGCGGCCAGCCGGTCCAGGTGGCGGCTGACCGCGAACGCCTTGCCGGCCTGGGTCTTCAGCGTCTCGAACACGCCGTCGCCGACGGTCAGTCCGTGGTCGAAGACGGAGACCCGCGCGCTGTCGGCGTCGCGTAGCTCACCGTCCAGCCAGATCAACGCCATGTGCGCTCCTCTCGTGTGCGGTGCCGATCAACGGCACTCCCTCTGAAGCTACCCCGAGCAGCCGGGACGCCTTCAGCTCGGTCTCCGCCCATTCGCGTTCGGGATCCGAGCCCCAGGTGATGCCGGCGCCGGTGCCGAAGCGCAGCACGGGGCGGCCCTCGTCGCGCCGGAGCCAGAAGGTGCGGATGGCGACGGCCAGCTCGCCGGTGCCCCGGTCGGCGTCCACCCAGCCGACGCCGCCGCAGTAGGGGCCGCGGGGCGCGGTCTCCAGCGCGTCGATGACGCGCAGCGCGCTGGACTTGGGGGCGCCTGTCACCGAGCCCGGGGGGAAGGTGCCGGCCAGCAGCTCGGCCCAACCGGCGCCGGGCACCAGCCGGCCGCGCACCCGGGAGACCAGGTGCACCAGGCCGGGGTGCGGTTCGACGGCGCACAGCTCGGGGACGGTCACGCTGCCCGGCTCGCAGATCCGGCCCAGGTCGTTGCGGACCAGGTCGACGATCATGACGTTCTCGGCGTGGTCCTTGGGCAGCAGGTCGGCCGGGGTGCGGCCGGTGCCCTTGATCGGTCCTGACTCGACGGTGCGGTCGCGCCGGCGCAGGTAGAGCTCGGGCGAGGCGGTGGCGATCTCCACGCCGTGGCGGGGCAGCCGGACCGTGCCGGCGTAGGGGGCCGGGTTGCCGCCGGCCAGCCGGGCGGAGAGGGCGTCGACGTCGGCGTCCTGGTCGGGCAGCGGCGCGGACAGCACACGGCACAGATTGGCCTGGTAGACCTCGCCGGCCGCGATGTGCTCGCGGATCCTGGCGACGCCGGCGGTGTAGGCCGGCCGGTCAAGGGAGCTCTCCCAGGCCGCCGGTTCCGGGCCCCGCCAGCGACTCGGCCTCGCGGGACGCGGGGGCGCGGGCCGCACGTCGCCGAAGCGGGCGCAGACCAGGTCACCCGCGTAGCCGGCGACCACCGCCCACCAGCCCGTGGAGTCCAGGGCGGCCGGATCGCTGGTCACGTCGCGCAGGTCGGTCGCCAGCATTCCGCCGAGGCGGGCGAGCGGAGCAAGGTCGTACACATGCGCGAGTGTAGGCGGCGGCGCGGTGATACCGAGTTTGAGCTGGCTGATGAATCCGCTAGAGTTCATGACGTCGCCGGGCACGAGAGTGAAACCGGAGGCAGCCAAATGCGGACGTAGCTCAGTTGGTAGAGCACCACCTTGCCAAGGTGGGGGTCGCGAGTTCGAGTCTCGTCGTCCGCTCGAAGGGGGCCCGCCCCCATCCGGTGGAGTGGCCGAGAGGCGAGGCAACGGCCTGCAAAGCCGTCTACACGGGTTCAAATCCCGTCTCCACCTCGGACGATTAGCTCAGCGGGAGAGCGCTTCCCTGACACGGAAGAGGTCACTGGTTCAATCCCAGTATCGTCCACTGGATCCGCGAGGATCCGCCCGCGCGATTAGCTCAGCGGGAGAGCGCTTCCCTGACACGGAAGAGGTCACTGGTTCAATCCCAGTATCGCGCACCGAAAGTGGTCATCGAGGGCCGGAGAGTCGTCATTCTCCGGCCCTTTGTCATGCGTACGTGCGCGCCGGTGTCGTGTCCAGGGAAAGCGCGGTGCCCGGGCAGCTCCCCAGCTGCCCGGGCACATGTGCCGTCCGCCTACCCCCGTCCCCACGGGGTTCGAGTGCCGGTGTCCCCGACCCGGGCCGCTCTCCCGGGCCTGGGGCGCCGCTCAGCGCCCCAGCATGCCGGCTACGGACGACGCCTGTGTGACGACGGCCTCCACGCCGCCGATGACGACGGCGAGGACGATGGCCAGCGGCAGCACCATGGCCGCCGCGACCAGGGGATGGCGCCGCCCTGCGGGTGGCGGGCTGGGCCGCACCGCGATTCGTGCCATCTCTCGGCTCCCGTCGTCGGATTGGGGCGGCGGGCGGGTGACCTCGGGGGACGAGTGCTGCGCCCGCCGCTTGACCTCAACAGTAGTCCGCCGGGGTGGCCGCGACGTCACCCCCGCGTACTGACCTGGGGGCCTCCCGCAGGATGACACCGAGCCCACCCGGATACTCCCCAGGGTGGACAAGTGCCCGTTCGCGCCCGGGTTCTCCCCCAGGGGGCGCGGCGCGACCCGCTGATCCGGGCGGCGAGCGCGCGGCCTTCTCACAGGTCGGGCCGCGCAGTCCGTAAGCTGTGGCACATCACAAGCACGGGGCAGCGAGGTGGACATGGCGATGATGCGGCTCCGGCGCGAGGACCCGCGAGTCGTCGGCGCCTTCCGGCTCCACCGGCGGCTCGGCGCCGGCGGGATGGGGGTCGTGTACCTCGGCTCCGACCGGCGCGGCCAGCGGGTGGCGCTCAAGGTCATCAGGCCGGACCTGGCGGAGGACCAGGAGTTCCGCTCCCGGTTCGCCCGCGAGGTGTCCGCGGCCCGGCGGATCAGGGGCGGCTGCACGGCCCGCCTGGTGGCGGCCGACCTCGACGCACAGCGGCCCTGGTTCGCCACCCAGTACGTGCCGGGCCCCTCGCTGCACGACAAGGTGATGCAGGACGGCCCGCTGTCGGCGGCCGAGACGGCCGCCATCGGCGCCGCGCTCGCCGAGGGGCTGGTGGCGGTGCACGAGGCGGGTGTGGTGCACCGGGACCTCAAGCCCTCCAACATCCTGCTGTCGCCCAAGGGGCCACGGATCATCGACTTCGGCATCGCCTGGGCGACCGGCGCCAGCACGTTGACGCACGTCGGCACGGCGGTCGGCTCCCCCGGCTTCCTGGCGCCCGAGCAGGTGCGGGGCCAGGCGGTGGCGCCGGCCACCGACGTCTTCTCGCTGGGCGCCACGCTGGCCTACGCCGCACTCGGCGACTCGCCCTTCGGGCAGGGCAGTTCCGAGGTGATGCTCTACCGGGTGGTGCACGAGGAGCCGCAACTGGCGGGCGTCCCCGCCGCGTTGGCACCGCTGCTGCGGTCGTGCCTGGCGAAGTCCCAGCAGGACCGGCCGAGCACGGTGCAGCTGTCGTTGCGGCTGAAGGAGATCGCGGCCCGGGAGGCGCGCGGCGAGGGGCAGCGGGTGCTGACCCGCGCCCCGCAGCAGCGCTCGGCGCCCGAGCGGCGCCCTCAGCGCCCGGCGCCGACCCGGCCCGCCGGGCAGCGGCCGGCGGCCAGGCGCGATGTCAACCGGCGGCTGCTGCGGCAGCGGCTGATCGTCTTCATCACGGTGACGCTGCTGGTCGCCCTCGGCATCGCGGTGGCGCAGGGCTGCCAGGGGCCTGTCTAGGGCCGGTTCGACTCGGGGCCCGCCGTGGTCAGCGCGTAGAAGGCGACCGCGGCGGCGGCCGCGACGTTGAGGGAGTCGATGCCGTGCGACATCGGGATACGCACCCGGGCGTCGGCGGCGGCCAGGGCCTGGCGGCTCAGCCCGTCGCCCTCGGCGCCCAGCAGCAGCGCCACCCGGCCGCCGCCACCCCCCCGCAGCTCGTCGGCGATGTCGGTGGCCCGGGCGTCGGGAGTCAGGGCGAGCAGCCGGAAGCCCGCGTCCCTGACGTCGTCCAGGCCGTGCGGCCAGCGGTCAAGGCGGGCGTAGGGCAGGGAGAAGACCGCGCCCATCGAGACCTTGACTGAGCGTCGGTAGAGGGGGTCGGCGCAGTCCGGGGAGAGCAGCACGCCGTCCAGCCCGAGGGCGGCGGCGCCCCGGAAGACGGCACCGACGTTGGTGTGGTCGTTGACGGCCTCGAGCACGGCGAGGCGGCGGGCGCCCGCGAGCAGCTCGGCGGCCTCGGGCAGCGGGCGGCGGCCCATGGCGGCCAGCGCGCCGCGGTGCACGTGGTAGCCGGTAACCCGCTCGGCGAGCTCCGGGCTGACCAGGTAGACCGGCGCGGTGGCCCCCTCGACGAGGTCCCGCATGGTCTCGGCCCAGCGGGGGGTCAGCAGCATGGAGCGCATCGGGTAGCCGGCGGCGAGGGCGCGGCGCACGACCTTCTCGCCCTCGGCCATGAACAAACCCTCGGCCGGCTCCCTGCGGCGGCGCAGCGCGACGTCGGTGAGGTCCGTGTAGTCGCCGAGCCTCGGGTCGGTCGGATCGGTGACGGCGATCGGCTCGCTCATCCGGCGGCCACCCGCACCACGTCACCGACGACGATGACGGCCGGCGGCCGCACGCCCTCCTCGGCCACCCGCCGCGCCACGGTCGCCAGCGTGGCGTCCACGCGGCGCTGGCCGGCCATGGTGCCCTCCTGGACGACGGCGACCGGGGTGCCGGGCGGCCGGCCGTGCCGGACCAGGGTGTCGGCGATGGCCCCGATCCGCTCCACGGCCATCAGCAGCACCAGGGTGCCGCGCAGCGCGGCGAGCGCCGGCCAGTCCACGAGCGACCGCGGGTCGTCGGGCGCCACGTGCCCGCTGACCACGGTGAACTCGTGGGCCACGCCGCGGTGGGTGACCGGAATGCCGGCGGCGCCCGGCACGCTGATGGCGCTGGTGACGCCCGGGACCACGGTCACGGCCACGCCGGCCGCGGCGAGCGCCGCGGCCTCCTCGCCGCCGCGCCCGAAGACGTAGGGGTCGCCGCCCTTGAGCCGGACCACGAACCTGCCGGCCCGCGCGTGCTCGACCAGCGCCTCGTTGATGGCCTCCTGGGCCATGGCCCGGCCGTAGGGGATCTTCGCCGCGTCGACGACCTCGACGTGCGGCGGCAGTTCGTCGAGCAGGTCACGGGGGCCGAGCCGGTCGGCGATCACCACGTCGGCCTCGGCGAGCAGCCGGCGGCCACGCACCGTGATCAGGTCCGGGTCGCCGGGGCCGCCGCCGACCAGCGCCACGCCGGGGTGCCGGCCGCGGTGCCTCGGCGCGGTCAGCGTGCCGTCGCGCAGCGCCTCGACGACGCCGTCCCTGACGGCCGCTGAGCGCCTCGGGTCCCGCCCGGTGAGCACGGCCACGGTCACCCCGTCGACGCGACCGGTGGCCGGGGTCCAGGCCGTGGCCGCCTCGGCGTCGTCGCTGCGGACGCACCAGACGCGACGCTCCTCGGCCTCGGCCGAGGCTGCCGCGTTGACCGCCGGGTCGTCGGTGGCGACCAGCGCGTACCAGGCGCCCTCCAGGTCGCCCGGGCGGTAGCCGCGGCGCCGCCAGACGAGCTCCCCGGCCTCGGCCATGGCCTCCACGGCGGGGGTGACCTCGGGGGCGACGAGCAGCACGTCGGCGCCCGCGGCGAGCAGGGCGGGCAGGCGCCTTTGGACGACGGTGCCGCCGCCGAGCACCAGCACGCGGCGGCCGGTCAGGCGCAGTCCTACCGGGTAGGCGGGTTGTTCTGGCATAGCGGGGTGCGGCTCCTCGACGCTGGGCGGTGGGCGACGATGGGCGGGTCCGTCCGACCCGCCCGGGCCCGGTGTTGCCGGTCGTGCCGGCCATCGCTGCGGCGTTGGAGCGGCTGAATCCGTTCGGTCCCGGGCCTCGCCCAGCCTATGGCCTGCGGGGCGAGGGCCCGGGTGCCGTCTCAGTTCTTGTCGGTGACGCCGGCCGCGTCGAAGGTGGCCACCTCGCGCATGGCGCGGGCCGCGCTCTGCACGACGGGCAGCGCCAGGAGCGCGCCGGTGCCCTCGCCGAGCCGCAAGTCGAGGTCGACGAGCGGGCGCAGGCCGAGCGCGGTGAGCGCGGCCATGTGCCCCGGCTCGGCGCTGCGGTGTCCCGCGATGCACACCGAGACCGCCTCCGGCGCGACGGCGCGGGCGGCGAGCGCGGCGGCGCCGGCGCTCACCCCGTCCAGGATCACCGGCACGCGCAGCGAGGCGCCGCCGAGGATCAGGCCGGTGAGCGCCGCGTGCTCCAGGCCGCCGACGGCGGCGAGCACGCCGATGGGGTCGGCCGGGTCGGGCTGGTGGTGCTGCAGGGCGCGCCGCACCACGTCCACCTTCCTGGCGTGCGTCTCGTCGTCGACGCCGGTGCCGCGGCCGGTCACCTCGCCGGGCGCGGCACCTGTGAAGACGGCGATCAGCGCGGCCGCGACCGTGGTGTTGGCGATGCCCATCTCGCCGGTGAGCAGCGCGCGGTTGCCGGCGGCGACCAGGTCGCGGGCGGTCTCGATGCCCACCTCGATGGCGCGCAGCGCCTCCTCGCGGCTCATGGCCGGGCCGGCCGTGAAGTCGGCGGTGCCGGCGCGCACCTTGCGGGGCATGAGCCCCGGCCTGGTCCGCAGGTCGGCGCGGACACCGACGTCGACGACGCAGACCTCGGCGCCGACCTGGGTGGCGAACGCGTTGCAGACGGCGCCGCCGGACAGGAAGTTGGCCACCATCTGGGCGGTGACCTCCTGCGGCCACGGGGTGACCCCCTGGGCGTGCACGCCGTGGTCGCCGGCGAAGACGGCCAACCCGGCCGGCTCCGGCACGGGCGGCGGGCAGGCGCGGGAGAGCCCGCACAGCTGGGCGGAGATGACCTCGAGCGCGCCGAGTGCGCCGGCCGGCTTGGTCATCCGCTTCTGCCGCTCCCATGCCTCGCCGAGGGCGTGGGCGTCGAGCGGGCGGATCTCGGCGAGGGTCTCGCTGAGCAGGTCGTGCGGCTCGGCCCCGGGCAGCGCGCGGCGACCGTAGCTCTCCTCGTGCACCACCCAGGAGAGGGGGCGGCGCTTGGCGGGGTCGCCCTGGTCGGGCTCGTCGTCGAACGCGTCGACGTAGCCGACGCACAGGTAGGCCACGATCTCGAGGTGCTCGGGCAGGCCGAGGGCGCCCGTGAGCTCGCGGTCGTCGAGGAAGCCGACGAGGCCGACGCCGAGGCCCTCGGCGCGGGCGGCGAGCCAGAGGTTCTCGACGGCGAGCGCGGTGGAGTACGGCGCCAGCCGCGGCCGCCCGGCCGGTCCCGCGGCGCGACGGCCGCCCCGGGTCGGGTCGGCGGTGACCACGATGTTGACCGGCGCGTCGAGGACGGCCTCGGCGGTGAGCTCGGCGAACTGCCGGGCGCGTGCCCTGGGCAGGCCCGCGGCGTGCGACTCACGCTGCCGGATGGCGAGGTCGTGCACCGTCCGCCGGGTCTCCTCCGAGCGGATGATGACGAAGTCCCAGGGCTGGGCCAGGCCGATGCTGGGCGCGGTGTGGGCGGCCTCCAGGACGCGGAGCAGCACCTCGTGCGGGATCGGGTCTGCGCGAAACCCGGTGTGGACGTCGCGCCGCTCCCGCATCAGCCGGTGCACGGCGTCGCGCTCGGCCTCGCTGTAGGCGGGAGCCGACCCCTGGCCGGCGGGACCGGCGGGCACCTCGTCGGCGGCGGGCACCTCGTCGGCGGCTTGGCCGGCCACGGCGGCACCGTCGGCCGGCGCGGGCGCCTGGCCGTTCGCCTCCGGGGAGTCGCCGGACGCCTCGTCGGCGGGGACGGCGGCTTCGGCCGCCTCGGCGGCGCCTTCCGTACCGGGCAGGGCGGGTACTGCGGCCACCTCCGGCGAGAGACCGGGTGCCGCATCGGCGGCACCAACCGCCTGACCGGCGGCGCCGGCACCGGCCGGCACGGGAACCCCAGGCGCGCCCTGGCCGGCGGCTTCCGTACCGGGCGGGGCGGGTACTGCGGCCACCTCCGGCGAGAGACCGGGTGCCGCATCGGCGGCACCAACCGCCTGACCGGCGGCGCCGGCACCGGCCGGCACGGGAACCCCAGGCGCGCCCTGGCCGGCGGCTTCCGCCGCCGGGACCGGGCCGCTCGCGGCCTGCGTCTCGGCACCGGCGGCGGCCTCCGGGCCGATCTCCGGCGGCGCGGCCGGTCCGGCGGCGCCGGCCTCCGCGTCCACCGGCTGGTCGGCGCCTACCGCGCCGGTCTGCGCGGGCGGCTCAGGGGCGGCCTCCGGCGCCGTCGCCTGGTCGACCGTCGCGACCGCCTCGGCCGGCGGGGCCGGGACGCTGGCGTGCGGTGCCTCGGCGTCGGCAGGCGCCGGCTCGCCGGCGGCCCGCGGATCCGCGTTCGCCGGCGGAACGGCGATCGCGGGGCCGGCGGCCGGGGCCAGGACCTCGCGGGGCGCCGGCGAGGCAGCGGCCGGCTGGTCCGCCGCCTCCGGGGGCGCGCCCTGGCCGGCGGGCTCGGTGGGTGCCGGCGGCGCGACAACCTCCGGGGCCGGGGCCTCGGCGGACGCCGGAGCGGGGGCGACCACCGGGGTCGGCTCGTCGGCTGGTGCCCGCGGCACCGCCTCCGCCGGTGCCGCGGGTGGGACCACCTCGGCCGCCGGGGCCTGCGCCGGCTCGGCGGCCGGGACGGCCGGCTCCGGCGGGACGGCGACGTCGGCGTCGGCCGGGACCGACCGCCAGGCGCCGGGTTGGGCCGGGACGACACCGGTGGGGCTCACGGGCACGACGCCGTCGAGCGGCGCCGCGGGCGCCAACTCCTCGGCCGGGACCGCCGGCTGCGGGTGATCGGCGAGCGGCCGCACGGGCGCCGGGGGCGCGACGGTCTGCGGCGGGGCGACGACCGCGTCGCCCCAGGCGCCGTTCGCACCCGGCATCAGCAGCTCCTCGTCGCCGTCCATGTCCATCGCCTCATCGGGCTGAGCTGGGAAGGGGTAGGGGGCCGCGGCCACCGGCGCCGCCGGTGGTGCCTGCTCTCGCGCCCCCCCTTCGGGGGTCTGGCCGGTGTCCGTCACGCGTCCACCTCGCCCATCGCACGCGCTCCTTCCCATCCCGGACATGACGGACGAATCATCAAGTCCGGTCGACGGCACAACGATCCATCAGCCTACCCGGGATGCCGCGGGACGCCGCTCACGGGTGGTCGGCTGGCCCCGGAAGGTCCCGGTTTGTCACCGGGCGGCCGGCGCCCGGCGGGCGACGAGCAGGAAGGCGACGGCCCGGTCGCGCTCCGACCAGTCGCGGGGCTCTAGGTCGAGGGTCTGGAGCAGCGTGCACTCGACCTCGTAGCCGGCCCCGGTCAACACGCTGGCCGCCGCCTCCGCCTGATCGCGGGTCAGGGCGTGGGTGACGAGGCGCTGCGGTCTGCGGTCGGCGCAGGCGACCAGGGTCCGGGGTCCGCCGCCCCCGACGCGGATGATGTCGGGCTCCGGCAGGTCCTCGAGTACCTGGGGCGCGGCCCCGTGCACGATCTGCAGTTGCACACCGAGCCGGCGGGCGGTGGCGCCGGCGAGCGCGCAGGCCTGGGCGTCGCGGTCGACGGCGATCACGGCGGAGCCGAGCCGGGCGGCGTCGATGGCGGCGAGTCCGCCGCCGGCGCCCACGTCCCACATCAGGTCGCCCACCCGCGGCCCCAGCGCGGCGAGTTCGAGGGCACGCAGCCGTGGGCCGCGGCCTGGGCCGGCGTCGGGGTCCGTGGGGGCCTCCTGGCCGTAGGCGGTCGCGTCGAGGGCCCAGCCGCGTGGCTGGACGGCGGCTCCCGGGTCGAGGCCCGCGAGCCAACTGGCGCCGCCGTCCCGGGTGGTGCCTCCGCCGCCTATCACGATCACCACGTTGGGATCGCTCCAGTGGCGCTGGCTGACGGTGTCGGAGGTGAGGACGGACACCTGCTCGCGGTCGGTGCCGAGCGACTCGCAGATGACGAAGGTGCGGTGGGTCCGGCCGAGCAGCAGGGCGATCTCGGCGGGGCCGGCGCCCGGCGAGGTGAGGACGGCGACCTTGGGGTGGGCGCGGCAGACGTTGACCGCCCGGCGCAGGGTGCGCGGGTTGGCGACGACGACCCTGGCGTCGTCCCAGGGCATGCCGGCCCTGGCGAAGGCCGCGGCCACCGCGGAGACCGCCGGGACGACCTCGACCTCGAACCCGTGCTCGGGTGCGCGCAGCGCGCGCACCACGCCGAAGAACCCGGGGTCGCCGTCCGCCATGACGACCGCCGTGCCGCGGTGCGCGGCGATGCGGCGGGCGGCCAGGGCGATGCTGCCGAGCGTGATCCGCTCGGCCCGGGCGGGGACTTCGGGATGAGCCAGGTGCCTGGGGGCGCCGGCGACCAGACTGGCCGCGTGGAGTGCTGCCCGGGCGGCCGGGTCGAGTGGGGAGCCGTCCCATCCGATCACGGTGACGCGGTCGGCCATGCGCGGCATGCTCCTGGACTTGTTCGCAGGTGAGGGACGCGGCTGAGCTTATCGCGCGCCGCGGGTGGCGGTGGGATGCGCGTCCTCCAGATCCTCGGGGAGCAGCCCCCAGACGATGAGGTCGGTGCGGATGTCGGTCCAACCGCCGTCCTCCGTGCGGGATCGCACTATCAGCGCGTTGCGCAGGACGCCCTCGCTGACGCAGCCGATCTTCTGGGCGACCTGCTGGGAGGCGGTGTTGCCGGCCGCGGTGCGGAGTTCGAGGCGCTCGAACTTCTGGTCGTGGAACAGCCACTGGGCGATGGCCAGGACGGACTCGGCGGCGTAGCCCTCCCCTCTGGCCCAGGGGCCGACGACATAGCCGACCTCGCTGGTGAGCGTGTGCCAGTTGGTGTTCTTGAGATGGAGGGTGCCGACGAGCCGGTGGGTGAGGAGCTCGTCGACGGCCAGCACGATACCGCGGCCCGAGGTGCGTTCCGCGGGCGCGCCCCGGGTGATCCACTCGCGGGCGTCGGCGGGGGTGTAAGGGTTGGGGACTGAGGTCCAGGCCGCGGTCAGCTCGTCGTTCATCATGTCCGCGAGCTCGGGGATGTCCGCCTCCTCGAACGGGCGCAGCACCAGCCGATCGGTGCTGATGGAGACGTCGGGGAAGGTGGGTGTCATGGGCCGCTCCATGCCTGGGGTCAGAAGGGACAGCATGCAGTATCACCGGCCGGCGGGACAGCGCCGGGCCCCGGCTGGTCGCCGGGGCCCGGGAGTTGGGGCGGTTCGGCCGGGGTCAGGAGGCCGGGGCGCCGAAGGCGGGGACGACGGAGCCGTCGTACTCGTCCTCGATGAACTGCCGCACCTCGTCGGAGTTGAGCAGCTCGGCGAGGGTCTGGACCCGGGGGTCGTCCTCGTTGCCGGCCCGGACCGCGAGGAAGTTGGCGTAGGGGTTGTCCTCGGCCGACTCCAGGACGATGGCGTCCTCGGCGGGGGCGAGGTCGGCCTCGAGCGCGTAGTTGCCGTTGATGATCGCGGCGTCCACGTCCTCGAGGGCGCGCGGCAGGGTGGCGGCCTCGAGCTCCTGGAAGGTGATGCCGTGGTCGTCGGCGATGTCGTTCAGGGTGGCCTCGGCGCCGACGCCCTCGTTGAGCTCGATCAGACCGTTCTCGGCGAGGAGGTGGAGGGCGCGGCCCTCGTTGGTCGCGTCGTTGGGGATCGCGATGGTGGATCCCTCGCCGAGCTCGTCGGCGCTGGTGACCGAGTCGGAGTAGAGGCCGAGCGGCTCGAGGTGGACGTTGATCACCGGGACGATGTCGGTGCCCTGGTCCGCGTTGAACTGGTCGAGGTAGGGCTTGTGCTGGAAGTAGTTGGCGTCCACCTCGCCGCTCTGCACGGCGGTGTTGGGGAGCACGTAGTCGCTGAACTCGCGCACCTCGAGGTCGAGGCCGGCGTCCTCGGCGAGGTTGTCCCGGACGAACTCCAGGATCTGCGCGTGTGGGACGGGGTTGGCCGCGACCGTGAGGGGGCCGCTGGCGTCGGCCTGGTCGCCGCTGTCGCCGCCGGCCTCGGGGTCGGAGTCGGTGCCGCAGGCGACGAGGCCGAGGGCGAGCGCGGTGGTGGCCGCGAACAGGACGCCGGCCCGGACGGGGTTTCCGTTGCCAATACGCACGAAAAGTGCCTTTCTTCGATATTCGTGGTGATAAGTGCGCGCGGTCGCCGGGTGGGCGGCCACGCTCAGGTGGAGGCTCTTTCGCGGCGGGCGAGCAGCCGCACGGCGCCATCGCCGAGGAGCTGGATCACGGTCACGATGACGACGAGGACGGCGACCGTGATGAGCGTGAAGCCGTCCTCGAAGCGCTGGTAGCCGTAGACCAGGGCCAGTGAGCCGAGCCCGCCGCCGCCGACGGCGCCGGCCATCGCCGAGTAGCCGATGACGGCGATCACGGTGGTGGTCAGGCCGGCGACCAGGGAGGGCAGGGACTGTGGGAGCAGCACCTTGAGCACCACGGTCCAGGTGCCGCCGCCCATGGCGTGGGCCGCCTCGATCAGGCCGTGGTCGACCTCGCGCACGGCGGTCTCGACCAGCCGGGCGAAGAAGGGGATGGCGCCGATGGCGAGCGGCACGATGGCGGCGGTGGGGCCGATGGCGGTGCCGACGACGGCGCGGGTGACCGGGATCAGCGCGACCATCAGGATGATGAACGGCAGGGAGCGGCCGATGTTCACGACGACGCCGATGGCCTTGTTGACCACCGCGTTCTGGAGCGCGCCGCCGCGGTCCGTGAGCACGAGCAGCACGCCGAGCGGCAGGCCGCCGAGGACGGCGATCAGGGTGGACCAGCCGGTCATGTAGAGGGTGTCGATGGTGCCCTGTTCGAGCAGTGGGCGCATCTCGTCCCAGGTCATCAGGCGCCCTCTCCGGTGAGTTCGGCCGCGGGGAGCCCGGCCGGTGCTGTGGTGGTCGCGGTCGGCTCGGGGAGCTCGACGGTGAGGCCCTGCTCGCGCAGGAAGGCGAGGGGTGCGGCGTTGCTCTCGACGGGGCCGGGCAGCTCGATCCGCATCCGGCCGACCTGGCGTCCGCCGACGGTGTCCATGGCGGCGCCGAGGATGGACACGTCGATGCCGTGGCCGCGGGAGAGCTGGGAGATGACGGGCCGGCCCGCGGTGTCGCCGTGGAAGGTGACGTCGACGACGGTGCGGTCGTCGACGGCCGGCGCGCCGCCGACCGGGAACAGCTCGTGGGCCAGCCGGGATCCGGGGGTGGCCAGCAGCTCGGAGACGATGCCGGACTCCACGATCCGGCCGGACTCCATGAGGGCGGCGGAGTCGCAGACGGCCTTGACCACGTCCATCTCGTGCGTGATCAGCAGCACGGTGAGGCCCAGCTGCTGATTGAGGTCGCGCAGCAGCCGGAGCACGGAGCGGGTGGTCTCCGGGTCGAGGGCCGAGGTGGCCTCGTCGGAGAGCAGGACCTTGGGGTCGCCGGCCAGCGCCCTGGCGATGCCGACGCGCTGCTTCTGGCCGCCGGAGAGCTGGGCCGGGTAGGCGCGGGCCTTGTCGGCGAGGCCGACGAGGTCGAGGAGCTCCATGGCCTTGCGGGCGCGCTCGCGGCGGGTGAGGCCGAGGACCTCGAGCGGCAGCTCGACGTTGCCGCGCACGGTACGGGACGACAGCAGGTTGAAGTGCTGGAAGATCATCCCGATCCGGGTGCGCGCCTCACGCAGCGGCCGGCCGGCGCGGTGAGTGCGCCGGCCGGCGAGTGCGGTGAGGTCCTGGCCGCCCACGGTCACGGTGCCCGACGTGGGGCGTTCCAGCAGGTTGAGGCAGCGGATGAGCGTGGACTTGCCCGCGCCGCTGCGGCCGATGACGCCGTAGACCTCGCCGGGGCGTACGTGCAGGTCGACGCCGTCGAGGGCGGTGACCTCGCGGCCGCGCGAGCGGTAGACCTTGGTCAGGTCCGAAGTCGTGATCACTGGGATTCCGTCACAGTCGGGCACCCGGGCACGCCGATGGGCGCGGCCGGACGCGGGGCATGGCCTGGCGGAGACAGGCGGCAGGGCGCGTCGGGGCGTCAGGCGGGGTGAGCG